>CAYINU010000005.1:34836-49537 GCA_964364855.1 uncultured Candidatus Marinamargulisbacteria bacterium | reverse complement strand
TGATGGACATGCTCATCCCCATCGGCAAAGGCCAACGCGCGCTCATCGTGTCTCCTCCTAAGGCCGGCAAAACCAGCATTCTCAAAGACGTCGCGAATGCAATCGCTATGAATCATCCCGAGGTCATTATCAAGGTCCTACTCATCGACGAACGGCCCGAAGAAGTCACCGACATGGAACGTTCAGTAAAAGGCGAGGTGATCTATTCCACCTTCGACGAACCGCCGGAACAACATGTCCGCGTTTCCGAATTGGTCCTGGAAAGCGCCAAACGACTGGTGGAATGTGGCAAAGATGTCATGATTTTGCTAGACAGCATCACCCGCTTGGCCCGGGCCTACAACCTGGTCGTTCCTCCTTCTGGCCGGACGCTGTCTGGTGGTCTAGACCCCAGCTCACTGCACAAGCCGAAACGGTTTTTTGGCGGCGCACGTCAGATCGAAAATGGCGGCAGTCTGACCATCATTGCCACGGCATTAGTCGACACCGGATCCCGCATGGATGACATCATCTACGAAGAGTTCAAAGGCACCGGCAACATGGAGCTCCACCTGGATCGCAAGTTGGCCAACCGCCGCATCTTCCCTGCCATTGATATCGTCAATTCAGGCACCCGCAAAGAAGAACTACTGCTGCCAGCAGCCGTGCTGAAAAAGTCCTATCTATTGCGTAAAAACATTGACTCCGACAGCGCCACCGAAGAACTCATCAAACTCCTCGGCCAAACAAAGTCCAACGAGGAATTTTTGAATTCGGCGATATTTAGCTAGAGCTGGTCTCATCAATAGGGAAGCCGTCTCAGAGATGACTCAGGCCATGCATTCTGAGCAGGTCAACCGGAGCATAGCAGCGCTATATGAGGATTGGCATGCGAGGAATAACGCCGCATGGGGCATTTATGAGAGGGCTTCTAATATAGAAACCCAAAGAGCCACAACGGAATTTTTTGGCCAATGCCGACTTTCAGATCGTCTGCCACGACATAGGCCGTTTTTTGCGCGTAAACTTGGTGTCTGTTTTTTTTCTTACCGCCAACTTCCAAAATCACATCTTTTTTATCTATCTTAACTAAAAAATCACCTTCCAAAGGCTGATAAACAGTGTGCCCTTGCTGTCGGAGCATGCTTAATAGGAAAGTTTCGCGCAACGTCCCGCTATTGCTGTTTGTACTCAACGCCCACTGCAAATTCGTGTTTTGCAAATACAGTTTCCCGACTTCTTCAACTTGCTTAAATCCAGTTGGATTTTTATACAGCACCTGAATAAGTTGTGCATCCTCTAACATTTTTAAATACTGTTTTAGGGTTCGCTCATCACCGATTTCAAGCGCTTCTTTGAGTTTTTTATAGTTGGGGGCGTAAGGAACAGATTCTGCAATAAAGGATAGTAATTTGGATATTTTCTGAATGGAAACCCCAGTTAAAGAGGGATATAGGTTAGGAATGTCGGACTCGATGGTGACATGGACTTGTTGCTCCAATGTCTGCCAAAACATGGCCTTTCCTTCGGCATGAGATACAAATTCTATAAAATACGGATAATAGCCTTCCTCGAGATAACTTTTAAATTCAGCCAATACATTGATGTCATTCTGTTCCAGAAAGGTGACAATCAGACGACTGTTATTTTCATGATGACCAAGTATGGCATCTAAGGGACAAACACTCAGGTTTGCCGCTATTTTGCTATTAAAAAATTTTGCCATGTATTTTAGTTCGAGATATTCACGAAAAGACATGCCATATACGGTTTCCACTAGCGCACGACGACTTAAATCATGAGATGCCTTCCCAATCTCCAGAACCGAACTTCCAGAAACAACAAATGTGAGATCGGGAAACGTTTCGTATAGACTTTTTAACTCCTGAGCCCAATTCTCATATTTGTGAATTTCATCGATGCATAGGAGACGTCCCCCAAAATTGGCAAATTGCTCCCCAATCTCATACAGGGTAAATTTCTTCAGCTTAAAATGGTCGATAGGAACATATAATGCAGTATTGCGTTGTAGGTTATTACGAAGTTCAATCCATATAAACTGCAACAAGGCCGTTGTTTTTCCCATCCCTCTCGGACCCAGCAAAATGGCAAAGCGGTGAGATTTCCAAGGATGACTATAGGCCAAGAAATAGCGCTGAAATTCAAGAGGGTTGTCTTGCCTGCGAACAGGTCTTAAATAATTGGTGAGGTATTCTTTACTGATCTGAAAACAAGTCACCAAACAATCATCCATACGATTTCCACCCTAAAAATATAGTAATGCAATACTAATATTAGCAAAAAATATTAGTATTGCAATCCTAATATAAATTCCAGAAAAGCAACCCTCCCCCTCAGAAAAGGGGGCTCAGAATTTTTCACGACTCCGTTTTTATTTACTCTGTTGGCGCTGACCCAGCAACATTCGAACCTGCATTTCATTGGGGATTTGCTCGACGTACTGATTATTCAAAATGATAGTCGGAGTTCCGACGACCCCGATAGACTTGCCCAATTTCATGTCCGCATCCACCCTAGCCCGAGCTTCTTTACTATCTAGGCAGGTCGCAAAGCGGGCATCGTTTAGGCCCAGCTTGTGCGCGAACAGGCGCAAATTTTCAGGTGTTAAACGGGTCATGTTGGCATATAATTCGCGGCTGTATTCCCAGAAGCGGCCTTGCTGGTTCGCACAAACACCGGCCACGGCCGCTGCGTAAGCTTGGGGGTGGGCAGCCAATGGGTAATTGATATGGACCCACCGGATGTCACCCGGGAAAGCCTGAGCCAACTTTTCCATCTGGTCATGTGAGCGCGCACAGAAGGCGCATTGGTAGTCCGAAAACACCACGATCTGAATGGGTGCTTTTTGCGGTCCTAGGGACGGGTGGCCTGACGCATTGATGGTGGGAATCGATGGGAGGGTCGGCAGACTAAATTGGTATTTTTTCTTCAGACTCTCCAAATGGGATTGGAACATCTGTTGCTGTTTGAAGCCGATCAAATGTCGAGACACGGCTTCACGCAGATTGAAGCCATTGCCGGGATCCTTGATCTTGTTTTGTGCAATAAAGGCATCGATTTCGGCCTCAGTCACCGGAGGTTGCTGGGTCCCTACCACATTCTGAACGTATGCATTGACCGACACCCCTTGCTGAGCGGCCTCCCGTTCAACCAGCATATTCAGAAGGGTCATTTCACGAAAACTATGGAGCTTTTTCTTGATGTCGGTTCCCCGCAATCCCAAGGTATTGTCCACATCGCTCATGTAAATGGGGCTGCCATCCGGCTGCGTGGCCACAACGACCTTTTCCTCCATGTGGGTTCGTTTGGAGGTGTGGTCAATCTGAATTTTTAGCCCGAACGCCTCGGCTGCGACCAATAGGGCAATGATGGTGGTCCAAAAGGCCACACCGATCAGCTCGGGCCGTTGCCAAACTTTGTCATGAAAACGGGACAGGTTAACTGTGGAGACCGCCCAGATACCAATCATCAACGCCGCTGAAATGAGGCAAAACGGGCAAAAATCTTTGATCGCAAAGGCCTGAACCCACAACAAATACAAACTAATCAGAGATCCCAGTGTCGATACCCACCAGATCCAGCGGTTGGCGGGAATGCGCCATTCCACCCGAATCAGGTTCCACAGGCTAACCAAGAACAGCCAGACGTAAACCGCCAATCCGATAAAGGCCATGGGCATGCCGAAAACATGCGCATAAGCACTATCCAATACCGCATGACAGCCGGAAGCAAGCACGCATTGTACGGGTAACCCGAAATAGTGAAGAACCAAGTATCCGGTGTCAATAAGTCCCAAAACGGCCAGTACTGAAATAATTTGCACAGTTGCCTCCTATGGTGTGTCGGTTGAGAGTCGGTTTAATGCACTGATCAGGGCTCGGACAGACGCGGTATCGATGTTGGGGTCAATTCCCGCACCGAACAACAATTTACCGTCCGGCATTTCAATTTGGATATAGGAAATCGCCAGCGAATCGGAGCCTTGGGAAAGCGAATGTTCTTGGTAAGACACGATTTTAAATGCAGGAACCAGTGCCAATAAGGCCGCTTTGCATGCATCGATAGGGCCGTTACCTTCGCCTGTTAAGGTCTTTTTCCGGGAATTTTCCTTGACTACCAGTATACAGGTGACATTGCCTTTTTTACCAGAGGGAAAGGCTTCAAAAGATACAAATTGATAGGGTATTTTGACATCCAGATAGGTCGACTTGAATAGAGACCAAATTTCTTTCGGTTTTAATTCTTTTCCCGTGCGATCGGTCAGTTGCTGAACCGCTGCGCCGAACTCCGGATGCATGGCCTTGGGGAGCACGCAACCGAACTCGTTTTCCATGATGTAAGCGACGCCGCCCTTACCGGACTGGCTGTTGATCCGAATGACGGCTTCGTAGGTCCGCCCCAGATCCGACGGATCGATGGTCAAATAGGGCACATCCCAAACCGTGTTGTGGGTCTCACGGCGGAGGTCTAAGCCTTTTTTGATGGCGTCTTGGTGAGACCCCGAAAAGGCCGTATACACCAGAGACCCTGCATAGGGGTGTCGTGGCGGTACCGTCATCTTGGTACATTGCTCGTAGGTCTCGACGATAGAGTCCATCGCATGCAAATCCAGTTTGGGATCGATGCCCTGGCTGTACAGATTCAATGCCGTGGTCACAATGTCGAGATTGCCTGTGCGCTCACCGTTGCCAAACAAGGTTCCCTCCACCCGAGTCGCCCCCGCCATCAAACCCAATTCGGTGGCAGCTACGCCAGTACCGCGATCATTGTGGGTGTGTACCGAAATGATGGCGTGATCCGACTGTTTCATGTGGATGATAAACCACTCGATCATGTCGGCATAGACATTCGGCGTACAGAGTTCGACAGTTGCAGGTAGGTTCAAAATGACCTTTGAAGCCGAATATGTCCGCCACTTTTTGACCACGGCTTCGCAGACCTCGAGAGCAAACTCAATTTCGGTACCAGTAAAACTCTCCGGCGAATACTCAAATACAATCTCAGCCTTCGAGGCTTTGGCATGGGCAATGACCTGCTCTACCCCGCGCAATGCCAGATTTTTGACTTCATCTTTGGTCATGCGAAACACGATGTCCCTCTGGGATCGCGAGGTGGAGTTATACAGATGCAATATGGCCCGTTTGACCCCCTTGAGAGACTCAAAGGTCTTGGCGATGAGGTGTTCGCGCGCTTGGGTGAGGGCTTGGACGGACACATCGTCGGGGATTCGGTGGTCCCGCACCAATTGGCGCAAAAAATCAAACTCTACCTTGGCTGCCGAGGGGAAGCCGATTTCGATTTCTTTAAATCCGATTTTGACCAGCAACTCGTACAGTTGCAGCTTTTCAGCCAAATTCATCGGCTGGACCAGGGCCTGGTTACCATCCCGCAAATCCACGCTGCACCACGTGGGTGCCTTTAAGATCTGCCGGTTGGGCCACTGACGTTCTGGAAACGCCAAGGGGGGGAACGGACGGTACTTTTTGATGAGTCGCGCATCCATAGGAGGAGGCATTATAAAGGACTTATACTTTTTTGAGGAGTTGCCTCAGCTTTCGCGCCAAGGCCGACACATCGGTATTCTGGCTGGTTTGCAGGAGCCGAAGCAACGACTCCCCCAGCACCTGCGCCATTTCGATTTGGCCGTTTTGCAAATAGGCCTCCGTCAAGGCCAGGCCCACCTGCGGATCGTGGGTATTGAGCGCATAGACGGGTTCGGCCACGGCAACGATCAACTCCCATCTGCCTTCGCTGTGCAGATGGGCAACAGCAGCCAGTAAAGCATCCGAATGATGTCCCAAATAACCGGTCAGCCAACTGACCATGTGGGCCTTGGCCTCGACCTGGCCGGTCTGGGTGTACAAAATCAGAAGATACAAATGGGCCATCCACGCATCCGGCAACGCTGCAACGCGAGAAAGAGCGGCTTCGTAGGCTGGACCTTGGTCGTCTTGCGAATTGAGCGCGACCCACAACCCCAAGGCATTCGGATGATTGGGATCCTGCCGCAGGGCCTGCCAAAGAACTTCTGAGGCCATTGCCTCGTCTTTTTCTTCGACATAGACCTTGGCCAAATTAATCAAAATGAGAGAATCCGGACCGTGGTTATGTATAAATTGGCGAAATACGGACTTGGCCTCGGGGAGCTGGCCCATTGTCCGGTAATAGATCCCGCGCAACACCGTGTCACGCTGCAAATCCAAAGACAGCTGCTTCAGCCGGTCAATGGCCGGCAAAACGTCGGGCGTGGGCTTTTGCAAAGCTGAGATAATACGGTTATATAATCGGTCCGGGGAATCCCATACCGTTTGCCAATCGGCAGGCAGGGCCATACCTATTTTCTGTGATTTAAATACTTTTTCAAAAAGACTCATTGGCCCGAGGCCCAGAACCGGTCTGCCGCCTTTAAGGTGTGGGCAATGTCCTCGCGGGAATGAACGCAGGATAAAAATCCGGCCTCATATGGCGACGGAGCCAAATAAATACCTTCGCTTAGCATGTGGTGGAAAAACCGGGAAAACAGATCACGGTCTTGGCGCTGTACATCGGCCAGACACTGCACAGGACCCTCAGTCAAAAATATAGAAAACATCGTCCCGATGGACTGCACAACATAGGGCAAGCGGTGGCAGGAAAAGAGGTCTCGGAAACCCTCTGCCAGCTCAGCGGTTCGATCAGCAGCCGCGGTAAAACGATGCGGATCTTCTAGCTTGGATAACGTTGCAATACCGGCAGCCATCGCCACGGGATTTCCCGACAAGGTGCCGGCCTGATAGACCCCTCCCAATGGCGCAACGTGATTCATCAGCGCCGACGGCCCCCCATAAGCGCCCACAGGCATCCCACCCCCGACCACTTTTCCCAGACAAGTCAGATCCGGCACGATGCCAAATTCGGCAAAAGCCCCCTGCGGATCCACACGAAATCCCGTCATCACTTCATCAAAAATCAGGATACTGCCATGGTCGCTGCACAGCTGCCGCAAGGTTTCCAAAAAGCCGGGAACCGGCAATACCACGCCCATGTTGCCGGCAACCGGCTCGACGATGATGGCTGCAATATCGGCACCATAAGCAGCAAAGGCCTCGCGAACCGCCGCGCTGTCGTTGTATTCGACTTGAAGCGTGTATTGCGTCCATTCGGCCAGCACGCCATCCGAGTCCGGTTTGCCACCGGTGAGAGCCCCGGAACCCGCTGTTACCAGCAAGGCATCCACATGACCGTGATAGCATCCGTTAAATTTTAATATACGCTTACGGCCCGTCACGCCGCGAGCCAACCGGATGGCACTCATCACAGCCTCGGTACCCGAATTGACAAAGCGGATTTTTTCCAAATGCGGAAAAAAGGTCTGCACCCGCTCGGCCAACTCAATTTCGGTCACGCATGGCGCCCCAAACGACAGGCCTTTTGTCGCCGCATCTTGAACCGCTTTTACGACATCCGGATCCGCATGGCCCAATATCAGAGGCCCCCAGGACAGGACATAATCGATGTAAGTCCGATCGTCTTCGGATACCACATGCGCACCCCGAGCAGACTTAAAAAAAATGGGTTCTCCTCCGACGTGCTTAAACGCTCGTACGGGACTGTTTACCCCCCCAACCAATACCCGTGACGCCCGTTCAAATAAAGTACTCATGGTTTGGCATTTAGATGAGCGGCTACCGTTTTGGCATAGTAAGTGATGATATGATCCGCACCGGCCCGTTTGAGTCCCACCAACACCTCAAGCGCAGCTGGCAGTTCATCGATGATCTGCTGTTGGGCTGCGGCGTGGAGCATCGCATATTCCCCGGACACGTGGTAGGCCCACACCGGAACGGTAACCGTATCCCGCACTTCGCGAATGACGTCCATATACATAGAGGCCGGCTTGACCATAATAAAATCGGCACCCTCCTCCACATCCTGGGTCGCCTCCAAAACCGCTTCTCGGGCTTGCGACGGCGCCATTTGGTGATGACGGCGATCACCTTTAAAGGTGGACCCGGCCGCTTCGCGGAACGGCCCGTAAAACTGAGACGCATATTTGACTGCATACGACAAAATGGAGCGGTCCGAAAAGCCATGCTCATCCAAGGCGGACCGAATAGCCATGACCATACCGTCCATCATCCCCGACGGGGCAATGACATCGGCCCCTGCACGGGCGTATGACGCCGCAATACGGCCGAGGATTTCCAGAGTGGCGTCATTGTTGAGCCGTCCATCCTGGACCAGCCCGCAGTGGCCGTGGCAGGTGTATTCGCACAGACAACAATCGGCAATAATGACCAATTCGGGAAAGGTGGCCCTCAATTCGCGAATGGCTTTTTGGACAATACCGTCATCGTCAGCAGCATTTTCACCCGTGTCATCTTTGATCAAGGGAATGCCGAACAAAATAACCGCCTTGATACCCAGATCAATCGCGGATTTGACCTCAGCGACAACCGAACCCAAACTCTGCTGAGCAATCCCAGGCAAAGTCACGATGGGTCGCGGCGCCTGCAGACCCTCGTGAACAAAAAGGGGCAAGATCAGATCAGACGCATGTAAGGTGGTTTCTTGTACAAAACGGCGGATATGGGCCGAGCGGCGAAACCGGTGGGCACGGGTTTTGGGAAATGCCATTTAGCCCGCCCATTCCGAGGCCGCACAAAGGGCCTCCACAATGGCAGTGGCCGTCGCGGCCTGAGCCATTACAATAGGTCCATCGGCATACAGTGCCAAAGTCGCCTGAGTCATAGGTCCTATACTAATACAGCGAATCTGCTTTTTTAAAGCACCAAACCGACCAAAAAATTCCTTCACGGTAGAACTGCTGGTAAACACCACCCAATCCCCATCCGTAGGCTGACCGAGTACCCGCTTTCGGGGAACGGTTTTGTAGGTCGAGACAACGGTGACTTTGGCTCCCCGTTGGCGCAGGAGCGTAGCCAGCGTGGATCGGGCATCCCGGGCGACAGGCAGCAAAAACATAGTACCCTTTACATCACGCAACGCCTCCAAAATCCCCTCCTGCGAATAGGCCGCTGGCACGATATCGGCCCGCAGGCCGACTTCGGCCAATGCGTCTGCGGTTTTCGGTCCCACGGCCACCAGCGTTTTTCCGGCGAGTGCCCGTGCATCCAGACCGTTTTGCGACAGGTTATGCATGAGTTGCTTGACACCGTACGGACTCGTGACCACAACATGGGTAAATCGGCGCAGCTTGGACGGCGTGAACTGCCGGATCGTTGTGGCGATGGGCACTTGCGCGATCAGCGGCATCAAAACCACCTCAGCACCCAAGCGACTCAATAGGGTTTCCAGTTCGGCCGATTGCGCGAGTGTGCGCAACAACACAACGCGGCGGCCATGCAAGGGCCGATTTTGGATCCAGTCTAAGCTGGCATGCAGATCCACCACGTTGCCGACGACCATCAAAGCCGGTGGCACCAGATCTTCGGGACGATCTTTGATGGATCCGAGGGTGCCAATCCAAGTACGCTGTGCGGCCAGTGTTCCCCAGGTAATTAAGGCCACCGGCGTGGTTTTGAAATATCGTTTTTCACGAAGCAATCGCTGGGTCAATGCCTCGATGTGGGTAATCCCCATCAAAATAACCAAGGTATCGGCATCGGGAATACGACGAACGGCCTTTCCGGCTCGCGTGGTACCCGTCATCCATGCCACCGAACGCGACAATCCCCGGTAAGTAGCGGGAATGCCAGCATATGCTGGCACCGCATGGACGGATGACACACCCGGAACTACCTCAAACGGAATGCCACGGCGCCGCAAATAGGTCATTTCTTCCCCGCCCCGGCCAAAGACACTCGGATCTCCTCCTTTGAGGCGAACAATGCGTTTACACCGACTAGCGTAATAGCCTATCAAGCGATGAATAGCGGTTTGGGTCTTGGAGTGGTGCCCTTTTCGTTTTCCGACGCAGATCAATCGGGCATCGTCGCGGCAATAGGTCAAACAATTGGGATGCACAAGATAATCGTAGAGCACCACGTCGGCACACTGCAGACAATCGATCGCCCGGCGAGTCAATAACCATGGATCGCCTGGGCCTGCTCCCACCAAGACAACGGTAGCCATTTCACGGGGCATTCGGCACCCACTGGCGCAGGGCATCGGCAACCGTGGCGACCAGGCCACCGCGTTCATCCTCGGGCACGGTCCAGGTATGGTATATGAGGGGTCGGTATTGCATATCAGACAAATGGGCCGTTACCGAAAAAGACGCTTTCTCCATGCGAGAATACAGACCCAACGGCAACCGACAATCAAACCCCACCAGTTCCAAAACAGATTGCTCAAATAGGGACACCTTGGCCTGCTGGGTGTCTGAAACCACTTGACACAGGGTACGAGTGGAGGCGTCTATTTTCCGTGTTTGCAGGGCAATGACGCCCTGACCCGGGGCCGGCACAAAGGTCGTGGGATCCAGCCGCTGAATCCGGGGAACAGACACTCCCAACCGTATCAGACCCACCTCGGACATCACCAAGGCATCCCAGTCACCCGACTGGAGTTTTTGTAGCCGGGTATCCACATTGCCCCGAACGTCACAAAACATCAGGTCGGGACGAACCTGGAACAATTGGGCGCGACGGCGGTTGCTGCCCGTGGCGATCCGCGCGCCCTGTGGCAGAAGTTCCAAGGCAGAAAATTCGCGAAACACAATCACATCACATACGGATTCGGCGTGCAAGAAGCCGCTGAGCTCCAGGCGTGTGTCTTGGGCAGAGGTCATGTCTTTTAGACTGTGAACGGCAATGTCAATTTCGTCGTTGACCAGGGCCGATTCGATGGTCTTTACAAAGACCCCTTTGCCTCCCAACTCCGTTAACGTATGCGTGTGATCGATATCCCCTTGGGTGGCGATAACGTTGATCTGAATGTCCAAGTTGGGATGCTGGGCCAGTAGGGCATCCCGCACCCGGCTTGCCTGAGCCAGGGCGAGACGGGATCCGCGAGTGCCGATACGCAGCGGGTGGCCGCTCATGCGACGGCGGCGTGCTGGAGTTTGTAGCTATACCACTGCCAAAAATCAAGGATTTCGGAGGAAATAATATCTCGGATCGCATGCAATTCGCGTTTGCGATTTTCTACATTACGATTGGCAATTTCGGTCAAATCGTCGATGGTCACCAAGGTCACCGGGGTAAAGCTGCCCACGCGGTTGTCGACATTGCGGGGAACACCCAGATCGATAATAAACATCGGCTCGGTCAGCGCGCCCAAATGGGTCGGCGACAAAATAACGGTATGGGAACTGGTGGCCGCAATGAGGGCGTCATAACAATCCAGATTGGACAATGCGGCACCGTAGGCAACCGGCGTAATTTCCAGGTCGGCAGCTACGCTGGCCATCCGTTCGGCACCCCGATTGGTCAAATAGAGATTCCGATGTCCGAGCCCCTGTAGTTTTTTAATGGCCCGAGTCGCCATCGTACCAGCACCAATGATCAGAATGTTCCGATTATAAAAGTCATCACCATAGTGTTCTTTCATCGCATCAATGGCAATCGAACTGACCGAGGCTGACCCTTGGCTGATGGCCGTTTCTTCACGGACCCGCTTTCCGACGGCGATGGCCATTTGGAACACCTTGTTCAATATCGCACTGGTCATCTTTTCTTCAAAGCAAGCATGATAGGCGGCTTTGATTTGGCCCAAAATTTCAGTTTCGCCAAAAACCATCGACTCGATACCCGAAGTGACCGAGAAAAGCCGCTCCAAAGCAGCGTCTTCTGCGTGTTCGGATACCAAAAAATTGACAACTTCCACAGACAGTTCTTGGCAAGCGGCAATGGCACGACGCACTGACATGGAGGCAGAAACCATGTCCTCGGCCACAAAATAAATCTCCACCCGATTGCAGGTCGACAAAATGACGCATTCGGAGACCCAGCCTTCTTTTCGAACACTTTCCCAGAACGCCTGGCGTTTGTCGGCAGTAAAATGCAAGCGCTCACGCAGCTTCACAGACGACTTTTTATGATCGGCTCCGATAACCCCTATCATTTACGAACCCCTTTTTCCCAATTGGGAAACCGCAACCTGAAGCGCCTTTTGCAACTGCGAGTCCCGAGCGTAGGTATATTTTTCAGGCATGTACAATTCTCGCATATCGTCAGTTGAAATTGCGGCTTCCACGTTCACCGTGATGCCGGACTTGGAAATGTCCGTGCCGTTGGGTGTGAGATATTTGGCCACCGTGAACAGGACAGCGGATCCATCCCGCAGGGGCAATACGCTTTGCACGGTCGCTTTGCCAAAAGAATGCTGGCCGACAATGGTCGCACGTTGATTGTCTTTGAGCGCGCCGGCCACAATTTCGGAGGCGGACGCAGAGCCCTGATCAATAAGGACGACCATCGGCTTTTCAAATATGACGTCACCGGATGCTGGTTTCGTGGAACGAATACCTTCCCGGTTCACGGTTTGAACCACGTTCCCACCCGGCAAGAAAAAACTGGCAACAGAGACCGCATTTTCCAGGAGTCCGCCACCGTTTCCTCGCAAATCCAATACAAAAGCGTCTACCTTTTGTTTGTTCATCTGCCGCAGGGAAGCCGCCAATTCGGACGACGCGGATTTGCTTTCAAAGGTATTAAAACGCACGTACCCTACTTTGGAGCCCGTGACGGGAAACACTTCTTGTTTTTCGATAACGGAAACATGTATTTTCTCGCGGGTAATGTTGACCGATCGGGTCGCCGTACTGTCAGGAGGCAAAATACCCAGAACAACGGTTTGGCCTCGTGGACCCCGAATCAAGCTCACCGCCTCGTTCAGGCTCATGGTGCCCGTCAATGCCCCGTCGATCGACACAATGCGATCCATAGGTCGCAAACCTGCTTTGGCCGCCGGCGTACCCGGGATGGGTGAAATCACGGTCAGCTGCTTGTCGCGCAAGCCGATGTTAATGCCGATACCGTAAAATTCACCGTCCAGGCGAATCTGCATATCTTGAAAACTCTTGGGCTCCATAAACCGGGTGTAGGGGTCCTCCAGAGATTCCAGCATCCCGCGGATGGCACCGTAGACCAGCGCCGATTCCTCGACATTTTTTGAAACGTAGTAGTTTTTTAAAACGTCATTGACGTAGTAAACCAGGTCGATATCCGGCTTTTCAAAGTCGGACATGCAGTAGGTTTTCACAACAAACCCCGCGCCAACCACAAAAAGTGTGACCAGGACTCCGGATAAAAATGCTTTGAGTGTGGACGAGGGTTTCATAAGCGCTCCTATAACCTCAGATACTGAAGGGGATCCACGGGGGTACCGTTTTTCCGCACTTCAAAGTGCAAATGCGGACCTGTGGAATATCCGGTTTGCCCCACATAACCGATCAATTGGTTCTGACGGACGTTCTCCCCTTCCGAGACGATGAGGCGCGATTGATGCGCATACAACGTGGAGAGATTGTTACCGTGATCGATGATTGTAACATTGCCATACCCCCCCTTTCTACCGGAAAAAATGACCGTTCCGGAATCAGCTGCCCGGATTTTATCGCCATGTTTGGCCGCAATATCGATTCCGGAATGGAAAATGACCCGCTTGAAAATAGGATGGCGCCGGTAGCCGAAACGAGACGAAATCCAACCCAATGCCGGTTTGACAAACGTACCCGTACCCAGGGACTGGCCACTACTGCCCTGCCGGCGAATCAACGAGCCGATTTCGCGAGAGGTTTCTTCGAGCTCACGATTTTGTCGTTCATATTCCTCGATTTCCCGGGACAGCTCGGTAATACTGCGTTGTTTGAGCTGGGCGGTACGGTCCAGCTTAGACCGACGCGACTGGATCTCGGACTCCATTGCAACAATGCGTCCCCGTTGGCCGACCAATTTTTCCTGCTCATTTTCCATTTGGGAACGGGTTTGTTTGATTTTTTCGATCAGATCAATGTCTCCTTTGAGAAGTCGATCGATCAAATAAGAGGACTCCACAACAGAAATAAAATCCTTCGTGGAAAAAATAAGCTCCAAAAACCCCATGTTTTGGTTCTTGTACAACTGGACCATCCGACGCGCAAACAGACCGCTTTGTCGCTGGTAATCGGCCCGAAGTTGCGCAATACGATTAGAAACCGATCCGATCTGACGCAAGGTAGCCGCCTTGTCGTTTTGGACCCATTCCAACCGCTTTTGCGTGTAGGAAAGATCCCGGCTCAACCGGCTCAGCTCATTGTGCAACGCATATTTTTGCTGTTCCTTTTGCCGGATGACGGTACGGTTTTTTTCGATGGCCTCGCGGATGTCTTGGAGACGGTCCTGCGTGTCCTCATCAGCTGGTGCAGCAAAGGCCGATACGGTTGATAAAATAAGTATTAGGACGATGAAGATTCGTTTAATCGGAGAACCACCTCTTCTGCCAGCCGTAATGGTATGCCAATCGTTTTGGCCATTTCGGCGGGCACTGCCTGACGCATGTTTGCCACTGTGTGATAGGTTTGGTACAACCGTTGGACCCGCTTGGGTCCCATTCCTTTGAGTTCGCTTAATACGCTGGAGAGGGCATGGAACCGTCGTTTTTGCTGATGGCGATTGGCAAAGCGGTGGGCTTCGTCGCGAATCCGCTGAAAAAACTGCAATCCAGGATCATGATGTTTCAAGGCCACCGGACCACGGGTTGTCCAAAGAATTTCTTCTTTTTTAGCCAGTCCGATTGTATCGAGTTTTCCGTCCAAAGCCAACTCTCGCAAGGCATC
>CAYINU010000005.1:0-34736 GCA_964364855.1 uncultured Candidatus Marinamargulisbacteria bacterium | reverse complement strand
TAGCCAGTCCGATTGTATCGAGTTTTCCGTCCAAAGCCAACTCTCGCAAGGCATCCATCGCAAAATCCCGCTGAATCGGACCACCATCGATGAGCAGCAAGTCCGGCATCGACTCACCGTCATCTATGACATGGCGCATGCGTCGCAACACCACTTCCCGGATTGATCGCACGTCATCACTTTGTCCCACTACCGTGCGAATATGAAAAATACGATACAGACCCCGAAATGGCTTGCCGTCCAAAAAATACACGGCAGAAGCCACAATACCCTGCCCCCCCAAATGCGAAATATCAAAGCCAATCACCCGACGTGGTAGGCGAGACAAACCCAAAGCAGATTGAATCGCAGCCAAATTAATATGCGGCTTGGGAATATGGACCTCAGCCTGCTGGTTGACTCGGATGAGAGCCAGTCTGGCGTTTTTTTGGGCCATTTGCAGGACTTGGGCCTTTTCCCCGATTTTGGGCACGATCAATAAGTCTCCCCAGCTTTTCGGGTGGCCTTCGATTTGGTTGAGTACATCATAGCCCAGTTGTTCACACAAAATCGCATCGGGCTTGCTCACCTCAGCGTTATAAAACCCCACATAGGTTTCCACAAAAAAGTCCCAAATTACCGGAAACGCTTCACGTGCGACGAAATACCCTTGCTGGTAGAGTAATTTGCCCTCCACATATTGCTGGACCAGCACATAGTGGTTGCGTTCATCTGAAGCAGTTGCCCAGACATGCAGATCCGGCATCCCCGGCAAATTGACCAGTTGGCGCTGCCGGAAGCGAGTGAGTCGTTGAATCTGATCTCTAACCTTGGCTGCTTTTTCAAAGGCATGAGACCGCGCATACTCGGCCATGGTTTTTTCCAAGTTGCGAACCAATTCGGTATGGCGACCGGACAACAGCAACTTCAATTCGGTTACCATACGGTCATAGGCCGGCTTGACATCCTTGTAGATGCAAGGCCCCACGCATTTTCCCAGATCCAGCTTCAGGCATTTCGGCTGGCGATTTTCCAGGTCAATATCCTGCTTACAATCGCGAATGGGAAACAGGTCATGAATCAGCCGTACCAAATAGGTGGTCGAACCGATGGATGCAAAAGGACCAAAGTACAAGTGGCCGTCGTTTCGGCGCTCCCGCGTGACGCGAATCCGGGGGAAGGGTTCGTGTTGCGTGATCTGAATAAACGGATAGGATTTGTCATCTTTAAGCAGCACATTGAACCGGGGTTGATGGGTACGGACGAGCTGTTGCTCCAAGACCAACGCGTCATATTCGGATCGGGTCGCAATGGTCTGGATACGGACAACCTGGGCCACCAGTAATTGGGTTTTTAAAGGCAAAACCGCACTTTTTTGAAAATAGGAGCGGACACGATTGCGGAGGTTTTTGGCCTTTCCGATATACAAAATCCGACCGTTTTTCCCCAACATCTGATAGACACCGGCATCGGTGGGAATCTGATTGAGCTGAAGAAAGGAAAAATCAAACATAACTCATCTCTCTTAACCCGCCATTTTACACTGCCCTTTCGGCAGTTGGGAGGGATTAAAGGCAAGGTGGCATTAAATGGCACGGAAAGTTTTGCTATGTAGCAAAAAAAAGCATGACTTTTTTTGCTAGTAGGCAAAAGTGGACAGGGTCTGATATCCTCAATTTACAGAGGAAAATATGACTCGCCACCGGTATTTGACCCAAAACATTATAGAAGATCTCAAAGAAAAAATGGTCTTTCTTTCTGGTCCACGACAAGTGGGCAAAACCACCATTTCCACCGACATTATCGGGAAAATCTACTATCCGGGAAATTACAGCTACTACAGCTGGGACAAAAAACAGGACCGTGCTGCAATTCTGCATTCGAGATGGGCAGACACGAGGCTGATTATCTTAGACGAATTTCACAAGTACAAAAAATGGAAAACCTTGCTCAAGGGCGAATATGACACACTGAAATCACACAAGCAGTTTTTGATCACCGGCAGCGCCCGACTAGATACCTACCGCAAGGGCGGCGATTCTTTGCAAGGTCGCTATCATTCCTATCGCGTACATCCATTTAGCCTGTCAGAGCTCAATGAGCACTATCCCCGTGTGCAACTCTTCGACAAAGAGAACCGGCTGTTACCCCTCCGTTTTTCCGGTAACAGTCAGCATTTGGATACGCTCTTAAAATTCGGTGGTTTTCCAGAGCCTTTACTGACCCAATCTGATACCCATCTGCGACGCTGGCATAAACAACGGATAGACCGCTTTTTTCGCGAAGATGTGCGAGACATGACTCGAGTGATGGATCTGGATAATATGCGACTACTGGGAGATCTCCTTCCCGACAAAGTAGGTTCTTTGCTCTCTCTCAATACATTGCGCGAAGACTTGGAAGTTAGCCATCGCGCCATCAACAGCTGGATGAAAGCTCTCGAATCGTTTTACTACCATTTTCGTATTTATCCTTACCAAACCAAGCGTGTAAGAGCGCTTAAAAAAGAGCCCAAACTCTATATGTGGGACTGGTCCGAAGTTAAAGATATCGGTGCCCGATTTGAAAATCTCATTGTCTCTCATTTGCTGAAACTGATCCATTATCTTCAAGACTACGAGGGATATGATGTAGAGCTCCATTTTTTGAGGGACAAAGACAAGCGAGAAGTGGATTTTCTGGTCACAGTGGATAAAAAACCCTGGTTTTGTGTGGAAGCGAAGTTAAAAAAAGACGGCGTTCCCAAGTCGTTGTCTTATTTCAAAGAAAAACTCCAAATCCCCTATGCGTATTTGGTAACCTACGAGGACACCTCCGACTACACCGACAAAGACGGTGTCAAAGTACTACCCGCCTCTAAGTTTTTGACGGCGTTGCCGTAGTCATTGTGTGTCGTGTTGAACCTTGCACGATAAATCGCCAATCTCATCCCTTTTGGGACAGCCCCGGGAAGAAGGGGTGAGTGTTAATCCAAAAAATGAGTTACGGATTTTTTGTATATTTTGGCCAATTTCTGAAGTAACACAATATCAATTTTGATTTGGCCGCTTTCCAATTGAGAAACATAGGGCTGCGTTTTACCAATTTGGGACGCGACTTCAGCTTGCGTCAGACCAGCTTCTTCTCGCGCTTTTATTAGCTTTTGCACAGTTTTCTGATGCGTTTTCGAGTAAATACTTTTCACAATACCGAAATAATAATATTAGCTTTACTTATATAAAAAATCCTTATATTTTGTACTTAATCTAAACCAAAGGAGGCCCTATGGACCCCACTATTTCCGAGTTGCGCACTCGGTTTGAATGCGAAACAGACATCAAAATCGATCCGTCAATTGAGGACTGGAAAGCCTATGCCCTGTGGCTGGAATCCGGCGTTGTGGACAAGCTCAATCAAGAGGCCATTGCCGAAAATCAAAAATTACGAGACGCGTTTTACCAAGTCACAGATATTTTGGATCGGGCGGTGACCGAGCCCATCATTGTGACTTAGAGGTAAGTTTGCGATCATAGACGCCCTTTTTTTAGGAGTGTGTTGTGGGAACGCGATCTTTACACGTCTCCGCTGGAATAACTGTGGAAGCCAGACATCGCTACTTCTTTTTTTGATGTACCGGGTCTGGGGTCGGTTGTCGCATGCATCCTCGCGGCAAAGGCTTCGGCTACCGTACATCCCTCATAAGGCAGCCAGTTCGCCCAAATAAGGCCTGCATATTGCGGTGCAGAATGGGTGACCCACTCCCGAATCGTTTCTCGGGTCACTATCGTGTTGCCCAACACGGCGAGTTGAATTCGGGTTGCTTCGGGGGAGCTTTCTAAAATTCGATCGTAAGCTGCAGGGTCCGAAACTCGGATCTGCCCACCTTTGTAAGTCATGATCTCTTGCCGCCGACTGCCTTCCACTTCGTTCGGTCTGTACTCCGTCAAAGTATAAGATGCCACCCCACTCTGAGCCGGATCGCTTAAGATCCCCTGCCGGAGTCTGCACGCCTCGACATAGGACTGGGCAAAATCAGCAAATGACATATGAGGGCCTCTGGAAACGGACCTACACATGACACTGTTCATACCGTGGATGGGATCAGCCACGCTGTCCATGAGTTCCAATCTGACATGGTCTGCCAGCAACTTTTGCACTTTCTTCACCGTAAACATCCCATCGGCCACCCTGACACTTCCCGGCGGAAGCTTCTGCGTGGACCATGTCGTGACGACCCCACTATGAATATTGAGCGCACTGTACGGCACACATGGGAATTTTTGTCTCAGGATCCGCTTTACCTCGTCCGGCGCAGAAACGCCTGACATGGTAGGCCATTTGAACCCTGCCAACCACGTCTTCACCGAATAGGTTTTCCCAGTACCAAAAGCCCCGGAAAATGCCACAACGGTATTCTGATTTCTCGGATAGAAGGGACTGAGAACCTCGGACAGCCCGCGCATTTGCCTCGAAAAGTTCTCCACTAAAGTCTGATGAAAACTTCGCAAACAAGAGATATAGGAGCTCGGATCAGTTGCTATTTGCCAAGATGCATCTCCGTCCGGTGCCAGCCATACGACATTGCTCATGGCTTCTGCCGTCGACAGGGGCGCCTTATATCCTGCTTTTACAGGAGAGGCGCCTGAGTTCAGTCCCGCGACCGATAGCCAATGGTACCAGCTCCTCAGACTTTCTTCTTTCGAATGTGCAGCCTGAACCAGGGCCAGCCGCAGTTCTTCCGCTTCGTCCCCTGAAAGAACCAGTTGATGCAACGCCTGGCGAGCCTCGTCTGGGGTGATACGGGTTTTGTTTCTGCGCTGAACGACTTTGCAAGCGGATAGCCAGGTACGCCTAAATCCGGTCCCGCCTGCACGTACAACAACTGCTTGCAAGTGCCACCCCCTAACAAAAAACTAACAGTTGTCGGAAATGTCAGGGGGCGATTGCAGATAACAATTGCCACAGGGGGATTTGCTTGGCCTCGGTATGCGAATCAACTTCCGGCACCACATAAATCATATCGGAATGCGGTTCGGAAATGGGTTTGAATTTGACATCATATTTTTTATTTTTAATTACAAAATCAATTTCGCGTTCGTCCGCCACATCGTAATACACATCAGAAGCCAAGCGGGTGGCTTCACGGAAAAATCGGAGAAAGACTGCATTTTCCGCCAAATGGCCAATCCGGGAGACCTGTGAAAACAATTTTAATATTCCCGTATCATTAAGGTAATACTTGGGTGTGGATCCTTTGACGATGCGATGGGATTTTCCTTGGCGATAGAGTGGATATACCAAATAGACATCTTGCAGATATTTTAAGTAGGATGCAGCCGTTTGGGGATCAATTCTGAGATCTTTCGCGATGGTGGTGCTAGACAAAGGCGTTGTTACTTTATCACATAAAAATTGTAGCAGCGTTTTTAACAAGGCCGGATTGCGAATCCCATGTAAAGACAATAAATCACGATATAAAATGCTTTCCGTCGTTTCGATCAGTAACTGGGGATTACCTGTCAGAACGTAGTCCGGATATCCCCCCATCTCCAAATAGTCAATCACGGTTTTGGCATTGGGCTTCCAAGCCTTGGCGGTTAGTTTGGATTTAAACAACAAGAATTCGGAATAGCCAAGGGGAAAAACATGCGTGGTTAAATATCGACCCGTTAATCGTGCGGTCTGTTGATTGAGAATCAGGCTGGATGAGCCTGTAACAAAGAATTTGATATTGTCCGTATCCACATAATATTTCAACACCATTTGCCAGTTTTTAATTTCTTGGATTTCATCAATAAAAATCGTTTTCTTTTGACCTTTTTTACCCCGTCTTTTAAACGCCTCGATCAGATCCGCAAGGTCGACGTTAGCCAATACAGGCAATTCCGCTGTGAGATACATCAACGTGTCTGGGGACTGCGTTTTGAGCAATTCGTGAATGCAACTTTTAAGAATGTATGTTTTACCGACCCGGCGTGCGCCGATCAAAACGTCGATGATATGTCCAGGATGGGATAGCAAACGCTCAGTGTAAGCGGGCCTGGGGTAAACCGGTGGCCCTTTGACCGGCCCTTGCCACCACGGATTTAAGCTCTCCAATGCGTCCCAATATTTTTCCATGATTATAACCCGCAAATAATTATTTAGTGATTATAATCTATAAATGACTGACGCACCAGTTCTTGCTGAACCTGGCGGTCGTGGTCTTTGACCTGAGCCATTTCACGCTGGACAAAAGGCAGTAAATTCTTCCCCTGCAGGTCCGCTTCAGACAGCACCTTGTCCGAACGTTGAGACGCGGTCTTGGTTTCCGGAAAAAACGCCCACAGATCGTCATAGGTCACCGGATGGTGAGCAGCACAGGCCGTATCACAAAACAGTCTGAATAAGCGCAGCCGTTCTTCAACCGCCAAATACGCAGAACTATTAGCGATGTTGTGTCGGACCGCAATCGCCTCCCCAACCTTGGCTAAAATTTGCGCATCCGTTACCGGCTTATTCAGATAGTCAAAGGCCCCGTCTTGAAACGCCTTTAATGCAATATCCGACTCCTTAAATCCGGTCAACACAATCACCTGACACAGCGGATTTTCGGTCTTCAGCTGCACCAACAGCGCATCTCCTTTGAGCTTGGGCACGTGGATATCGAGAATCGCACAATCGATTTGGGGATTGTTTTGTATCACTTGCAACGCCTCTTCGCCATCGGATGCCCGTAGCACCGTATAATCATCACCCAAAATAATGGCCATGTTGTCCTGCAAATCCGGCTCATCTTCGAGGACCAAGACCGTGGCCCTTGGGGACTGCGTTTTCCCCGAAAGGGCGCCTTGGCTCAGCTGAAGAATACGGGTTTTGAGGTCCCGAAACATATCGTCTTGGTATTTACGAAACACGCCTTGCTTGTCTTGATAGGCCTTGAGCAAGTCCACGGCCGCGAGGGGATACACACGCAAATGCCGGTCCAGGGCAGCAATGAGCGTCTCTAGATCATCCGTGCGGACGACGTAGTTACTAGCCATGGCCCGCAAGGCCTCCACAAAATCCTCATGGGAGGGGCGGCGTGCAACCACGATCACATCGATGGCGTGGGTATGGTCTTTTATCCGACGGATCATCTGACTGACGTTCTGGGAAAGACTATCGGCATTAATGACCACCAGTCCACCGCTGCTGTGGCTGAGGCTATCCATTTGATCGATCAGGGTCGTCGGGTCTGAAAATGCGTGAAGGTGGTGTCCGGCAGGTTCAAGGGCAGATCGAATCAGCGGAAACAGATCGGCATTTTCTTCCAGCACAAACACATGTTGGCCAGGGCCATTCGCGTCCATTGCCAGTCTCCTTTGACCAGAATGTCAAACCGCACTGGTTTTTAGTATACCTCAGGCTTCCAGTTTCTTCCGAATTTGTTTCAGGGAAAGGCCTTTCTTTTTCAGATTCGCAATGGCCGTACATTGTTTAATCATATCTTCCGAGTAGAGGGCGTATCCCGACGGAAGCGTTGACGCCATTTGCAGTAGGCCTTCATGGGTCCAATATCGGATCGTGGAGACCGTTTGATTCGTGTGTTTGGCCAACTCGCCGATTTTAAGAAGCCCTTCAGAAGGCTCGGGAGCCGATTCACCTTTCCCCTTTAGCGCATTCAAATAAAGGGACAAGGAGCGATCCACCGCCGCGAAAATAAGTTTAAAATATGGTTCTTTGGAGCCACCCAACTGCGCGGTTTCAAGCGCAGAGAGATACGCAAGTCTGTCCGTTTTCCGAATGATAGCCGGTGGATAGCCATGCAGTATCAGAATAAGGGTCATCAGTAAGCGGGCCGTTCTGCCATTCCCATCAACAAACGGATGAATAGTAACCAAATCGTAATGCGCATCGGCAGCCAGCTGAACCGGATGACGTTTCGATTTCTGCAATTCCGACACAAACGCCGTCATTTTATCCGGAACTTTTATGGGATTTGGCAGGACAACCCGGGACCCAGAAATGCGGACAGGTACCGTTCGATACCGGCCCGCATAATCGGGATCGGTCAGATATAAAATACGCCGATGGAGTTCCAAAATGGTGCCTTCTGATACCTCAAAATGCGAGGATGCAGCCTCTAAGCGAAGCCACTTCAGCGCTTCAGCATGGGCTTTGGCTTCAATGTATTCCTTTAAATTTTTTCCACCGGCCGTGATGCCTTTTTCAACCACTAAGGCGGTTTCTCGTCGGGTTAACGTATTTCCCTCTAACGCATTACTGGTGTACGTCAGCTCCACCGCAAACCATTGATCCAGGTTGGAAACCAGTTCCAACGGAAAGGGCCTGAAGGCATCCAGTTGTCCTTTTTTATCGCTCAGTCGATCCCAGTTCATACCATAAAGTATAAAGTATCACGTGATGGTTTAGCAATCACCCCCAATGCACCCACCCGATTATGTGTGCTTTAAATACTGAATATTTTTATAGTATTTGGTAAAGCATCCGCATCACTAAATGAAGTCGTATAAAGTTTTATTTTTTCAATCGCTTCCAAAATGGTCAAAAGATAAAGAAGATTTTTATTCAATTTCTATAATCTCGGATTGAATTTCTTTTCGAACAACAGGATTTAGAGAATCAGCATATACCAAATCAATATTTCGATTCAGCAACTGCTTCAAAAAAGCCTTGGCACCCCTATAATTTTGGTACGTCTTAGCGTGCCTAGGAACTTCAACCAATACGTCAATGTCACTAGTTGTGCTTGCCCGGCCAGTCGCAAAAGAACCAAATAAAAAAATATGCTCAAATCCAAAAGAGCGGCGTAGATACGCTTTTTGTTGTTGGATCAAATGGATCAGCTCTTGCTTGCTCACCGTTCAATTATATCAAGTAATCTTTCCGGCGGGCATCCTCGAAGTTGAAGGGTTACCCGGATAACCCTCACCAGCTTCCACGGCTGTCTTCCCCGTGCAGACGGGGATCCCATTTCCGGGGCTACGTCCTTTGCCTTGAGTTTGACTGCCTCGTGCTACGTATCCAGGAAAGCCAATTAGGCGGAGCCTACGATGTTGTCCATAATCATCGTGACCGCGACCAATCGCAAGTCTTATCCAAAAAATGAAAGCGATGGAATCTGTGAAAGAATTTCCCTATATCTGCTGGTGATGAGAAGGATGTCGGGTCAAGTCATGGGAAATGGTATCCGCACTGAAGTCTTGGCCATTTGGCCATTCGATGCCACAAAAATTGACTCTGACTTGCTGAAAGTATCCCAAATTCTTAAGCTCAGAAAATACACCAAATGCCAGGTACGGACTGACATCAAACACACCTGCAATTCCGTTGGACAACGTTATATTTAGCTTGTACGAACCCAGGCAGGACACCGATTTTACAACTATCATCAGCATCCCTAACTCAGAGGGTTGATGCGAAATAACGGTTGCCCAGTCACGGCTAATTTCCAATCCGCCAGCAACTCCTCCTCATGGATATAGATCAGGATTCCGTAGAACATTGAAATTGTCGGCATTGCCTTACTATACCTCAAAAAAAACCGATCTTTCCAGCATTTTGGAACTGTCCCCCGGTGTGACCGCAAGTCTTATCCAAAAAATGAAGGCTATGGAAAAAGTGAAAGAGCAGGCTTATATCTACGATAACAAAATGGTTTCGTTGGAGTAGATGCATATTCAACATCGGGGTAATGGTTAGACAGGTTATGGCCTATCCGGTACCATAGTCGGATTCCCGTCTTAATGTTTTCAGAAATGACGTCGCATCAGATCTTGGCAAAAGAGGCTATATGATGAATAAGTCACGCCAACCACAGACCTGGATCGACGAACAAAATGCGCTCATTACCACGCCACGCTTTCTGTCCTCAACTCATTCAAGGATTACCGTCAGAGACGAAAAAAGCGTCACTCCCCTCTCGGTTTTTCCACAGATTAACTACAAGAAAAAGCGTGCACAAAGCACATTCTCTTTGTCGCACATCAAGCATTTAAGTGATATCGAAAACGAGATCTTTTCCGAAGCATTTGCAGTTCTTGATCGCTGTTTGGATTTTTTAGATGGCTATGAAAACATCCCCTTCTCTATCAAAAACTTCCAAGATTTTAAATCCCGACTCCATTCTCATATTGATCAACTCGAAAGTCTTAGCAGTTTCGACCCCAAGATGAATGAAAAGTTAAAACACATTTTCCGAGGCGAACTCTATTCCTATATCAGCAACTCCAAAATTGCCCGACGCGGTTTGCAAAAGCCATTCGGGTACCCCGGCGATTATGAAATGCTACAGCAGTTGTATAACGATCAAATTCTCTCCGAGGACAATGTCGGCAAATTTTTTGACTACCTTGCTCTCGAAGGTCCATTAGCAAAGGCCGTAATTCTCCGGGTTAAGGGCATGGCAAAACGCGTACAAGACTTCATTGATAGCGTAAATTCAACTGAAGTTCATATCCTAAACATTGCGTCGGGGCCTGGATTTGATATCAAACCCATTGTCGAAAAAATTCAACAAAAGCGGATCTACTTTCATTGCTTTGATCAAGAAGTTTCTTCATTGCGGTACGTCGGTGAGCGTTATTTTGGAACCAATCCCCGGGTGCATCTTTTGCTTTATAAAGAAGATCTAAAATCCTTTTTTAAGAAGTGGAACGGCCAGAAATTTGATTTTATTTATAATATTGGTTTGGCAGATTATTTGCCGGACCGCGTGTTAAAATCATTTATGCAAGAAGCCATTGATTCGCTTAATGTCGGAGGAAAGTTTGTATTGGCCCACAAAGATTATTTGCGGTTCCCACATGTGTATACGTCGTGGCTTTATGACTGGAATTTTATTCACCGTAGTTTGGCTGATTACCACCAGTTTATTCAGGACAATCTCTGCAGGTTTCGCGAATACAGCATCTTTTTTGAATCGCCCCAACAAATTATTTACTTTGGGGAGTTTACCGGTGCTGCATAATGATCCTTGCTGATCTGGCATCCGTCATCGTCAACCTGGTTACCTCAACGGCATTGGCATGGCTCATCTTTCTTCGCAAACGGCAGTTAATTCACTACTGCTTGTTCAATCTCAGCATCGCGATCTGGAGCTCCCTATACTTTTTTTGGCTTTTAGCTGCTGACAGAGCAGTCTTTTTACTGATCGCCAAACTGTTAATGGTCAGCATTGTTTACATTCCCTATGCGTTTCTCAACTTTTGCTATGAATTCACGAAATACAAAAAGCCAACCCTAATCACGCTGTACAATACGGTGGGATTCTTTTTACTCTCCGCTCTAGCCTTTACGCCGTTATTGGTTAATGGAGCTGACCCCATTCTTGGTTTTCATTTCTGGCCCCATGCGGGATCAGCATTTTTCATATTTTTGGCATACTTCTTTTCCAATGTAGGCATAGGCCTTTTCCTGTTTATCAAAAAATATTCTCTCGATTCCAATAGGGTTTTGTATCTTTTTCTAGCATCTATAATCGGATTCTCTGGAGGTTCCTCCAATTTCTTTTTGTGGTTCGGAATTCCCATTTTTCCATATGGCAACGTCCTGGTTTCGGTTTACGTATTGTTGATTTTCTACGCCATCACCAAACACAAACTGATGGACATTTCGGTGGTGATCAAAAAGGCCACGGCCTATGCCATTTCGGTGGTTGTCATCATCGCAACTTTGGCGGGCGCGTGGGTCATCGGGCGGTCGCATCCGCAATGGACCATTCTCCTCTTTTCCGCGCTGGCGTTGTTTTGGGCCTTTGCCACCATCCCCCTGAAAAATCTGCTCATCACCACCGCCCGGCGAGCCTTTGTGCGGGGATGGTACGACCCCCAAACCGCCATCCTGAAGGTCTCCGGTGAACTGGGGGCAACCATTGAGCGCCAGGACATTTTCAATCGATTGACCCACACCTTGGATGAGATTTTGGAGCCGGTCGGGGTGGTGGTGATTGGAGGTCATCCCCGTGCAGACGGGGATCCAGAACCCAAAACCGGATGGATTCCCGCCGGAGTTTATCCTCGACTCCGATCGGGGGCGGGAATGACAGAAAGCCTCTCCGGAATGACCTTTGTGACTCTCATCGACACGTTACCCCCTGATCAACAGCAAGGGCTGATCGCCATTCTTCCACCGGAATACCACAAAAAATCTGTTGTCCTCCCGCTGTTTTCCGCGGGTAAACATCTTGAAGGGGTAATCGTCCTGGGCCCCAAAGACTCCGGATCCCCCTATACCCCCACCGACTTGGCCTTTCTGGCCACCGTTCAACAGTTTGCCGAAGTCGTGTTTGAGAAGATTAAGCCGTACGAAGCCGTGAAAGCGGAGTACGAACACACCAAATCCCAACTCCAAAAAATGGCCGAACAAGCGGCCTTTGCCAACCTCACCATGGGGATTGCGCATGAGATCCGCAATCCCTTTGGCATTTTACAAACCAGCATCAATATTTTGATCAAAAAACGCGATGACCCCGCGATGGTTCAGACGATGTCGGATCGCATCCAGGCCGCCATTCAGCGCATCTTAAAAATCATGGATCACATGACCGTCTATGGTCGAGCGGATCATGCCGACATGCGCAGCGAGAACGTCAAACACATTATCGAAGACTATCTCTTCACCGCCAAACCCCACTACGCTGCCGATGGCATCACCTTGACCGAATCGCTTTCGGAGGTGCCATCCATCAAGGCAAACGCATCGGCCATTTACCAGATGATCGGCAACGTCGTCCAAAATGCCGCAGAAGCGATCCAAGGCACCCATCAACCCGGCAACATTACCATAAAGGTAGCGACACAAGACCGCCAGCTGGACGGAAAAACCCGCAAAGGGATCGCCGTTACCGTTTCCGATGACGGCCCCGGCATGTCTGAAGAAACCCGGCAGAACGTATTTAATGCGTTTTTCAGCACCAAACACACCCACACCGGACTGGGACTCTCTATCGTGCTCAATTTGATGAACAGCCATGGCGGGTTTGTCGATGTCGAATCGAAAGAGGGAGCAGGAACCACCATCCGACTTTGGTTTCCGATTTAATACCCTTCTCAACCTTAAATACCGAATGAGCATGCGGCTTTATTTCTTTAAATCGGCTAAAAAATCGTCGGCATTATCAAAAACCGGGCTGGTTTTTCTGGCCTTGAGTTCGGCCTCAACCTCGGTCAAGAGACCCTCCAGTTTTGGCGTAATGGGTTCAGGGGCATAAAGCTCAATTCGCCGGGTGGTAGCAACTTGGATCAAATAGGCTCCAATGAGGGTACTCAAAGTCAACCCGGCACTCTTAGCAACCTCCTGAGCCGCTACTTTAATTTTTTCCTCTAACTTAACACTGATGACGGTTTTCATTCTATTCCAAAGAATATACTTTGTAGGACATTGATTCAATATCCAAGACATTAACTGCGGATCACGCTGAATGCCTTGCATGCCGCGCTCGCATATCTCGCCTGCGAGGGCTGAACTTTTCAGGGGGTCGAAAACGTTATTCTTTGGCCGTAACGACGAGCGTCAGTTCGCAGTCCAGCTCAGGATGCAGATCCACGACGACCTTGTATTCGCCCAGTTGTCGAATGTGTTCCGGCATGTGCAATTGCTTTTTTTCGAGTTTGATTGTCCAGAGACGCTCAATCTCGGCAACCACATCACCGGGAGTAATGGAGCCGTACAACATGGCGTCGCCGTGAATTTTGGCAGCCAGTTCCACCGTCTTGCCATGGATTTGGGCCACGACTTTTTCGCCTTCGGCTTTGGCCTTTTCCAAGTTCTTGAGTTGGCGTTTCTTGATGGAAGTAAAGATATGTTCATTTTCTGGCGTAGCGACCAAAGCCAAACCTTGGGGAATCAGGTAATTGTACGCATATCCCATCTTGACACTTTTGCGGTCGCCCAAACGACCTAGGGACTTCACTGATTCGGTTAAAATAACATTGACTGATTTTGCCATGGGTTAATCCTTAATCCACGCAGTAGGGAACCAGCCCTACAAAGCGTGCGCGCTTGATGGCTTCGGCAACCATGCGCTGGTGGCGGGCACAGGCGCCGGAATTGCGGCGCGCCACGATCTTACCGCGATCGGTAATATACCGTCGCATTTTGTCCAGATCCTTGTAATCCAAAACTTCGGCCTTGTCGACGCAAAACCCGCAGACGCGACGGCGGCGCTTCCGGGTACGAATAACTTGTTCTTTTGACATAACTAAAGATCCCCTTCCCTATCCTGGTGTAGTATGAGCCGGCACAGCGTCAGACTCGGCATTGGCGCGGCTCAACATTTGCATGTTTTCCGCGACCACTTCCTCAAACGTGCGACGCTCACCGTTTTTTTCGAACGAATCAATTTGGAGCCGGCCTTCGATGGCCACCAATTTGCCCTTGGTCAAATACTCCCCGCAAATTTCAGCCAGGCGTCGCCAGGCCACCACGCGAATGAAATCCGCACTGCTTTCCCGGTCCTTGCTACGCGGGCGATCCACCGCAATAGTAAACCTTGTCACGGCAACACCAGACGGTGTCATGCGCATGTCAGGGTCTCGTACCAGTCGTCCAATTAAAAATACGTTGTTATACATACCATGCCTTAAAACGGAATGTCGTCCGCAGCCTCTAACACAGCCGCGTCAGAATCGCCGGGGAATCGCAACCCATCGCTAAAATCAAAGTTGTCATCAGACGCCGGGCCCGTGTCTTTTGTCGAAATCCGGCTTGCGCTGGCCATCACCGGTACAGCAGCCTCAAGTTGACCGGCATTCAAACGGCGAATACTGCGGGCATCCACTTCGGTAACCCATTTGCGAACGCCATCTTTGTCAAAACTGCGCACGGAAATGCGGCCTTCAACCAAGGCCACGTCATCTTTTTTAAAAGACTGCAATGCCTCAGCATTTTCCCGCCAGGCTACCACTGGAATAGGGTCCATTTCTTTTGCGGCCCGATCCGGACGATCCACAAGCAAAACAAAGCGACCAAACGGCGTCCCTTCGGTACTCACTTTGACATCGGGGTTATCAGCAAGCCGCCCCAACAAAATAATACGATTCATAGACGCCATTGCGGTTTACGACTCCGTTGCGACTTTCTGCTTGGCTCTGGCAGCAAGACCGCCTTTTAGCTCAATCGAATCAACAAGCACCACCAAGTCACGCATGATGTCTTCGGTTACCATAAAAAATTGGCGAAGCTCTTTGAGGGATGCAGGTGGCGCATTAAAGCGTGACACCACATAGTACGCACGGGTAATTTTGTTAAACTCCTGGGCAAGATCACGAAGGCCCCAAGGATTGATACTGACCACATCGCCACCGTTGTTGGTGATAACGGCTTTGAACTTTTCGATGATTTCCTGGTAGCGGCTATCTTCGAGATTGGGCTTTACCAGAAACATCACTTCATATTCTCTTTGCATTTATAATAGCCTCCCGGTGAGCTCGCATCGCGGCATTATAACAACCGTTTTCCCAGCGCGCAATGCTGGGCCTATATCATCTGCTCGGGGCGGACATGCGCATCAAATTCATCCGCATTTAAGAGGCCCAAGGCAATCGCCGATGCTTTGAGCGTCAGGTTTTCTTTGTGAGCCTTTTTGGCAATTTTGGCCGCATTATCATATCCGATATGGGGATTTAGGGCGGTGACCAACATCAAAGAATTTTTTAAATTCTTGTCGATATTGACCAGATTGGGTGCGATGCCCACCGCACAATACGCGTTGAAACTGCGACATGCATCTGATAATAACCGAACGGACTGGAGCAAATTGTAAATCATCACGGGATTGTAAACGTTGAGCTGAAAATTCCCCGAGGCCCCAGCAAATCCGATAGTCGCGTCATTACCCATCACTTGCACGGCCACCATGGTCATGGCCTCGCATTGGGTGGGATTTACTTTCCCCGGCATGATCGAGGAGCCCGGCTCGTTTTCTGGCAATGTCAATTCACCGATACCGCAACGTGGCCCGGAGGCAGACCACCGGATGTCGTTAGCGATTTTGAACAATGATGCCGCCAAAGTCTTTAACGTACCGCTCATCTGCACGATGGCGTCGTGGGCGGAGAGAGCCTCGAATTTGTTCGGCGCACTCACAAACGGCAGTTGGGTCAGATCGGCAATTGTTTTGGCAGCAAGATCGGCAAATCCTTTGGGCGTGTTCAGCCCAGTGCCCACGGCCGTACCCCCGATAGCCAGTTCATACAACGCCGGCAATGCTTGGGCAATGCGGTTTAAGTCATTGTTCAGCTGTTGCACATAGCCGGAAAATTCTTGGCCCAAGGTGACGGGCGTGGCATCCATCAAATGCGTTCGGCCGATTTTGACGATGTTATGAAAAGCGTTGGCTTTTTCATCGAGTGTATCGCGCAGCCCCTTGACCGCAGGCAACAGACGACGATGGATTTCCATGGCCGAGGCAATGTGCATGGCGGTAGGAAAGGTATCATTGGAGGACTGGGATTTGTTCACATCGTCATTGGGGTGAATGGGATCTTTGCTGCCCAGCTTGCCCCCCGCAACTTCGATGGCACGATTGGAGATGACCTCATTAACGTTCATGTTAGACTGCGTACCGCTTCCCGTCTGCCAAATCGACAGCGGAAAATGCCGGTCCAGCTGGCCCGAGATCACCTCATCCGCGGCCTTAACGATCAGGTTCAGTTTGTCGGCAGACAAAACACCCAGCTGTGCATTGGCCATGGCACAGGCTTTTTTCAAAATGCCCATGGCCTCAATCATCTCGCGAGGCAAGGTTTCCCAACCGATATTAAAAAAGTGAAGCGACCGCGCAGACTGCGCCCCGTAATAACAATCGTTTGGAACTTGGACTTCACCCATTGTGTCTTTTTCAATGCGGAACTCGCTCATCGTGTCTCCTTCGTACCGGAAAAATAGGCCATACTTAAAACAAGAGTATGCTAAACGAAAAGCACGTATCGATAAAGGATACAACAAGACTTGTGGGACACAAACAGCCCCGAGGCAACTATAAAATGCTAGGATAGTCCTACCATGTCCAATGTCCATGCTTGCGATATCCTGATCCTAGGTGGGGGGATTAACGGTGCTGCGATTGCACGAGATGCCGCACTTCGCGGCTTTTCGGTAGTGCTCGTTGATTCCCATGACTTCGCCTTTGGCGCCAGCAGTAAAACCTCCAAACTGGCTCACGGCGGCCTGCGTTACTTGGAACAACGGCAATTCGGCCTAGTCCACGAATCCCTTCGGGAACGCAATCTACTGCTCCGTCACGCAATCGATTGGGTAAAGCCTTTGGCGTTTCTGCTGCCGGTGTATCCCGGCCATGGACGGCCCGGCTGGCAACTCAAACTCGGACTCACCCTTTATGATATTCTCAGCTTCCCCAATCCGATGCCCGGTCACCGTCATTTGGAGCATGCCGCCATCACCAAAGACTACCCCACCCTCACCGCAACCCATTTGCGGGATGGGTTCCTGTACTACGATGCCCAGATGGAGGATGCAAGGCTGGTTATTGCCAATCTGGCAGACGCGGCCATTCATGGTGCCCAATGCTTTAACTACGCTCACGTCACGACTTTGAGACGCACCGCCACGGGGTTTCATGTCGGCGTTGAATTTTCAAATAAAACCGTCACGTACTGGAACTGTAAGTCCATCATCAACACCACGGGTGCCTGGAGTGATGTGGTGAGAAAGGTATTGGGTTTGCCCACGCAAAAACACCTCGTTTCACCGACCAAAGGTGTGCATCTTGTGCTCCGCCATACCCCACCCAAAACAGCAGTATTGCTTCAAGCGCCTCAGGACGAACGTGTCTTTTTTGTTATGCCTTGGCATGATCGGACCCTGCTGGGGACAACGGATACGCCCTTTACCGAAGATCCAGACCATATCGATATCACCAAGGCAGATATCCGGTATCTTAAACAGGCCTACGAACATTTTTTTCCAACCTTACCTATCGGGCCGGGTGATCTGGTATCCGCATTTGTAGGTTTACGCCCTCTCGCGGCCAGTGATGCCCAGGCCTCAGATCGCAGCCGGGAAACCGTGATTCACAGCGATATTCCGGGCTTGTTCTCCGTCGTAGGCGGCAAATTCACTACCCACCGGCAAATCGCCCAAGACGTGGTGGACAAACTGATCAACACAAAACTCCTGCCCCCCACCGACAAGCGCTGTTGCACCACCTCCCATCCCCTACCATTGCCTTCAAATGTGGCGTCCTCGCCCCCAATGCCCCCCTACTGCCCTCACCATCCCCACACCTTGGCCGAGGTCGATTACGCCGTGCGCTACGAATGGGTGCGTTCAGTGAGTGATTGGAACCTGCGGCGCACCGTCATTGGGTTTGCCGCGGACTGCAACGGCATCTCCTGTTCCCAAGCGGTCGGTCGCCAGATCGGCACCTTGCTGGACAAATCGGAAGCCGATATCCAGGCCGATATCAATGCCTATATGCAAGAAACCGAGCGCCTATTGAAGCTGTGCCGCAACAGCTTGGCTTAGAGGGTGTCGCACTAAACTGTTTCGGCCAAAAGAAAGTCACGAATCGCCATCGCCCATGTATTCGGTTGTTCAACATAGACGGCATGTCCGGCATGGGGCATCGATACCCACCTTAGCGATGGCCATTTCGCCTGCCAGTCCTTAGCTAGGCCCACCGCTTTTTTATCCGCGCCACCCGTCAGGAGTAACACCGGCTTTTGCAGCCTGCCCGCCATCGGCTGGAAGTCGGGATGATGGGCGATACTGAGCTGTACGGCAGCCTGGGCCAGGGCCTGGGGATTTTGGGCCTGGCGATGCACCAGGACATCCCGATAGACAGATTTGCTTTGAAGAGACCCAAACAGGGGTTGTGCATACCAGTCGGCCAAAAACGCCTCAAAGTCGGATTCTTTCAACCGTTGAACCAATTGCTGGTCAGCAGTCAAACGCTGCTGTCGATCCTCAGCTGTGGCCAACCCCGGATTCACCGACGTCAGCACCAAACCGGCTACACGACCGGGATGCAAGTGGGCCATCCCCAACGCCATCCGCCCACCCATCGAATAGCCAACCAACACAGCCTGGGCCACATCCTTTTTGTCCAAATACTGTGAGATGGCATCGGCAACGGTTTTCCAGTTCGTACGCGAATCAATCGGCACCTCGTCATGCCCGGGCAACAAAAAACAGCCATAAGAATAATCATGAAAAGACCGGGCGGCGAGGGTCTCGAACTCTCTGGCACTGCCCATAAAGCCATGGATAAAAAGAAGGAAGGGGCGATGGTCTAACATCTGCTTTTTTGATAGTGTAGCCCCTACGTCCCGATTTGTATCTACCGCGTGGAGGTTCCCGATGGCATTTATGCATGAGTCCGGTCAGGTGTTTTCTGCATCTGAGTCGTTTGTTGAAAACGCCAACGTTCAGGATGGCATGATCTATCAAAATGCCCAGGCAGATCGGTTGGGGTTTTGGGCCGAACAGGCCAAACAATTGCATTGGATCACCCCCTGGCACACGGTGCTGGACTGGCAGCGGCCGAACGCCAAGTGGTTTTTGGGTGGCCAGCTGAATGCATCGGCCAATTGTCTGGATGTTCATATCAACACCCACCGGCGTCACAAAGCCGCGCTGATTTGGGAAGGCGAGCAAGGTGATATCCGTACCGTGACCTATTTCCAACTCTATCAAGAAGTCAGTCGGTTGGCCGACGCCCTTCGCCACCAGTTTGGCATCCAAAAAGGGGATTGCGTTACGATCTATATGCCGATGATTTGCGAAGCCGTGGTGGCTATTTTGGCCTGCGCCCGGGTGGGTGCCATCCATAGCGTCGTATTCGGTGGATTTAGCGCCCAGTCGTTGAAAGATCGCATTATCGACTCCGACTCCAAGCTCATCATCACCGCGGATGGGGGCTTTCGCCGCGGGCATGTCGTGCCACTCAAACCCACGGTGGACAAAGCCCTAGAGGATCCGGCTACCCGTTGCGCCGAAGCCGTCATCGTCGTGCGCCACTTGGGCGACAAGGCAGAGGCCGATATGCAGCCCGACCGCGACGTGTGGTACCACGATGTCCTGGCCCGCGCCGGTTCGGTGGCCGAGCCGGAAGTGATGGATAGCGAAGACGAACTCTTTATCCTCTATACCTCCGGCACAACGGGGAAACCCAAGGGTATTGTCCATACGACAGGTGGGTACATGACCCACGCCAAATATTCGTCCTACATCGTCTTTGATCTCAAAGACAGCGACATCTACTGGTGCACCGCTGATGTCGGCTGGATCACTGGTCACACCTATGTGGTATACGGGCCATTGGCGAACGGTGCGACGGTATTTCTTTACGAAGGTGCACCCGACTATCCGAACTTCGGCCGTTTTTGGGACATGATCGAGAGACATCGCATTTCGATTTTGTATACGGCGCCCACCGCCATTCGCGCGTTTATGAAGGTCGACATTCAACTGGTCAAAAAACATGACCTCACCAGCCTGCGGTTGTTGGGCACCGTCGGGGAACCCATCAATCCCGAGGCTTGGTTGTGGTATCACGAACATATCGGCGGTGGTCGTTGCCCTATCGTGGACACCTGGTGGCAGACCGAAACGGGTGGCATTATAATCTCCAATCTCCCCGCTTTAAATGTCATGAAACCGGGTTACGCGGGCCTAGCGCTGCCCGGAATCGAGATCAAAATTCTGGGCGAGGACGGCAAACCGAAAACCGATGGCCAAGGCTTTTTGAGCATCACCGAACCCTGGCCATCCATGCTGCGCGGCGTGTGGAAAAATCCCGAACGCTACAAAGAAACCTATTGGAGCAAATACGACGGCTATTTTGCCGGAGACGGCGCCTATTATGATGACGATGGATACATTCTGGTCGTCGGCCGTGTGGATGACGTCCTAAAACTGGCCGGTCATCGTATCGGCACCATGGAGGTGGAAAGTGCGCTAGTCGACTACCCCGACGTCGCGGAAGCCGCCGTCGTGGGTGTGCCGGACGAGATCAAAGGCGAAGCCATCATGGCTTTTGTCATCCTCAAAGAACACGCCGTTGCGTCAGAGGACTTGCGTAAAACACTCATTCAATTTGTGGCCGATCAGATCGGCGCTATCGCCAGGCCGAAAGATGTTATTTTTGCGCCGGATCTCCCCAAAACACGCAGCGGAAAAATCATGCGCCGATTGCTGCGCGATATCGCTATGGGCAAGCCGTCAGGTGACACCACCACGTTGGCCAACCCAGCTGTCGTGGAGGAGCTAACCGCACAGATGGCGCAAGCGGTGCGATAAACGCTAGAGAATAACCACTTTTTCAAAGTTGGCTAGCTGGCTAAATTTCGCATCCACTGCAGACAAAAAAGCCAACCGGTTTTGGCGAATAGCCACGTCATCGGCCATGACCATGACAGCTTCGAAATAAGTCGTCATCGCATGGCAGAAGTCTGTTAACGAGTGGCTTCGTTTGGAAAAATCCGCTTTTTCGAAAGTTGCCCAAGCGATTTTTTCTTCCAATTGGGCAAACAGTGCGGTATCCGTTTCGCCTTTGCCTTGCTGAGCAAGGCGCTTAACCCGAACAGCAGTTTGGACGATACGCTTAAAATCGTCAGGGTCTGTCTTTCGCCAATTCGTTAGCGTTTTCAGCGTAAGCTGCGCGGTTCCCGGATGCTGAATGGCGTTTCCCAAAACAGCATCGATGAGATCAAACGCATAGGACAACTCCAACCAGTATTGCTTGAGGCGCAAAGACAAAAACGCCAAAAGCGGTGCGACGTCTGGCTCCCCCTTCTTTTCGGTGACCAGGGTTACGGCGTTTTTGACCCCCAATTCCAGGTTAAACGGTCCCGTGTTAATCAAGTCAAACAGGCCTCTGACAAGCCGTCTAACCCCCCAAGGATCAGCAGACCCGGTGGGCATCAAATGCGTAATAAAACAGCATGCGAGGGTATCCAGGCGATCAGCGATTCCCAACACTTTCGCTTCGTCATACACCGGCAAAGCGTCCCCCGGAAATCGTGGCCAATAATGCTGCTCTATAAGATGGCATACCGACTCGGCTTCACCGCTTTTTTGGGCATAGTACCGACCCATGATACCTTGAAGTTTGGGCAATTCCTTGACCATTTGGGTCACCAAGTCCGCCTTACATACCCTGACAGCCCGGCGCACTAACTTGGCTTGTTCGGGGGTTAAGTCAACACCGACCCCATCATCGAAAATCAGTTTTTCGATGCGACGCACTTTATCGCCCACTGATCCTGTGTTCTTTTGGAAAACCACGTTCTCCAGCAAAGGCACATACTCGGCCAGCGGCGTTTTCAGGTCCGCCTCCCAGAAAAATTGCGCATCTGATAGCCGCGCGTGGAGAACAGATTCATTTCCGGCGACAATGGTGGCTCGGTTTTTTGGGGTCGCCGAATCTGCCACAAAAAAGAATCGGTCCGCCAATTTACCTTTTGCAAACACTGGAAAATATTTTTGATGTTTTTGCATGGTTTCGATGAGGACTTCTTCCGGCAGGTCCAAGAAGGTCTTGTCAAAGCGCCCTTCCAAGATCGTGGGCCGTTCGCACAGAAACACGACTTCATCTAGTAGATCTCCATCGATTCGGACACCTGTGTGCTTGCGAAGTTCGTCTTCGATAAACTCGCGGCGGTCATTGGCATTGGCCACTACAAAAATCGCAGATGTCGTCGACAGGTAGTCGGTGGAGCTGGACAGGTTAGCAGGCACGCCATCGATGGCATGGTCGGTGTTCGGGTTGCGGGTCAAAAAGCGATGGCCATAGGTGGTCCGTCCGGCGGGGATGCCAAACACCGTCAACGGCACCACATCGTGACCCAGCAAACTGACTACCCAATGCACAGGTCTGATAAACGGCCCCTGCCCCTCGCCCCAGCGCATGCTGATGGGTGGCGAGAGGGCCTTGATGGCATCGACCACGACAGCGGGCAAAATTTTCTCGGTATCTTGTCCTTTTTTCTCGACAACCGCAAACAAAAAGGATTTGCCACCTTCGTCACGGATTTCCAACTGCTCGGCAGTGAGCCCCAACCTCTTGGCAAAACCGATGGCCGGTGGCAAAAACGTGTCGTCTGCAGCCTTGCCGATCTCGACGGCGGGTCCGCGGGTCACGACAGTCTCATCCGCCTGGGTATCTGCCAGACCGTAAATGTGGGCCGCCAAACGTCGGTACGTGCCCGTGCTCTGCACGCGATCAAAGGCCAGTCGATGCACCACAAGAGACTTGTCCAGCTGGGCTTTCAAATCCGCCAATACAGCTGGCATAAACCGCGCTGGGATTTCCTCGAGTCCGATTTCTAAAAAATAAGTAAGCGACTGATGCCTTTTTACACTGTCATTTTTCATCAGACAATTCTCCGATGGATACCAGGTAATTGCGGGCACAACCCCGCGCCAGCTTGCGGATACGCAAGATAATTGCCATCCGCTCGGTAACCGAAACGGCGCCGCGGGCATCCAACAAATTAAACGTATGCGAACACTTCAAGCAGTAGTCATAGGCCGGAAAGACCCGGCCCTTTTCCAGCAGCTGTTGCGTTTCTTTTTCGTAGGCAGTAAAGCGGGCAAACAGCCCATCGACATCGGCATCATTAAAATTGTAATGCGAGTGTTCGATCTCGGACGCTTTGTAGATGTCACCGTAGGTCACGTTACGGTTGTCGTTACGGTGCCAAACCAAGTCATAGACCGATTTTTTTTGCTGAATAAACATCGCCAGGCGCTCGAGCCCATACGTGATTTCCACAGACACCGGATGGCAATCAAAACCCCCGCATTGCTGAAAGTAGGTGAATTGCGTAATTTCCATGCCGTCTAACCACACTTCCCAACCCACGCCCCAGGCACCCAAAGTCGGCGACTCCCAGTTGTCCTCCACAAACCGAATGTCGTGATCGTGAGCCGTCACGCCGATGGCCAAGAGACTATTGATGTACAGACTTTGTACATTGAGTGGAGAGGGTTTGAGGACAACTTGAAATTGAAAATAATGTTGTAGGCGGTTCGGATTTTCGGCATAGCGACCGTCGGTGGGACGCCGAGCTGGCTCGACATAGGCCACGTTCCAGGGAGCGGGACCCAAGGTCCGCAAAAAGGTGTGGGGGCTCATGGTGCCGGCCCCTTTTTCGATGTCGTAGGGCTGAACAATCAAGCACCCCTGCGCGGACCAGAATGCCTGTAGTTTGAGGATCATTTCCTGGAACGTCATGGGCCGTGAGTCTATCATATGCGATACGTTTGCCCAAGCCGGGCAAGCAGCTGGGACAACACCTCTTTTAGGTGAACCAAACTGCCAAACCGAGCCGGGGAAATGGCCAAGCATGCATGGGGATGAGGTTTCAAAACCGTTGTCCACGTCACTCCCCGGCACCGTCGCATGCGACCGACATAGGCCCATCCTTGAGGTGTAAGATCGTGGTGTTGGGGCACCAAAAGCCGCAACTCAAAACCGGATCGGCGGCACATGTCATACAGATCGGTCAGGTCCTGCAGTGTGGCTGCCTGGGGAATATGGGCCACCTGCACTCGCGCCCCGCGGCGGTGAAGCCACTCCAGCCTGGCCAATACCCGATCCGCATAGTCACGGCCGGTGATCTCGCGGTACATCTCGGCATTCAGTGCAGGCAAATAAATCACCCACTCCACGACAAAGCGCAACGCCGTTTCCCAATCAAAATCGTCAATGACTCCCGGCGTCCATACTCGAACATGCCGGGACACCTCAGGCAATACCTCCAACAGCGACATGAGATGGGGGTCCAACAACGGATCGGCCCCCATCACGTTTAGAACCCGTGCATGCGAATGCCATTCGAAAAACTGGCCGGATCGCACCACCTCCACCAGATCGGTCAAGGTCCGGGGATACCCTGGGGGGGTGCCGCCTAGGAGTGCGATTTCACTCCGATCCGTATCTGCAATGCACCGGCATCCAAAGCAATTCAGCGCGCATTGTGGTCGCACCCAAATGACGTCCTGCTGCCAGTTTTGGAGGGTCTCCGTGATCAGCCATCGAACGGTCTTTATCATGGTAGTTGGGCCAGTTTAGCACACCCTCATTCACCATTTGGCAAGCCTATTGCATCATGGCCAGACTTGTGAAGAATTGACAAGTTATACGTATAAAGTATACGATATACGTACGATGAAAGAAAAACTAACCCTCTATATCGACCAGAAAAGCAAGCAAGCCGCGAAGCGTTATCTTGCCAAAACGTCTTTCTCTAGCCTTTCCGCATTTGTCGAATACCAATTCAATCAATTGCCTTTTGCCTCCCACACAAAGGCTTCATTCACAGAAAAATGGGGAGGTGTATTACAAAACAAGGCACTGGAAAAGCTGGCGCAGACTGACCTGCGACTGGCCGCTATTCTTGCCAAACATACGCGGTGAAGGTCTTATTAGATACCAATATTTGGCTAGATATTTTCCTGAATCGGCCAGGACATTTTGAAGACTCTGCCGAAGTCTTAAACTTGGCTGAGCAGGGCGCTTGGGACGTCATTTTAGCTGCACACAGTATTCCAACCCTGTATTACCTCCTAAAAAAAGGCCTGGGAACCGTCCAAACCAAAGCCCTACTGTCAGACATATTAATCCGGTTTCAGATCGGTGAGCTTAATCAAAAAGTATTTATCTCCGCCCAAAAACTTCCAATTTCGGATTATGAGGACGCCCTGGTCTGCGAAATTGCCCACCGCGAGGGCTGTGACGCTATTGTTACGCGAAACCAGGCCGACTTTAAGCACAGCCTAGTCAAGAGCTTTACTCCTCAGGCATTTCTGCGAAAACACGCACGCCATTAATCGGCAGGATTAATAGCATCCAAAATGGCAATGTTGTCGGAATAATACCAATCAAACATATCCCGTCGCAGTTTGGCCATATAGGTCTTGCCTTCTGCTTTGCGTTTGAGGTTATAAAAGATCACGCCCTCGGCTTTGATCGAACATTGGGCGTGGGGAACCTTGTGCATGGCACAAAAGAAAGGACTAAACAAAAACTCCCGAAACCAGTGGCTCCAATTCTCAAACGTACGCGCATGGTTGTCAAAAGACTTGTAGCGCAAGTTGGAAATCGACTTTTCAAACGGATACCACACATGATAGTCCAGCTGGTACGGGTTGGCTTGCAGTTTGGGCCCCAGCACTTCGCCCGCTTGTTCCCCTTCCGATTGGATCCACCCTTTGGTCGCCGCCATCAGCACCCCCTCCACAATAAAGGCTTTTCCGGACAAGAGCTGTAGCGGATCGATTACGTTTTTGCGGTTTTGTACCGCTTCCAATCGGCCTTTGACGGTTTTGAGCTTTACATTGGTCCCATCCAATTTCTCTACCGCAAAGGTCTCCGAGTCCTCAAAGACCCACTCGTAGCCCGGATTCACTTCCGGTGTAACCAAATATACTTCCGGCTCCCGCAATTTCAGGCGGCTGCCATGTTTTTTGAAACCCTGAATATCCACGGCGTACCGTTGACGAACAAAAGGACATTCCAGTTTGGGAAAATCACTGAGCTGAGGTTCTATCATAACAGCTCCAGAATAACAGGGTGGATACTGCCGGGCCAGAGTTGAAGGCGTGCCAGGAGCTGGGACAGCACGGCGCCTATGGACAGATTAGACGGCAGGACCACCAAATGGGGAAACCAGTCCCCGGATCTATACGTCCAGCAGGCCCTGACAAAGCCAGCGTTTGCTCCGGCCATACTGTGCAACCTGGCCCCCCTAACACCCCCTGATCGCTGGGGAATCCATACACCCATACCGGCTCCTTGTAGGGAAGTGCTACCACGTTTTGTCCATTGTTAATCGTAAACCAGAATACTGAAATGATGGCGTTTCGTTGCATCACCCATAACCACGTACCCATCTGCTCGCATGCGGTTGAGCCACTATCGTCCTGAATTTCTACTGCTATCCAGTGGCCAGGGGGCAACGGCGTGCCATACGGAAAAACGTTATCATAGGCACCAAATGCATAGAGCGCTCCCGAAGAGATACCGATCAGCAACGTACTAAAAAACAGGTTTTTCCAGGAAAAAATTGGCATTTTACAAAAACCCCTTCCTTGGCGTAATGGAATACAGCTCAACAACCCTCACTTGCTAATAATACCGCACATCCGATCATCATAGCCTATCCTATATCTAACTCTATACCAAAAACTTGTTTCGACACCTCTTTAGTTTACATAGCCTAAGGACATGTCGTGGTTTATACTGCGCAACGGAGAGATGCCGGAGTGGTCGATCGGGCCGCACTCGAAATGCGGTGTGGCGGGAACGTCACCGTGGGTTCGAATCCCACTCTCTCCGAATTTTCCGATAATGGGCATTTTCGCTACGGTCATTTATACCGCCTCCGTTTCACCTTACTGCAAAAGCTGTTGATAAGTTCCCTTATGGGGGTCAGGGGCAGTGTAGATAGCAGGACAGTAGGGTGGAACCGCCGCCGCCCGGGTCGTTTACCCAAGAAGCATTCGATGTGAAAGACAGCGTTTGTCCCGGCCACACTGTACATCCTACCCCTCCCTGATCGTTGGGGTATCCATACACCCATACCGGCTCAACGTAGGGAAGTGATACCACGTTGTAGCCATAGTTATCCGTAAACCAGAATACTGAAATGATGGCGTTTTTTTGCATCACCCATAACCACGAACCCAGCTGAAAGCATGAATATGCGTCGCCAGGAATTTGTGCTATTATCCAGTGGCCGTCAGGAAACTGCGTGCCGTACGGAAAATAGTTCCCATAGGCATTATATGCATAGAGCGCTCCCGAAGAGATACCGATCAGCAACGTGCTAAAAAACAGATTCTTCCAGGAGAAAACAGCCATATAATTCCTTTCTATTCCACCCTCTCATAAACTTGCATTTCAGGTTCACTATAAACCCAAATCCGCTTCGAACCAAATTTTTGCCACGATGGGACACTCAAATTCAAGCTCAATTACAAAGCCATGACTGAAAAAGAACTCAAGGACTGGCTCAAGGGCAATGTGGAACGCATTATTATAGATCATGCCATCATCAAAATGGATGCTAAAAAGCTGCCGTTTCGGTTGGAACTCACGGCGTTAGGTCTGGGGATTTACGAACTTGGGGTTGTAATAAAAGTTTCTCTGGCGGCCCGGTTGGTTTTTACGTCGAACCAATTGCTGGCGGACCAACTGGTTTTTGTATCGAACCGCTTACCTAAAAAATGACTGAATCCCATAAATATCCAGCGCCATTGCCGTATTTGCCCAATGATGATCGGGCTTGGTAGGTTCAGAAATGAAGTACGCCCCGTTCGTCATCTTCATGATGTACTGACGATAAATATTCAACGGCCCTTCACCAGTCATCGGTCGTGACTCTTGCCTTATAACATCAAGATATGTTCCTGTAAGCGTAGCCGTAGTTGTAGGCATATTCCCAGTTATCAAAAGTGCTAAAGCATCGGGAGATTGGAGAGGAGAAGGCAAATTTCCAAGCTCATTTTTCCAGTTTTCAGAAGGGACAAGAAAAGCTCCACTAGTTGCTGCCAAGTATTGCGCAATGGGCCTAATGAACTTTGAGTCTAGCCCAGAAAATTTAATGCCATCGAGTTCAAACTGGCATTTCATATTTCAATTAAAAACCTCAAATCATTTAAGCACAATAGATTCACACCTAGCCCGCCCGGCCACCCCCACCTGGCCGGGCTGAATTACCCACTTCCTTGAAGATATTCTTTAATCCAAGAATCTAATTTCGAATGAGATGACTTCGAACCGCCCCGCCGCCCCCACCCGGCGGGGCTGAGAAAATGTCTCCTTATTTTTTTAAACATTTAAATCTAAAAATGCGGGATCACTCTCAACACCAATTTTTTGGGAGCAAAAATCCAGTTAATCCTGCCTCATTCTTAATATTGAAAATTCTTGGTAGAATTAAGGCGTTATCACTACCTAAATAAGGGCACCCATGACGGCAAATATTAACCAAAACCCCGAGCAACAGGCTCGAGATCAAATCGATAAACAGCTTGTGCAAGCGGGTTGGGTTATTCAAGATCAGAAAAAAATTAACTTATCAGCGTCATTAGGGGTTGTCGTCCGCGAGTTCCAAACCGATGTAGGCCCTGCAGATTATGTGCTCTTTGTTGATTCAAAAGCTGTTGGCATCATAGAAGCAAAACCCCCGGAATGGGGACATAAAATCACCACAGTAGAAGATCAATCGGGAGGATATGCAAACGCGACCCTTAAATGGGTAAACAACAAAGAGCCTTTGCCATTTGTTTATGAATCCACGGGCATTATTACTCGTTTTACAAATGGAAAAGACCCAAAACCACGATCAAGAGAAGTATTTAATTTCCACCGTCCTGAAACACTTCAAAAATGGCTTAACGAAAAAGACACCCTTAGAGGGCATTTATCCAAAATGCCGCCACTTAACCGCGATGGATTACGCCAATGTCAAATAACAGCAATCACTAATTTGGACCAATCACTTGCAGAAGATAAACCAAGAGCTTTAGTACAAATGGCTACAGGTTCAGGTAAAACCTTCACGGCGATCACATCTGTGTATCGTTGGCTAAAATACGCAAAAATAAACCGAGTGTTATTTTTAGTCGACACTAAAAATCTTGGGGAACAGGCCGAACAAGAGTTTTTATCTTATTTGCCGAATGATGATAACCGAAAATTTACTGAGCTTTATAATGTGAGACGCCTTCAATCGTCTTATGTCCCACCAGATGCCCAAGTGTGTATTAGTACCATTCAGCGCATGTATTCCATTTTAAAGGGTGAAGAGCTGGACGAGTCATTAGAAGAACGAAACCCTGCCGAGCAATTTACCCGACCAAAAGAATCGCTACCGGTTGTTTACAATCCCAAAATTCCCCCAGAATTTTTTGACATGATTATTATTGATGAATGTCATCGCTCAATCTATAACACATGGCGTCAAGTGCTGGAGTATTTTGATGCGTATCTAATCGGGCTGACGGCAACACCGGACAATCGCACCTATGGCTTTTTTAGAAAAAATGTTGTGAGTGAATACACACATGAAAAAGCAGTCGCGGATGGCGTTAATGTGGGTAATGAAATTTATGTCATTGAAACCGAACTCAGTATCCAAGGCGGCACATTAAAAGCCCAGCAACTTGTAGAACGCCGGGAACGGATTACCCGTAAAAAACGTTGGGAAACTCAGGATGAAGATGAATCCTATACTGCCAAACAATTGGATCAAAAGATTGTGAATCCTGACCAAATTCGAACTGTTATCCGAACCTTTAAGGACAAATTACCGGAAATTTTTCCAAACCGAAAAGAAATTCCTAAAACATTGGTGTTCGCCAAAACGGATAGCCACGCCGATGACATTATCCAAATCATCCGTGAAGAGTTTGGCGAAAGAAATGAGTTTTGCAAAAAAGTTACCTATCAATCAGAAGAAAATCCAAAGTCAGTTTTAGCCCAATTTAGAAACGACTATTACCCACGAATTGCAGTAACGGTTGATATGATTGCGACCGGCACCGATGTAAAACCTTTGGAATGCTTATTGTTTATGCGAGACGTTAAGAGCCGCAACTATTTTGAGCAAATGAAAGGCCGAGGCACTCGAACAGTTGATAAAGAAATCCTGAAAAAAGTCACACCATCTGCCATTACCGGCAAAACACATTACGTGATTGTTGATGCGATTGGCGTGACCAAATCACTCAAAACGGCAAGCCAGCCACTCATTACAAAACCGAGTGCTTCCATAAAAGATTTGGCGATGGGTGTCATGATGGGCGCACATGATGAAGATACCGTGAGTTCTTTAGCCGGTAGACTGGCCCGTCTGGACAGGCAGCTTGACGAGCAAGACAAAGCCCAAATTGAAGCCAAATCTAATGGGGTTTCATTATCAGCTATTGTAAGTCAGTTATTGGGCGCGGTTGATCCAGATGCCGTTTATGCAAAAGCATGTGACATTGAACAAAAACCTCAAGGAAGTGATGTTGACGAAACTTCCCTAAAAACGGCCCAAAGCCAATTGGTTAAAGAAGCCTCTAGTGTGTTAAATGGTGAACTGGTTGAGCTATTGGAAACTATTCGGCAAGACAAAGACCAAACCATCGATCATGACACCTTGGATAAGGTCATCCGTACAGAGTGGTCAGGCGATTCCGAAGAAAATGCCAAAACCATGGTGCATGATTTTGAAACGTATTTAGAAGAACATAAAACCGATATTGAAGCGATTGAAATCTTTTACATGTTTCCTGCAAGGCGACAAACTATCACACTCAAAATGATCAAAGATGTCATGGCAAAGCTGCTGTCTGACCGGCCAAATTTACAGCCCTTTCACGTTTGGAAGGCCTACGCCATTTTAGATGGTTGCAAGTCTGAGCAACCACAAAATGAACTTACTGCCTTAATGTCCCTCATTCGCCGGGCGTGTGGGCTTGATTCAAAATTTACACTGAATGAAGAGCGGGTTCGTAAGAATTTCCAAGATTGGATTATGCAAAAACACAGTGGCGGGGGCACCAAATTTAATAATGAACAAATGGCATGGCTTCGAATGCTAATAAATTATGCCATTACCTCATTTCGAATTGAACGAGACGCGTTAGAACTTTCTCCCTTTGATGCCAAGGGTGGTTTGGCAAAGATGCATCAATTGTTTGGTGATGAGACGGATGACCTGATTGAGGAATTGAATATGAGGTTGGCCGCGTGACAAAAAAGCCGCTTCAAAAAGTGTCATTGCAAGCAGGGGATTTTGCCGTTTCTGTTTTGCATTATGGGAATGATGACGATTATATTTCGCTAACTGATATTGCTAAATTTAAAAGCGATGAGCCTAATGATGTCATCAAAAACTGGATGCGAAGCAAGGACACAATTCAGTTTTTAGGACTGTGGGAGAAGCTAAACAACCCCGATTTTAAACCCGTCGAATTCGACGGGTTTAGCAAACAAGCCGGATCGAATGCGTTTACGCTATCGCCTCAAAAATGGATCAATAACACCCAAGCCAAAGGTCTTATTTCAAAATCAGGGCGTTATGGCGGCACTTATGCCCATAAGGATATTGCATTTGAATTCGCCTCTTGGGTTTCAGCTGAATTTAAGCTGTATATCATCAAAGATTATCAACGGTTAAAGGCCGACGAAAACAGCCGGTTGTCTCTAAGCTGGAATCTAAAACGAGAACTGGCCAAAATTAATTATCGGATTCATACCGATGCGGTTAAAGAAAACTTAATTCCTGAGGACGTATCCGGCAAGTTACAAATCTTCACTTATGCCAGTGAGGCGGATGTGTTGAATGTGGCATTATTTGGAAAAACAGCCAAAGCGTGGCGCGACGAAAACCCAGAACAAAAAGGCAATGTTCGAGATTATGCGTCCCATCATCAACTGATTGTGTTGGTTAATTTGGAAAGCATGAATGCAGAGCTGATTAAACAAGGGTTGTCGCAGTCTGACCGGGCGTTAAGACTGAATAAGATGGCGATTGAGCAGATGACGTTACTGGCTCGGGTGGATGGGGTAAAGAAGATTGGGGGGAGATGATGTGGGCAAGGAATTAAATGTGAGGTTGGCGGCATGACAAAAATGCGGCCAAAAAGCTGGATTGAGATTAGATTAGACACGTTTCTTGACATAGAGAGAGGCGGGTCCCCTAGACCAATAAAGTCGTTTTTGACAGATGAACCAAGCGGTATTAATTGGATAAAAATTGGAGATACGCAGAATATAACAAAATATATTAGGCAAACGAGAGAAAAAATTAGACTAGAAGGCTTAAAAAAATCAAGACTGGTAGTTGAAGGTGATTTCATATTGTCCAATTCGATGAGTTTTGGAAAGCCCTATATCATGCAGACAACAGGAGCAATCCACGATGGTTGGCTAGTATTAAGACCTAAGAATATAGATTGTTTTGAAATGGATTATTTATATTACATTTTAAGTTCCCCAAATGTTTTCAAGCAATTTGATAAGCTTGCCGCTGGCTCAACTGTAAAAAATCTAAATATTGGATTGGTATCGTCTGTCGTAATCTCATTTCCCCCCCTCAACGAACAAAAACGCATCGTCGCCAAGATCGAAGAACTCTTTTCCGAACTGGATCATGGCATTGAAAGCCTAAAAAAAGCCAAAGAGCAGTTGAAGCGGTATCGGCAGGCGGTGTTGAAGCGGGCGTTTGATAATATTTCCGATTCAAGTACGCTTGAAAATCTAATATCTTACAAACTAACTAATGGTTATTCAGGTAATCCAGTTAAATACCGTACAGAAAACAAAGTATTAAGTTTGTCAGCTACAACTTTAGGTGTTTTTGATGGGAGCCAGTATAAATTTCTCGATGAAAAAGGACTAAAAGAAAGAGATATCTGGTGTGAGCCTAATGACATTTTTATTCAAAGAGGGAATACGGCTGAATATGTAGGCGTTCCTGCAATCTATACTGGACAATCAAAAGCGTTTATTTTTCCCGATTTAATGATTCGGGTAAAAGCAGACACCAACAAAGTCACTCCTAAATTTTTGAATTTTGCACTATCCAGTCCTCAAATCAGAAATTATTTAAGAATAAATGCTCAAGGGTCTGCCGGTACGATGCCAAAGATTAATCAGAAAATTCTGTATTCATTGAAGATCCCTTTTTGTGGCAAAGAGGAACAGAAAAGTATTGTCTTATTTATTGAAACCCAATTCTCCGTCATCGATCAACTCGAAACCGACATCGACACCAACCTAAAAAAAGCTGAAATACTACGCCAATCCATACTCAAAAAAGCCTTTTCGGGCCAATTGGTGCCACAAGACCCAAACGACGAGCCAGCATCGGAACTACTAGAAAAAATAAAGGCCGAGAAAGCCAAACAAAAATCAAATAAAAAACAAAAGAAAGAGGTGAAAGTATGACATCATCAATCATTTCCAAAGTCTGGAGCTTCTGCACCACCCTACGTGACGACGGCGTTGGCTACGGTGATTACCTGGAGCAATTAACCTTCTTAATCTTTCTAAAAATGGCCGATGAATATTCCAAGCCGCCATATAGCAGAGAAGTGGGCGTCCCCAAAGAATACAACTGGTCCACACTTCGATCAAAAACAGGGGCAGAACTGGAAGTTCACTATGTAGAAACGCTTCAGGCCCTTTCAAATAAAAAAGGCATGTTGGGCCAAATTTTTGTGAAAGCCCAAAATAAAATTCAAGACCCCGCAAAACTATCCCGCATTATCGCCATGATTGATGAAACCAATTGGACCTTACTCGATGCCGATATCAAGGGAGATATCTATGAAGGTATTTTGGAGAAGAACGCCGAAGATACCAAGTCCGGTGCCGGCCAATACTTTACGCCTAGAGCATTGATTAAAGCCATGGTGGAATGTATTCGCCCCGAACCCGGCAAAACCATTGCTGATCCGGCTTGTGGTACCGGTGGTTTTTTCCTATCTGCTTATGACTTTTTGATCCAACATTACCAGCTTGATAAAGATGAACGCTTATTTTTGAAACATCATACCTTTCACGGAAACGAGATTGTACCGGGTACAAGACGGCTTTGTTTGATGAACATGTTTCTGCATAATATTGGTGAAATAGATAGCACCACGGTGCCCGTTTCTCCTCAAGATGCTTTGGTTTCAGCATCAAACACCTTATTTGATTATGTGTTGGCCAATCCCCCGTTTGGCAAAAAAAGCAGTATGAGCTTTACCAATGAATCTGGCGAGCAGGAAAAAGAAGCCCTCACCTATAACCGTCAAGATTTTTGGGCGACTACGTCAAACAAGCAACT
>CAYINU010000004.1:45974-52344 GCA_964364855.1 uncultured Candidatus Marinamargulisbacteria bacterium | reverse complement strand
CATTGGTTCCGGTAGTCCCCCATTCTTGGCTGCTGGCCAAGGCCAGCCGGGTGGATACCAGGTCGATGAGGTGACTGACACCAAATGTCATGTTTTTTCCTTGGCGGGTAACGACAAAACGCACGGAATTGATCTCATCGGTAGTGGGTACGGCAGTCACATTGTTGGGCGTAACCAAATGCAAGGACCCGGGATTTAAGGCATAAGTGATGACCTGAAACGCATCAGCGCTCGGCAAGATAACTTCCGGTGCGTAGACAATGCCGCTTACCGTAGCGGAAAGCATGACGTTGGTGGAAGTGAAGATGTTATTGCCGAATTGGGCTTTATTTGCGTCGGTATTCAGATAAATATTATAGGTAGCCTGGTTGCTTTTATATTGGATAAACCCGGCCGTATTTCCGGACAAAGATACGATGTTGATCTGAGAAGCGTTTTGCAGATCTTCCAGAAATTGGGCAGCTGCGGGACCTAAGGCACGCGTAGCATTGATCGTTTCTGTCCCGGTTTGATACGTGCGAAAAACGGCCCTCAACATATAAAACAGGGCCAAACTGATGATAAAAACCACCAACACCGAGATCAGCAGTTCAATGTAACTAAAGCCCGATCGGCGGGTCATAGTGTTTGTTTCTCCGTGACAATGGTGAAAAACGTGACGGCATTTTCCGAGGCTTCCCTTTGGGTATTCAGGTCTGCGTCATACCACACGACGATGTCTAGTATAATCCGATCTGTTTTCTTATCTTGAATGGTAATGGACGTTTTGTACGCATCCGATATGGTTTGCAGATTACCCGGACCTTGCGGTGCATCGGCCCATAAGAGTTGATTGACGCGGTTGTCAGCACCCAGAATCAAGGACTGACCGTTTTGATAGGCCAAAATCGGAATCAACTTGTTCTCGATCGGAAAATTGGCCCAACGTGTGACGTAATTGCCCACATAATTGGCCACCACGGTGAGTTGAAGTTTTTGGTTTTGTGTTTCGGACTGACGCAGAATTTTGGGAATGAATACCATCAGATTCGTGCCGATAATGGCCATGATGCCAATGGCCAATAAAACTTCTACAAAGGTAAATCCTTTATTGTGGGACATAGCGAAAATTAACGGTCTGGGTTTTTCCGGATAACGGGAAAATAATGACATCCACAATATCGTGGGTGGCAAGCAGAGGATCGGGGAAGCGAACGACACAATTTTCGGTGGGCAACAGCGTGCTGCTGCGCGTTAGAAACTGCAAGGGGCCTGCCGGGGAAAAAAGAATTTTTCGAACCTGTGTGTTGATGGTGACATTGAGGTCTGAGGCATACTCTGTCTGGGATAAAATAACCGTATCTTGTGCCGATGATCCATCGATACGCAGATTAAATCCCAGCTGAATGCCGGCGATACGGTGGGTGATTTCCACAAATTGCAGCTCCACATTGCGGTTATAGCTACGGGCGTATTCTTGGCCGAGATCTACAGTTGCGACCAGTTCATTGGCAATCGAATAAGCCCGCGTATCCGACAAGCCTCTGGCCCACCGGGAAAACGAAAACATGCCCAACATCAAGGCCATAATCCCCAAGACCACCACTATCTCCACAAAGGTCAAGCCCGAGTGGCGATGGTGAGGGGTCATGAGACGGGGCTTACTGGCCTTGTTGCTGTTGTTGTTGTTGGACGGCTTGAGCGTACGGGGTATGGGTGGTCATATCCACGACACCTTGGGCATTGATGGTCCATTGTATGCCGAAGGGGCAGACAGTCGGAACGTTGTCGGGATCAAAATATTTGGCCAACTTTACCGCGCCTCCCCAATTGGCTGCATTGATGGGCCCGGGACTGGGATATTGACCTTCATTAAAAAAGTAAAGTTCGGATTGGGCATTAATCGCTTGTTCGGTGGCGCGATGGGCGGCAATTTTGGCCGCGACACTGGATGTAGTGAACCGAGGAAGAACAATCGCCGCCAAAATACCGATAATGGTCACGACGATGAGCATTTCAATCAGTGTGAAACCCTTATTTTTTTGAATCATGAGTCCCCCTTTAAAGCTTGCAAGTGCGTATAAAAGCAGTATACACAAAATCAAAATGAAAAGAAATTACCGAACCGCACTGGCCATATCAAAAATGGGCAGATAAATCGACAACGCCAAAAATAGAACGATCGCCCCTAAAATCGAAGTCAGCAGCGGATCTACTCGGGAAGAAATGAGCTTCATCGAATAAGTAATTTCGCGGTCTAAATACTGGCTTAAGCGATTTAACGATCCGCCTAAATCACCGGATCTTTCACCCACGGAAATACTATAAGCCACGATGGGCTGAAAAATATCTTGGGCCTGAAAAATGGCGGCGGACATCGGCAACCCTTTAGAAACGTCTTGTCGCATGCGGTTGATAATCTCTTGCAAAACCAAATTGGAGGTACTGTCTTCCAACACTTTCAGCGTTTTGAGAATGGCGACATTATTGTTGACCATGATGTCAAATGTTTTGAGGAATCGAAAGACCATCGTATCGCGGAGCAAGGGTCCGAAAATGGGGATTTTGAGCATGATCTGATCCGTGTACCGCTTAAAGTATCGTTGTTTTCGCAGCATGGTAAATCCAAGCAGCAATGCCATGAGCATCAGCAGTAGGTATAACCCGTCATGAACCAAAACATCGGACATGAAAAATAGAATTTGTGTGGGGAGGGGCAGCCTGAGGTTCGCTTGTGAAAAAACAGATTGGAAATTGGGAGCCACATACACTAACACAAGCCCCATCAAAATAATGGCCATGCTCATCACGATGGCCGGATAGGTAAGGGTGCTGACGAATTCTTTTCGCAAGTCGTCCATGCGTTCTGCATAAGTGCCGGCATAATCCAGAACTTCGGAAATTTTCCCCGAGGCCTCACCTGCTTTCATGAGAGTGGGGTAGTATTCCGGAAAAATATCAACATGCTTGGCAAAAGCATCGGACAATTCACTGCCGGTTTCCAAATCGGTCAAGATTTCATTGACGCGGGCTTTCAGGGTTTTGTTTCGAATCTGAATCTGCAATACCCGTAGCGTTTCTTTGATGGTCATACCACTGCGCAAGGCACTGGCGAATAGTTGGGTGAACGTCACGATATCCTTGGCTGGCACGCGTGATCTGAAGATACCCAAGGCAAAGGGATAGCGGCTTTCTTCGCGGATGGATAACGGTGTGATGCTGAGGTTTTTGAGCTTGGATCGCGCTTCTAAAATGCTGGAGGCCAAAATATGAGCGCGGATGATTTTGCCGCCTTGCTGAACATCTCGGTAAACGTAGGCATAGCTTGGCATGGGTTAGACGTCTACGACGCGGACAATCTCTTCTAGCGTCGTTTCACCATCTAACACCTTTTGGATGCCATCCTCTTGCATGGCGGTCATGCCGTTTTTTTGGGCGGCCTTCATGATTTCTTGGGCACTGGCACGCTGGTTGGTGAGGCTACGGATTTCCTCGTCCATGATCATGATTTCATAAAGCCCTACTCGGCCCTTATATCCGGAGTCGTCACAGAATTTGCATCCGCCGGGATCGTATACGATGGCGTCTTTTCGGATGCGGTCTTGGTGCAAATTTACAAAGTCCACAATCAAAGGGCTGGTCTTTGTCGCGACGTTGACAGGTTTTCTGCAATGCGGGCATAGACGCCGTATCAGCCGTTGCCCCACTACACCGATAACCGCGCTGGAAATTAGAAAAGGTTCGATACCCATATCGACAAGACGGGTTAGTGCGCCCGGGGCATTTCGGGTATGTAAGGTCGTCAATACCAAGTGACCTGTCAAGGCCGATTGGATGGCAATGGTTGCGGTTTCCGCATCGCGGATTTCACCTACCATGATGATGTCGGGGTCTTGGCGGACAATGGCAGAAAGTCCATGGGCAAAATCGACGCCGATTTTGTCATTGACCGGAATTTGGGTGATTCCATCCAGAGAATATTCGACAGGGTCCTCGATGGTAATAATGTTTTTTTCGGGTGTGTTGACTTTTGTGAGTGCACTGTACAGCGTTGTCGTTTTTCCGGAACCCGTGGGACCGCAGACCATCAGAATGCCAGAGGTGTGATAGATCAATTGTTGGAATTTGCGAACGTCGGCAGCGGACATCCCTAAATTTTCAATAGACATATCAAACCCGGCCTTGTCCAAGATCCGCAATACCATTTTCTCGCCGTGAATGGTGGCCACAGTCGACACACGAATATCAATTTCGCGATCTTTTAAATTCAAACTGATGCGCCCATCCTGAGGTTTGCGCCGTTCGGTGATATCCAGGTTGGCCAAAATTTTGAGCCGAGAAAGAATGGCCGGTTCCAATTTCTTGGGGGGCATCATGATATCCCGAAGCAACCCGTCCACCCGAAAACGCACTTTTACGACTTTCTCTTCGGGCTCGATATGAATATCTGAGGCATGCATCTCCAGCGCTTGGCGGAAAATGGTATTGACCAGCTTGGCGATAGGGGCCTCTTCAGCGAGGTCAAATGACGCGTCATCCGGCACCCCGGTATCTCCGATTAGCTTCATGCCCATTTCAAATAGCGAGTCCACTTGCTCGGGATTGAACCCGGTTTCGCTATGTTCGGTGCTATAACAATAGTCCAATAAGTCCTGCAGATTTTTTTTCAGAGTCAAAATCGGATTGAGACTGAAGCTGGTGAGCAGTTCCGCGGACTCCAGGGCTGGCACATCGAACGGGTTCCAAAGGGCGACTGTGAGGGTATTTTCGACCTGAAACAGTGGCAAAATCAGATTCTGGCGGGCAAAATTTTCGGGAATCAAATGGGACGTGGTTGTATCGATCGTACCGGTGTCAATTTTTTCGAACGGGTAGCCAAACTGCTCAGCCAGAAAGGGAAGCAGCTTTTCTTCGGGTAGCATTTGGTTTTCCAACAAGACCCTAAAAAGGGGGATGCCCTGTTCTTTGCAGATGGTGAGGGCCCGATCGGAAACACTATGGGTGATCAGCTGAGCGTTTTCTAGGGATTGGAGGAGCTGAGAGACCGCCATCCGTGGTTACCGGAATGTGGCCAATGCGTCTTCTTCGGTTTCGCAAACCGCCAACTTGGTCGACATTTTGGTGATATCCAAGACCCGTTTAACATCCTTGGTCACGTGAAACAGAACCAATTTCCCGTTTTTCTGAATAGCCTTTTTGTGACCTTCAAATAAGGCCCAAAGACCCGACGAGTCAATATAGGTAACGTTGCCCATATCTACCACAAGCTTCACTTTGCCTTCATCAAAAAGGCCTGAAACACTGTCTACAAAATACGCCTGGTTTTCAATGTCTAGCTCAACGGTACCCGAGACTTCATTGAAGTTTTCGTTATAACTGGCACCGATACAAAGCTTAACCACTCCATCCGGTAATGGAACTTTGATAATTTCCATCCTTTGCTCCTTAAGAAACGCTCGTTACCTGTATATTACACCAATCTTTCCAAGAAGTGCCACCGGATTTTAGCTTGGAATATCGATGCTTTTTGCGGTGGGCAAATATTTGGTGAGCCACAATTCGGTTCCAGACGTCACACTCCGATTGTAGCGAACGTCATCCATCAGTTTTTCGATGAGCAAAACGCCCAATCCGGAGCCCTCTAACTCGTCTAACTCGCTTTCGCCCTTTAGAGGCACCGAAATGCCTTGGCCATAGTCGCGGACAATAATGGTAAGTCGGTCCGAATACACCAAAAACGTAAAAAGAATAACTCCCTTGTCGGCGCGTTGGTAGGCATGTTCGCAAACATTCGAATGGGCTTCATTGACAGCCAATTTGATGTCAAATATTTCCGAAGATCCAAAGCCGACCCGGCTTGCGATGTCTTCGACTTCCTTTCTGACGATGGGGATTTGATTTCTGGCGCTGTTGACTTTCAGTTCGCGAGTATACAGGGGGGTGGAAAAATCCCCCGGGTTTTGCGAGCATTTCAATATGATCATCGTGATGTCGTCAAACGGCTGAGGGGACTGCATGAATTGTTCCAAGGAGCCATACAGGCCATCGGCAATGATCGGAGCCGGATATTTGGAGAACCGCAAAATCTGGCTTTGAAGCCGTTCCAATCCAAACTCTTCGATTTCGGGATTCCGGGCTTCCAGAACACCGTCGGTATATAAAGTCAAAAAATCGCCTTCCTCAAACTGTAATTCTTGGGCCTCGTAGACAGTATCCGGAAAGGCGCCCAATGGGAGACCGGGGGTGTCTAGCTGTGTCAGAACATTGTTTCGAAATAACAAGGCAGGTTCGTGGCCGGCGTTCACATATACCAGGGTTTTGGTAGAGCGGCATAGTACGCCATAAAAGAGTGGCACGTACTTTTCGATCAGGGGTTCTGCGGCAAACACAA
>CAYINU010000004.1:0-45874 GCA_964364855.1 uncultured Candidatus Marinamargulisbacteria bacterium | reverse complement strand
CGTTTGGGACAGCAGCCGCCCCTGGATTTCCAGAGCCAGTTGCATCTCCTGGTCCATTTTTTGCTTTTTTAATGTTTCTTGGTACAAAATGGCGTTGTGAATGGCGGTGCCTGACAATGCGGTTATGGTGGACAAGGTTTCGATATCGTCGTTGGTCAGGGCTGAGGAAGTATCCGCTAACGGCCTGACAATGTTAAAAATTCCCAATAACCGGTTGCCGGCCAAAATAGGCATGCAGATGTAGCTTTCCAGCACGAGCTTGGGTGCGGACATCACCGACGGGTTTTTGTGGTAGGCCGTAATGTGGCAAAGTTGTCGCGTTTTGCGGACATATTCGGCAATGGTTTCCCCCGTCTTGAGCCGGAAGGTGCCTCGTATTTTGTCGGGGAAGTTAAAATGCGACCGTGTGACCAGGCGCTTCCCCACCACCAATTGCACGGAACCCATTTTGGCCTGGGCAATATCTATGATGAATTTCAGCAGCAGTTCCAATAACTTATCCAGATCCGAAATGGATCCCACAATATGGTTGACCTTGGAAATGACTTCCAGGCGCTGCGTATTAATGCGATTGATTCGATGAAGGTCAGTTGTGTTGCGCAGGACGACAACGGTCCCGGTACGGGTTTGCGTGTCATCTAGGACGGGAGTTACATTGGCACTTAGGATGGTGACTGTGGAAATAATATCTTGCTCCAAAACGGCTTTACCCGAATAGATCACCTGGTAAATTAAGTCCAGGACCCGGTGACGTTCCAGGGCATTTAAAATTAAGGCGTTGCTTGTTGGACCCACGGTGCCCAGTCCCAGCATTTTCAGGGCTGCAGGATTGATCAGGTCGATCTGGATATCCTTGTCCAGCAAAATAACCCCCTCAGTCATGCTATTAACCATCTCGGCCAAAACCGATTTTCCGACCGGAGTGACCTGTTTGATATGGCCCAAATGGGCGGACAGTAGATGGGTGATGGTATGTATAAAGGTCGCCTCATGACGGCCAAAGGCATTGGCGGTCATGCTGCAGATGGTGACCAAGCCCAACACGTGACCTCTAAAGCCGATCGGAACGCTATAAAACGACCGTAGGATGCCGTCGCTATCCATGGTTTCCGGTGCAAATTGTGAAACCGGTGTCACCCTCAGGTTCTTAATTGCAGTTTGGCTTTTGGGCACAAAGGCGCGAATGGTGGCGCGGGTATGCTTTTCCAGAGAACTTACCCAACCCTCGGATTTTGGGCTATACAAGCGAATATGCAACTGGCTGGTTTCCTGCGGTTCTGTCTTTAAAATCAAAACACCGCATGCATCGACCTTCATCATCTTATGTAAATCGGTAATGAGTTGATCCACCATGCTCTCGATGCTTTGCGTACGGGCAAAGCTGTTGGCAGCGTCGTATAGCAGTTGGTGCTCCAAAACGCGGTGAGTGAGGGCCACTTGTTCACGGCCCGTTTTTTCATCGAGGTCACGTTTATTAAGGAGCAGGGATTCGATAATGGCCTCCGCGCTGCGGTTGGCGGACAGGGCCATTGCGTAAGTTGATGCAATGGTATCCATATCTTGAAGCCGTTCCGCCAATTCGGGCATGTCGGCCAGGGAAGGAGTTGCTCCCCATTGGTGTAGCACGGCCGCTGCCAAGACGTCGCGCTGAGTACCCAATAAGAATAGCCACAACACTTGGTCACATGAGGTGGCGAACCGTTTTTCATCGGCTTGTAACTGATAGGGGTCCAGGTGGGGTTCGTTTTTTCGGCTGAGAATCAAAAAATGGCATGCCTTTGCCTGCGGAGGATTGGTGTGGCAGTGCGTTTGCAGATAGTCAAAGTCCGCCTGGCTGATGGGGGCTGCGGGTTCTGTGCCGGCAGCCCACACCAGTGATCCTAGCTCGGTGCGATAGATGTTCACGTGGTGACATCCGCTGTATGTATTGAGCGTCAAAAAAAGGTGTTCAAGAAGTTTGGCCTTGTCGGGCTCATGGGTTGTGACCAAAAAAAGGTCGCGGACCAAGTTCTGGCGCTGTTTTTTGGAAAGGTAGGATCCTGAAATGTCGGCTACGCGAGCCACGGCATCAGGAGAGAGATTCGATAGGGGACGGCAGTTTGAAAATCTTGTCCACGACGGACACGATTTCCTCGACATCAAATGGCTTGTAGATCACGCCGTGAGCCCCCAATTCGAATGCTTCTCTTAGCAATTCATCGACGCTATAGCCCGTCATCATCACGACCAATAGATCGGGACGTGTTTTTTGGATTTCTTTGAAGGCCTCGATACCCGACATGCCAGGCATTTTGACATCCAGAAAAATGAGGTCGATGTGGGGATTTTCGTTTAACAGACTCAAACCGGACTCCGCATCCGAAGCCGTAATGACTTGATAGCGATTTTGTTCAAGAACAAATTCAAAAACCGACAAGATAGACCGATCATCATCGATAACCAATATGGTTTTTTGGGGACTTGTCATATCCTAGGATTGTAAATCAGAAGCCCCTCGTTACGCAAATCCATTAATCACCCGCCGAAACAACACCAAACCGCCCAGGCTAATCAAGATATTCGGCAACCACGCCGACCAAAACGGGGACAACAGATGGGCCAAGGCCAACCCCATTCCGACGGACACCAAAATATAATAGATGATGATGATCAATAAACTGAGTCCAAATCCGATAGACGATGTGCTGCGTGCCGGACGTATGCCGACACAGGCCCCCAAAACAGAAAAGATGAGACTCGCAAAGGGGACCGAGAATTTCAGCTGAAAATGAACTTCATCCGAGGTGGTGTCCTGTCCTGTTATCCGGCGTTGTGTGATACGGCCCCTGAGCTCAGCGCTATTTAATTCTTCTAGGGTCTTTTCCCGCTTGGTGAGGTCTGCCGGGGAGATATTGAGGTAAATATCCTCTTTTTTAAATTCGATAACGGTTAAGCGAAGCGGATCTTTGGGAGGGAAATAATGCATAATGCCATCTTGAAGGGCCCATTTGCCGGCACTGTCCCAGTGTCCGGATTGCGCGCGAATGATGCGGGCAAGCTGTGTATCTTCGAATTCGGCCACAGTGATTCCTTTTAGTTGGCCTTGGTCGGCATTTTGAACGTTGATGATGCGCAATGGTGCGCCGTCCGGTGTGTAGGTGGTCAGATTTACGTTTTGTTGGATCTGTGGTTTTTCCTGCGAAATGAAATTTTGCAGGATGGTTTCAGCGTGACTGGAAGCCCTAGGAACGATAATTTCGTTAAACGCGATCGTCAGCAAGCTGACGGACAGTCCCATGGCCACCACAGGCAACAAAATGCGGGACACGCCGATCCCGCTGGCTTTCAGTGCTGTGATTTCTTGATCGCCGCTCAGACGGCCCATCGCCATAATGCTGGCTAACAGCATCGACATCGGGAAGGTAAACACCAGCACAGCGGGAAAGCGATAGGCCAAAATCTGAAGCGTGGTCAGCAAGGGGATGCCATATTTGACAGATGTCCCAACGAGGCCGAACAAGATGGTGCTGCCCGTCATAATGCAGCTAAACGCTGCAAGGCCATAGAAAAACGGCCCCACCAGTTCCAGCATGATATAGCGATCCAGTAGCTTGAGCATGGGCTACATCCTGAATTTGTCGCCGAGATAAAACTTCCGGGCTACGGGGTCGTCGGCAATTTGATCTGAAGGACCGGATAGGAGAATTTTACCTTCGTGAACAATATAAGCGCGATCCGTGATGGACAGCGTTTCTCGCACATTGTGGTCCGTAATAATGATGCCGAGGTTGCGTTGCTTAAGGGACCGGATAATGTTTTGGATTTCCGACACCGCGATGGGGTCAATACCCGCAAAGGGTTCGTCTAGCAAAATAAAGGAGGGGTTCACTGCTAAGGCCCTCACGATTTCGACCCGTCTTTTCTCACCACCGGATAGTTCGTATCCCTTGGATTTTCGCAAGGCCGTCAATCCCATCTCACCCAGGAGTTCCGCCAGCTTGGCGTCATATTGGGAGCGAGGAATGGTTTTTAATATTTCCCACAGGATCGTGATGTTTTCCTCGACGGTGAGCTTTTTGAAAATAGACGGTTCTTGCGGCAGATACCCCAAACCCAATCGCGCACGTTTGTGCATCGGCAGGCCAGTGACTTCGGCATTGTCCAAAAAAACATGGCCTTCTTGAGGACGAACCAGACCCACGATCATATAAAATGTGGTGGTTTTGCCGGCACCGTTCGGCCCCAAAAGACCCACAATTTCTCCCCGGTTCATTTCCAGCGAAATCCCGTCCACGACACGGCGACCCTTGTAGCTTTTAACTAAATTTTTGGCTTGTATCATAAATTTTGTGGTGGGAGTCCATCGCTAAAGTGTGCCTTATTTAGGTTAACATATTCTTCTCCGAAGCCGTACTCCTCGACTACGCCCTTTTGGATGTCCCGAATCAGGATCAATAGGTCTGCCAAGCGCTGGCCGCAGTGACGCATGGTCGATAACAACTCCCGGAACCTCCGGGGGATTTCCGCCCGATTCTCATGCAACTGTATGATCTGTTCATTTATCTGATTGATGACGGGATCAAAGTTGGTCGTTAAAAAGTCATTGATGGCGCTTTGTAGGGCGTTTTCTTTTTGTGTCAGAAGGGCCTTGAATTGGCGGCGCCATTGACGAATTTTTCGTTGTTTGGCCAGCCTAATGTCGTCCCAAGCCTTTTGACTATCAGCAAGGTCTACAAAATGGTTCAGCTGACTTTCGACGAGTGCTGCAGGCGTCACATCCGAAAAGCAGTAGCAATAACCGACTTGCTGGCCGGCCAAATGATCATCCGGATTGCCAATCCACAGCGTTGGGATATATTTGGCCGTCAGCATGGGTTCCCAAGCGCGCTTAAACCGAGCGGTGTTGAGGGCTTCCAGCTCGACCATGACGACATCCGGAAGCGGACGCTGCGGTCTATCCAACGAGGTATGCCACTCGAAATTCCAACCTGGGGTCACCGGTAGCCACGGCGGTGATCCTTGGCCGCTGTCTGACACGATGACGCATCGTTTGGCCGGTGTTTTACGCATAGGTCTCAAAAATGCGTGCGATTTGTAAGGCCTGGCCTGATTGGGTATCGGCCTCGATCACTATTGCGTTAAACACACAAGCCCCCTTATCTTCAGGCTCCATCCGAACAGGTAGCTGATCAAAAAAACGTTTGATAATGGGCTGGCGCTTCATGCCGATGATGCCTAGTTTTGGCCCCACCATACCGATATCGGTTATGTAGGCCGTACCTTGGGGCAGAATTTGCTCGTCTGCGGTCTGTACGTGGGTGTGGGTCCCCCAAACCGCGGTGACTTTCCCGTCCATATACCATCCCATCGCCAGTTTTTCCGAGGTGGCTTCACCATGAAAATCGACCAAAACGATAGCTGCTTTTTTTCGGAGGACCTCAATATGGTTTTGGAACCATTGAAAGGGGCAATCCGACAAGCCCATAAACACCCGCCCAATGGCATTGACCACGGCGATGGGTCCTACGGAACTTTCGAAAATCCGATACCCTACTCCGGGGGTGCCGGGCGGTAGGTTAACGGGACGCAGCAGTCGTGGCAGTTTGTCCATTTCTGGTAATAGCTCTTTTTTGTCCGGAAAATGATTGCCCAGGGTCATGGCATCTATGTGGGCTTTGCTATCGATCTCATGATACAGCGCAGGAGTGATGCCAAAGCCAGCGGCGCTGTTTTCTACATTGACCACTGTAAAGTCGACATTGAACTGCTTCTGGATGGCCGGCAAATGCCCATAAAGGGTTTGCCGGCCCGGCTTGCCGACGATGTCGCCGACGCACAAAATGCGGGCTGTGCCGCTCATACCTTAATGGGCTGTGCTTACCGCGCGGGTTTCGCGGATAACGGATACTTTGACCTCGCCCGGGTAATCCATTTCAGTCTCGATCTTTTTGGCGATATCCATCGCCAATTTGTGTGCGCCCGGATCATCCACGACATCGGGCCTGACCATGACGCGGATTTCGCGGCCAGCCTGGATGGCATAGGCCGTGTCGACGCCTTCGAAGGATTTGGCTGTTTTTTCCAGTTTTTCAATCCGCTTGATGTAGGTTTCTACGGATTCGCGCCGGGCGCCCGGGCGGCTGGATGACAGTGCGTCGGCAACCGTGACCAAGATGGCTTCGATGGTATCGGGTTCTTCGTCTTCGTGGTGCGCGTTGATACAGTTGATAACTTCCTCGGACTCCCCATATTTGCGACAGACTTCTTCACCCAGCTGGGTATGGGTGCCGGCATGATCGAAGTCGAGGGCTTTTCCGATGTCATGCAACAAGGCGCCCCGTTTGGCCAAGCTTACGTTGACGCCCAGCTGTTCGGCCATAATGCCGGCGATGTGAGCGGCTTCTAGTGCATGCGCCAGAACGTTTTGACCATAACTGGTGCGGTAGTACAGCTTGCCCAGAAGCTCAATCATCTTGGGGTGGAATTGCAGGCCCACTTCGTCGGCGGCAGCTTCTCCGCGTTCGATGACGGTTTGGTGCAATTCCTCTTTGGACTTTTCCACGGCTTCTTCGATACGGGCCGGATGGATGCGGCCGTCTTGCACCAACTTTTCCAGAGTTAGACGCGCTACTTCCCGTCGAATCGGATCAAAGCAGGACAAAATCACGGTTCCGGGTGTGTCGTCGATGATAATGTCAACTCCGGTGACGGCTTCAAATGCACGGATGTTGCGACCTTCGCGACCGATAATCCGGCCTTTCATCTCATCGTCGGGCAGGTGGACCGCGGAGGTCGTAGCCGGCACGATGTGGTTAACGGCGGTACGTTGAATGGCGTCCGTTACGATTTCTTTTGCTTTTCGGTTGGCGATCTTTCTGGCCTGGTCTTCCATTTCCTTGATCATTTTCCCCGCACGCTGACGGGCGTCACGTTCGACCAACTTGAAAAGGGTTTTTTCGGCTTCCTCACGGGTGAAACCCGCCAGTTTTTCCAGTGCAAACAGCAGTTCGTTTACAAAGGCTTCTTCTTTTTTCTTAATGGCCTTTACCTTTTCGTGTTCTTCTTCGAGCTGGGCTTCGCGTTGTGTGATATGGCCTTCCCGCTCATCAATGTGCTTTTCTTTTTGCATCAGGCGATTTTCAAACTGACGTGCGGCTTCCTGTCGTTTTCGCGATTCTTCTTCGATATTTCGTTTGGTCTGCGCAACCAGACGTTGGGCTTCTTTGTCGGCCTTGGATAGGATGTCCTTGGATTGGCGGTCTGCGTCCGTTACCAGGCGGCCCGCTTCGTGTTTGGCGTTGCTGATCAGTTGATTGGACTGATAGCGCTTGTACAAGAAAACGGCAACGGCAGACACGATGGCCACGGTTCCCAATAGGATAATCAGGGTGTTCACGTTTTACTCCTCTCCTGCGGCAGTGGTCACGGCCTCGGCTGTCGAAATGCCTTCGCCGGTCACATCAAATTTTTCACGAATCATTTTTTCCAGGGCTTCCCGAATTTTGCTGTTTTCACCGATGGCAACCTTGGCTGCTTCTCGGCCTTGGCCCAACCGTTCGGATTGAAAAGAAAACCAGGTTCCGCTTTTTTCAACCAGGCCCATGGCCACGCCCAAATCCAACAAATCGCCTTCCCAGGAAATGCCTTTGCCGAAAATGATGTCAAATTGCGTAAAGCGGAATGGGGGTGCCACTTTGTTTTTCACGACTTTGACCTTCACTTTGGAACCGATGATGTCCACGCCCGATTTTACGGCATCCACCTTGCGGATATCGATCCTCATCGAGGAAAAAAACTTTAATGCACGGCCACCGGGCGTGGTTTCGGGATTGCCGAACATTACCCCGATTTTTTCACGGATTTGGTTAACAAAAATCACGATGGTATTGGACTTGGAAACAATGGCGGTGAGCTTGCGCAGGGCCTGAGACATCAGTCTGGCCTGCATGCCCATCTGAGCGTCACCCATCTCGCCTTCGATCTCGGCCTTGGGGACCAACGCGGCCACCGAATCGATGATGATCACATCGATGGCACCTGAGCGGACCAGGCTTTCCACAATTTCGAGAGCCTGTTCGCCGTAGTCCGGCTGTGCGACGAGCAGGCTATCCAGGTTAATCCCAATTTTTCGTGCGTAGGATGCATCTAAGGCATGCTCGGCGTCAATAAAGGCACAAACTCCGCCTAGCTTTTGGGCTTCTGCGACGGCATGTAAACACAGGGTGGTCTTGCCCGAGGATTCCGGCCCGAAGATTTCAATTAGGCGTCCACGGGGATATCCGCCCACACCCAGGGCGATGTCTAAGGACAACGCCCCCGACGATATGGTTTGGCAGCGCAATCTGTCGCTGCCGCCCAAGGTCATAATGGCCCCCTTGCCATGGGCTTTTTCAATTTGGCTGAGGGTAAATTCTAGTGCTTTTGATTTTTTTTCATCCATTTTCGAACTCCTTTTCGTTAAGTTGGTCTGAGCAAAGATGCTGTTGTAGATAGTGAAAGGTAGATAGGGTCGCTTTGGATTGGAGGTCTGCAACATCGCCGGCCCACTGGAATCGTTTGATGGTCGTGCGGCCAGTCACATCCAACATCAAAAAAACAGTCCCGGCGTTGTCTGTGCGGGGCAGGGGGCTTTCGGTGGGCACGATGCCCAGGTTGGCGACATAGATGTCGGCGCTGATCCACTTGCGAAAGCTGCGTAGGATGTCTGCTGCCGTGGTTTCGGACACCCCGTATAACGACAGGGTTTTGGCGTCCATGCCCAGTACCTTGCTCAAGCTACCCAAGCTCGGACAGATACAGCCGCCGACATAAAACGGGCGGGTTGCGCCGAAGCTTTGCAGCACGGCAGCCACCAACCCACCGCTGACGCCTTCGCAGGACGCAACACGCATTTGCTTTTTGGCAATAGCGTCAGCCACCGCAACAGCCACTTTTTGGGGTAGCTGGTCGGACTCGTCGTTTAAGATCCAATCAAACTCATTCACAACACGATCCATCTTTCCGGACGGACGGTGTGCCGGTGCTAGGAACGGTGAGTATTAGGCGGTACGCCGCGCAAGGACGGGCACTCTTTTTAGGAGGGCGTCGACCTGATTAACTTGTTCCCAGCTCAAAGCAACATCTGTTCGTCCAAAGTGGCCATATGCGGCCGTTTTTCTATACACTGGTTCACGCAGAACCAAGGTTTTGATAATCCCTTCTGGAGTGAGGTCAAATACATCCCAAATCAATTTAACAAGATCTTCTTCCGGAATCTTTGCGGTTTGGCGGGTGTCAACGCGAATAGAAACAGGCTTGGAAACGCCAATGGCATAGGCCAATTGGATTTCGACTTCATCGGCCAATTGTGCGGCAACAATATTTTTGGCGATGTAGCGGGCCATATAGCAGGCACTGCGGTCTACCTTGGTACAGTCTTTCCCCGAAAATGCGCCGCCGCCGTGGCGGCCCCATCCCCCATAGGTATCGATGATGATTTTTCGGCCCGTCAGACCGGTATCACCGTGAGGCCCACCGATCACAAATCGCCCGGTCGGATTGATCAAGTAGCGCGTATTCGCATCCAAGTATTGGGCAGGGATAACCGGTCGAATGACTTGCTCAATCACGTCTTTTATGATCCGTTCGTGTGCAACATCGGGGTCGTGTTGGGTCGAAATGACCACGGTGTCCACCCGAACGGGGACGGTGTCCTCATACTGAACGGTGACTTGCGATTTGGCATCGGGTCTCAGGTAGGGAATGGTTTTGGCGTGCCGAAGCTCAGACAGGCCGCGAACCAATTTGTGGGCGATCGAGATCGGCATGGGCATCAATTCAGGTGTCTGGCGGCACGCATAGCCGAACATAATGCCCTGATCACCCGCACCCAGTTCCTTGTCGATACCTTCGCCTTTGTTGACGCCTTGTGCGATGTCGGGAGACTGTTCGTGAACCGTAACCAAGACTGCGCAGCTCTCACCGTCCAGACCATAGTCCGAAGACGTGTAGCCAATTTCCTTGATGGTGTTTCGCGCAATGCTCTGGATGTCCAAAGAAGCGGTGGACGTAATTTCCCCGCCGATCACCACCAACCCGGTAGTGGCAAAACATTCAGCGGCCACGCGGGCATTGGGGTCCTGTGCGACAGCGGCATCTAAAATAGCATCTGATATCTGGTCACATAGCTTGTCCGGGTGACCTTCGGAAACGGATTCGGAAGAAAAGAGAAAGCCCATGGGTTATTCCTTTGATAAAACGTGATAGAAAAAGTGACAAACTTCCGGAAGTTTACCACCCGTTAAATGGCTTTGACAAACAGTTGCGCTCAGACCAACTGGTCCAGCGTTTTTAGGGCGATAGACAGGGCGTTTCGGCCATCTGTTGCCGAAACAGCAGGCGGTTTTTGATGCAAAACACAGTCCACGAAATGGGCCAATTCCAGCCGGATTGGCTCCTGCCTGTCGACGGAGATGACCTCGGCCGTCCCATCCGTCTTCCATAGGGTGAGGGTTTGGTCGATATAGTTGACTTCGGCATAGGCTTTGCTGCCGGTAACGGCCAGGGTGCGGATTTTGACGGGCGTGATCCAATTGACTGCCAAATAGGCGCTGCCGCTGGGGTAGCGCAGGAACAGTTCGGCATGATCCTCGCGGTCCGAAATCAGGGCCCGGCCCGTGCTGCCTATCACTTCGGTGGGTACAGCGCCAAAGAGGGCACAGAAAATGTCAATGTCGTGCACCGCCAAGTCGATCATGACATTGGCATCTTGGATCTGGGTCGGCATCGGGCTGGCACGTCGCCCTAGCAAACTGGTGATAGACCCCAAAACATCTTGGCGAACCCGTGTTAGCAGCGCCACGATGGCAGGGTTGAAACGTTCGATATGGCCCACGGTCAAAGTGAGCTGTTTTTCAGTGGCCAAGTCGATAAGCGCATCGGCTTCGGCCACGGTTTCGCTGATGGGTTTTTCGACCAAGACATGGATGCCGGCCATCAAAGCGGAGCGGGCCAGGGCGAAATGCGTGCTGGTGGGGGAGGTGATGCTGATGGCCTGCACACCCGAGGCCCTTAAAAAGGTGTCGGTATCGGTATAGGCCTGACAGCCATACCGGGATGCGAATTGCTGGGCTTGCCTGGCAATGGGGTCGCAAACGGCCACCAGCTCGACACTGGGCAGCTCACTGTAGATGCGCACATGGTGGCGCCCCATATTTCCCAGACCGATGACGCCGACTTTTAATCGGCTCACGGCTGGGACTCCCGGGGCATGGCCTTGATGTGGCGGGCGCGGGCCAGATGGTACAGGTCTGCAATTTTCATAAACCGCAAGGTGGGGGCATTTTCGGCGTAAATCAGTTCGGGGATCGTGTCCAGCACGTCCATCAGGATGGCTTCTTGTTGGGCATTCAGATCGCGGGTTTCAACATAGTCTGCCAGGCTCAGCAACGTGGCGGTGGGGTCGCTGAAGGCATTTTGTTTAATAAAATCGCGAAAGGGTGGGGTCATCAGGTATTCGGTGACCAAAAACGGAAAAAAGCGAGGGGAAGGTCGCAGACAAAACAACGCTACGATCAGGCCCTGCAAGGTCCAGCTGTCTGTCGTGGTGTAGATGTCGATGAGCTGAGGCCCGATTTCAAATAGGCGAACCAACAAAACCTGTAGGATGGCCTCCTGCAACACGGTCCAGGTCGTATCCTCATAGATCTGCAATAAGTCTTCGACGGGGAGGGGGTCGGTGCTGATTTCCACGTTGGCCAGAGCGGCCAGAAGCGTGTCCCATTCTTCGGCGGTATAGAGGTCCACAAGGGTTTCGACGGGATTTAGCATCGGGCTGTTTGCATTCTAGCCGTTTGCGCCATAGGTCTGTCAAAGTGTAATCAATTTAGTTTTTTCAATGCATCTATTAAAAAAAGGGTGCCGATACTCTTGCTGTTAGATAAAAATTGCAAGGGAGGTGGAACCGTAAAAAATGATTTTTCAAAAGTAAGCACAAAGGCGCTTACTTTACTTACTTAAATTTGGAGGAAAAAATGCCATTTGAATATTTTAAAGACTCATCAGGAAAGACGTTCGAAAGCGGTGACGTGGCCAAAGGGACTGGTGATGTGGGGAAAGAAATTGATATTACGCTTGCCGGTGCCACCTCTGGACTGGTAGCCAAGCTGGCGGAACCGGCCGACGAGGCCATTGCCAAGATGCTCAAAGGCCCTAGTGCGACGGCAACGGCTTTTACGGACACGACCACGAACAAATCCCAGGAAGGTAACTTGGAATTCTATTCCAAGACCGGTCTGGAAGTATCGACAGCCACGGCTGTTCTGGAAGTTGGCAAATCTGCCGCTACCCTTGTGATTAACGCCGTTAAGGAAGGCGGTAAACGCATGTCTTCATAGACATAGCGTTGGCTTCGATGGGGGAGGGCGAGCCCTCCCCCGTTGGGCGTTTTAATTTCTAAAAGAAAGGAGGAACTCCACATGTCAATTTCAGAAAACATTCAATTTCGTCAATCCGCTTTGACCCACGCTGATTTGTTTAATTCGGTTACGCAAGGTGTCGAGTCATTGATCGGCGTCTTGCAAGATGCCGCGCTCAAGCTTGCCCAAGGCAGCGGCAAGGTAACAGTGGATAGTAACGAGTATGATTTGTCGACATTGTCAGGCGCCAGTGGTTTTGGTATCGCTGTTAATTTGTTAAGTACCCGCTTATCGACCGTGACAGAAGCATTAGATATGGTTAAAAAGCTAGAAAGCCGCTTGGGTAACTTTAGCTAGTGCGAGATCTTCCTTCAGAAAAGGTGGAATAGCCATGGGACTTCGCCCCGTCTTTTTTCCAATCGCCCCCCCCCGCCGCAGGTAAAAGAAACCGGTAATGCGGATGCCTTTAAAGCCGCGACGGTAACCACCCATTTCGGGACGGAGTTGCTCAAGTTTTTCTCTCCGGAACGCGTGGCTCTCATTGCCAACGATCCTGCAAAAGGAATGACAGGGTCGTATTATCAGGGTTTTTTGCAAAATAACTTTGCATGGTGGACGGATGCGCACTTTTTGGCGCTTCGCCCGGACAGCGAGAACCTCAGTCCGGAATTGCCGGCACCTGCCCGGAATTTTATTCCTGGCCTTCCGGAAATCCCGAACTTGGTTGCGCGATATTTTGCAGATGACAACGACATCCACGGGAGCTTTGGCAACGATGGCCGCGGGAATTATTATGGGCACGGGCGTTTCAGCTCCATACACTCTTCAACCCCTATCTTGGGTGGGTATTCCTACGAGGGAACCAGCTATGGCCGTTTGGATAATATCAATCCTTTTCGTGGTATTGCGGGTGGGTACGAGAATCCCCAATACAATACCTTAAACACGTGGAACAGTTTGGAGATTTCCGATAGCAATCGGTCGAAGTGGGACTTTGGCGTGTCTTCGGGATATAACTCCGCATTTGCCGTCGATACTGAGGGTGCGGCTGCCGTGGCTGCAGATTGGAACAAGCTCAATCAGGTGATGGACACGATTAGTCGTCAGGCCGTTCTGATGAAGGACAATAAGTTTGGTTTTGACAGAGATGGTTTTCATAACGTTTCTGGGATCCCACATGTCGTGGTCAATCCCTTTTCTGGAACGTGGGTCGTCGACGCGGCTCACCCCGACATTTGGGAAAATTTCGGTGCCGGTGGTGCCCATCCCTATTTGAAGGATACCGTCGAAACCCAAGCGCCCAATTATTTTGAAATCATTCAGTCTGGTGCCTGGTCCAAATGGGTAAAAAACAAAGACTTAGGATTAGAGAGCGCGATCCGCGACTCGGACACGATTGCCAATGGCGTGCCGGATGGCGAAAAGTTTTACTATTTTCTAAAATCGTTACTAGAAAGCAAACGGCGGGTGCTGGAAGCCTATCGGCGGATATTGGGGCCTGCCAAACATCTTCCCCTGGAGGCGCCGGCGGGATCCTCTTTATCAGTGGCCGAGTTGGACGCGTCCGACTATGCGAACGTACCCACCGGCTCGGTTTTGCGTGTCATGACCAAAACCGCATCTGCCTCTGACTGGGATCAGATGCTCAAAGTCACGCGCCGTCAATCGGAGTCCATCAAAAACTGGTACGATACCGTGGCGAAGCAAACCGATCCGACGGCCTCGTTTTACAATATGCTGCTTTTTGAAACGGCCCATACGACATTTAACGCCTTTGATACCCTAGCAAACGACAGTTACGGGTGGGGCGCGGTTACAAAGACAGAGTCTGGCGGAGTCACTGTAAGGGTTGCTAGTACCTCCTATACCGAGGGACCGGAGGCGATGCTGTTCCAACGGGCTGCGGTTAAGGCGGGCTTTAAATATATGATGGATGAGCTGGCGCTGGGTACCGTGAGTGCCGCGCCAAAGGCCGCTTATGACCACTATGTATCCATCTTAAACCAGGAAGCTGCCAGCTCGTCTACGCCGCTCAGTAGAAAACGTGAAATCGAGAGGCAATTGGCGGATCTGGGTGGGGCGGCAACAGGCTATGACCGTGGGTTGGGGAAAGCAGTCAAAGACGCCCAAGATGCCTATAATGATCTTTCCTCCGAATCGACCGATATGTCGGCAAACAACCACATCGAAATCAAGCGTAAGTTAGAAACCCTCTACCAAAAACAATTCGCCGTATTTGAAGAGGCCAGAAAAATTCCGGCCAACGGTAACTTTGCGAACCTGACCGAAACGATGCAGGATATTTCAAAAAAAGGCCTCAAGGCCGTAAACCTACTGGCACCCATTGCCGAGTTGCTTCGTAGTCCATCTCGGGACTCCGGCGCGGAAAAAATGCGTACCCCTATTTTGGGGTTTGATACCGCGTCTTTGGGCTCCAAAACCGGATTTAATGATCTGTCTTGGGACTTTATTCCCCATAGCATTCTGACTACCGATAACACCATGCCTATGTATGATGGCTATGTGACGATGGCCGGAACCGGGGTGGGCTATGCATTTGACAAAGGACGGCGTCAGCCACCTGTGATGGTTGCGGAACGTCCTCCTATTTTGGACGGACAAGGCCGCAATACGGATGCAAATGCCATGATGACCGTTGCCGTGCCGTTCCCGGACGGTGATGAATATGCGTTGAACACGACTACAGGTACCATTCAATCCGTCAATTTTGACCGTGCATTTTCAGCCAATCGGCTTAACGCTTACTATGTTCATTCGGATGCGCGGGGACACTTGTTTCCCGCAGCCCCGATCGGCAGCCAGACACGATGGCGCGGTCAAGTTCCTGAGGTGCAGGAAAACCCCGCGTTTTCCGGGGCGGCCTTCACCTACATTTCTCGTCAAGGGGTGGCTGAGGAACAATTGATGACAGCGGCGTATAACTGGAACCGACAGACCGAGTATCGGCGTGAAGTGGACCGCTATGATCAGAAGGAAGCCGAAAAAAAAGAAGAGGAAGCAGCAGAGCAACGGGCCGTCGCTGAAGAAGATGGGCGGAATCGGCAAAGTGCCCAGACTTTTGAAGCTGCGCGCCGGCGGGAAGCACAAGAACGTGAGCACAGTCAAAAAGTGGCAGATGAGCTCCGCAGGCTTGAGCGTGAGCGTGATCAGAAAAGCGAGTGATGACTCGCCGGGAGGGCGTTTATGAGCGAGTTTTCTTTTTCGCCTTCTTCGTACCTCAACGGTGCCCGGCGTTCGCATAGCGCTACGCCCACAGAGGCCGAAAAAAAACAGAGTCAAACCGAGCAACAGGCACAGCTCGACGCGTTTAAAGACCAGGCGCGTATCCACCCGATGGAGCAGATGAAGCAGGCGGGGCTGGCTTGGAATAAGGACGAGCAGGGGCAGTATACAATCCAGGCTCAGGACCACCTGGCATCCGGGATTTTGGAGACGTTTAAGTTCAATGCGTCCGCGGTATGGCGATCTTTGTCTTTTCTGATCGGGTTTGCGGATAATTTGGAAGCCCTTCGTCAGCGATACAAGGAAAGTTTTAAGGCCTCCCGGTCCATGAATTTGCTGTTGGCCAAATTTGCGGCCTTGCGGGCAGGTCGCGATATGACGCTGCTGCTCAAGCTGGGCGCGACTCCGGATGACTTGGGCAAACTCCAACGAGAGGCCTTGGACGAGGCCTTGGCTGAAAACAAAGCCTTGTTTGACCAAAACGAATATAATTTGGCTTTGGTTGATATTTTTTCCAGTTCCAGACGGGACCGCAGAAGAAAACGTACCTTTTTGCAGGTTCGAAAAACCCTCATGGAACAAGTTCAGAAACTAACCAAGCAAGAGTGCTATGGCCCGGAGTCGATTCTGCATATCCAAGCCGAACAATATCAGAAGATTTTGATGCCGCTTCAAAATGACCTAAACTACAAGGAATACCAAATCCATTTCGTGCTGGATGATCCCAAGCCAGGTGCGCGTCGGCACTGGGTGAGCGGGCCGGTTGAGACATTGACCAAATCCGATATTAAAAAACAAATCGATAAGCTTAAACTATACGTGGACCGCATTCTGGCGCGCATGACCAAAGTTGGGCAGGATATCCATAAAATTCATCAAATTCCCGGTGAGAAAGTGGACTACGAACAAGCCGATCAGACGCTGGGGGAAACGGTATGATCACCATTGCCATGCTGGCCAAAAACGAAACATTTATCTTGGCTCACACGTTGCCACCCTTGCTCAAATCCGGCTTGCCTATCGTTGTGCTCGATACGGGGTCAACCGATGGCACACAAGCGTTTTTGCAGGAGAGGGGAGTGACGGTGCACGCGTTCAAGTGGACCGCGGACTTTGCTGCGGCGCGGAATGCCTTATTGGCCAAAATCAAGACGCCCTGGGTGTTGTTTTTGGATGCCGATGACTATATTTCAACCCGTTCGCTAAAAAAACTGGAACGGCTGGTAAAGCACACGGATCGCACCATTTTTTGGTTGCCGGTTTATCAAAATACGTTGGACGGATTCGAAAAAAACGTATTGTGTAACTTCCGGGAAAAACTGTTTCGCACGGACCAGGGATATCACTACATCGATCGTATTCACGAGTCATTGGCAGGCTATCCGCCAGAGGAGCTTAGCATCCGTACCCAAATCCGCGGCGCGGCCATATACCATTGGGGCAATTATCAGGGTGTGCACGACGCACTGCATGACCGCAAGGTACGCAACTACGTCCGCATTTATGAGCAGATCGAAAACGAGACCCCTCCCCACCAATGGCGGGACCATGCCTATATGTATTTGCAGATGGCCGAGCGGTACCGCCAGCTCTCGGATAACAAAAAGGCGATGCACTATTACATCAAATCCGTACGAGCCCTAAGAGAAGGCGTGCGGAAAGTGAACCACTATTACTATCTATGCCGCTTTTTGCTGGATCAGGGTCGCTACGACCGGGTCCGGCGCATTGTCTCGCTGATCGAAAAACGCTTTGGCAAACTGAGCAAGGAATTGTATCTCATCAAGGGAAAAACGGCCTTGCAGCGGCGGGAATTTCAGGCCGCACACGATGCCTTTCAAAAAGTACTGACCGAAAAAACACCCGTGTACGATATGCTGTTGGAGTCCAACCCCTATGACCGGGTTTTTCAGCCCCATTTTTACTTGGGTTTCATTTTTGAACTAGCCCACCATCCTGATGAGGCCAAAAAGCACTATCTGATGGCCCGGCAAATCGCGACTATACCCGAGCTGGAAGAGGCACTGGATCGTGTGCTGAGGACTGCCCATGGCTGAAATCTTCGGGGGGTCATCGGGGCGGGTTTCTGAGGGGCGAAAATGGAATGACGATGACGTTCGGCCTGAGAAGCAAAAATCGGTTGACGCAGATGCCAAGCCACAGACGCTGGAGCAGCTGTTGCAGCGCCAAACCAAACAAGAAGAAGAAGAGAAAACCCAGGCTAAAAAAGAGCACAAGACCTCGGACCTGATTTTTGGTGACCGGGAAGCCACGTTGGCCCAGATTTTTTCGGAGCAAGATCAGACTCGTCTGAAAACGCAACAAAAAAATGTCTTGAGCAAAAAATTGGAAAAAGAGCTGGAAGCCGAAACCAAGAAATGGTTTGGATCAAAGGAAAATTACAAGGATGCCGCGACGGTTTCAGCCCAGGCCGGTAGTAGCGAGCAGCTGCAACGCAAGCAACGCCAGGAGTCTGACTCCCGCCAGGTAGGCGCTCGGAACCCGCACAAAGACAAAAGTGCTCCCATGCCGGGGACCGCTCAGACCCTGGAACAACAGCGGCAGATGAGCCGCCACGACGACAGTCGGGACACCACAGGGCTATTTGCCAAGTCCGATGTGCAGACGGCCGTGCGCTCCTATTCCACCGCCTTTGCCCGATATTTGCTGGACAAAAATGAGAAAAATAAAAAAGCCCTCATCGCCTCACGGGGGGAAATGGAAAAACAGGGCGTGACCCAAGACATGCGCGTGTCCGTGGAAACTCGGGTTGCACAGGCGACTTCGGATACGTTGAGCTATTTGGTGCGTAAAAACGTCATGCGTTACTACTTTGCCCGCCATACCAAAGGTGATGCGGAAGGCGTCCAGGCCTATCGTGACATGAAGCATATGCTGGATACCTACCAGTCCGAGGACGAGTACTCGGCTGGCCGATTGCCTTTCCAGCAATTGTTTGTCAAAGAACATGAAACGTTTCAAAGCGAATTAAAAGGATTTGTTGCCGAGGAAGCCGGCAATATTTTCTCCCGTTATATCGGAGACCAGGATTGGCCGAAGTTTGAAAAGGAAATTCTGCATTTGCAAAAAATATCGGAAAAAATCACGGGCGAACCGGTGTTAACCGCTCCCATAATGGAACGGGTAACCCGTTATATCCACAGTCTGGGGGCGGCAGATTTTGCCGCCATGGCCGCGGGTATGGGGGTATCTTCGGGGGGGATGCGCTTTTTTGATCACGAGTCTGGAGAGCAAAAAAAGCCGCCTGAGGTGCGTATTTTGACTGCCCAAGAAAAATTGGAAGAAAAATTGCGACTGCTCTATATGGCCCGCGCCCTAAATCCCGGTTTGCGTGCGCGGTTGGAGCTGTCTTTTAAGATTTTCCGGGCCAAAAACGGCCTGATCAAATTGGGTATCGAAGATCAGGTTCTGTCCCAAGTCGAAAAAGAGGGCCAGCTGTTGGCCCGCGGTGCCATGCTGGATGAGTTTTACAAACTGTGTTTGGAGCAGGCCACGCTGTTTGAGCTCAAAGGCGACGATTTTGACATATTAAATACCAAAAAGACGGACATCCTGAACCGCCTGTCTGATATGGGGGAACCGGTTAGCCAGTCCGAGATAGCCAGCATGCAAAATAAAGCCAACCGAGAAATGTTTGATACCGTACGCCAGGAGCTGTATGACCTGGAGCTGCGCATGGAAGTGTCTGAAACGATCGGCTTGTCCCGAAAGCGTAAGCAGCTTATCCAAATCTTGAACCGATTGAAGGAAGAGTCTAGTATAGAGGAGGATATTTTTATCCAAGTGGGGCAAACGGTTCGTCGTATCTCGACTCCCGCAGTAGACGAAGCGGCCTAAAGGAGACCTTTCATGTTTGATATGTTCGCGACGACGCAAAACTCCCTCCAGGCTTTCGTCAATGCTATTCAAATCCTGTCTGCTGACTTACAACATTTCCAAGACGACGCCTATAAAGGAACGGATTACACGTTCCAGTCTCTGTTTTCCAAATCCATGACGGCCGTATCCGGCGGTACCAGTCCCCACGGTGGTGTGGCTGCGCCTGCAACGGCCAACATTCCATCCGGGCTTACTCTGATTCCGACCGGTATCAATTTTACACAAGGGTCCATCAAGGCCGGACGCGCGTTAAATGCGGCTGTTATCGGTCAGGACTTTTTCGTGGTCCAAGCCGCGATTGGCAGCCAGTTTTACTACAAACGAAAATCGGATTTTACCTTTGACTCGTCGGGACGGTTACAAGACAGTTTCGGTCGTTCGGTCATGGGATACCGCGTCGTTAACGGTGTGGCGGATACCTCAAGATTGGTTCCCATCACTCTCGATCCGACAACGCAAGACCTTTTTGATGTCGGTTTTGAAACCGATGGTGTGCTGATGACCAATTTCAATGCCAGAGAGACTGCCCGCCAGCGCCAGGAAGCGAATACCATCATCCCTCCCGGGACAGCGTTATTCCAACTGGGCTTGGCCAAGTTTGCCAATCCCTCCAAGATCGCGCCCATCGAAGGCAGTGCGTATTCGCCTACTACAGGATCGGGAAACCCCATCGCGTATGGCCGGTCCGGTGAGGCCGGTTTTTCCACCGTCCAAGGCACTGCGGCAGAGGCATCGAACGTGAACCCTGCCGATATCACCGTGCTGGGCATTCAGCTACAGCGGGGGTATAACGCGGTGCTGTCGTCGCTGACGACGATCAACAAGGTGATTACCGACTTCATCAGCAAAGTCTCGTAATGGGCGAGACGATCTCTCGGGACGTGGTCGACCGGATTGCAGGCTTGATCCGGTCCACGATGGAGACGGTGGACAAGTACCGCCGCGTGGTGGCCGAATTTCAGGCCAGTGTATCCCACATCGTGCAACATCCCCTGCCCGAGCCGCAGCGCACGGCCTATGCCGCGTTAAAGCACGAACTGCAACATTATCATGACGATCTGACGCGGCTGGACGCGGATTTTCGGACCCTCTTGGCCCAGCCCAGAGAGGATCAAATCATCCTGCTGGAAGTCGCAGGGCAATTGTTGGGAAAAACCGCGACTTTTTTGGAAACCATTCGCAACGATGATCGCTATCGTCTGGAATGACCAAGACGGCTCGCGATACCGCCAACTTTCTCCTCAGACGTTTGCGGACGACTTGACCTGGATACCGCCGTCAATTCAGCTTGTCATTGAAGGGGTAGAGCCCACCCAAAACCCCGCTGTTATCCAGCTGTGCGAGCAGCTGATTTCGCCGCGGCGCTATGCCATTTTGCGCACCAACGGCCTCTTTCGGCCTGAATTGCGGCAGGTGATCATGCGAACCTTTTCCGAAACCGAGGTGTTGCTTCAAAATCCACAGCGGTATTCGGAGGCGGCCTGGGAGGCTCTGGAGTCCCATTTGCGAACCTTTTCCGAAAAACGGTATACCCGGGTTACGCTCTCCGTGACCTTGGATGATCCCGCAGAAAACTTCATTTACCTTCTGCCGCTGTTGCGGGAGTTGAAGCTGTATCCCGTCTTACGCGTCCGGGTGGCCCAAGATAAGTCATTGACCGGCCTGAAGGCCCTCACCCCCGCGATCATCAACTTGGTATCCGTGGCCTTTGGAGCGGGGTACAAAACCGTGATCGAGGACCTGGTGGTGATGTGTCAATTTAATACCGACCAGCTGGACGTGCTGAACGCATCGGGAACCGTGTTTCGGTTTGTGGGCGAGGGTGGGTGGTTCCGGATACTGCCGGATGGCAAACTTGCCCATTGGGACCCCGCGTTTACCGAACGTTGGGATCGTAGCTCGTTTCCCACCCCGCAACTGGCGCGGCGGATGCTGGCAGACCGAGAGGCGCAATTGCGGTTTGTGGTGCCGTCATTTTTGGCCTGTGATCAATGCCTGTTTTGGTTTAACCACGTCTGCCAGGGTGGCGGCCTCCACCGAAAACGCCATGACGGATAGACCGGTCCAAAAAATGCCCGAAATCGAAGCCATCCTGCGCGCCCATGCGGCAGAGGTGGAACTCACCTGGCCTGCCGATATGGGGTTTTTTCTCAATGAAATTCGCAAAGAATCCTCCCACCGGTGCCTGGTTCTGACCGTTTGTGATCACGACCGGCCAGTGGCCGTCATGAAATTTGGTCAGACTGCCTCAGCGGTGGCCCAGGCCAGCCTGCAAAACGAGGTCCATGCCCTCCGACAGGCCCGGGAAATGGGCCTGGGCGATACTGTGGCCCGACCCCTGGGCATGTTTTATGCCGATAGCCGGCTCTGGGTGGTGGCGTCCTACCTGCCGCATATCCATTGGTACCAGCAGATTACCCAGGAGGCCAAAACCGGCCAGTTTGATGCCGCACGTGCCGACCGCGTGACGGAATGGCTGGTACGCTGGACCCAGCGGTCGCGAGGGAGTGGGCGGCTGGATGCCGCGGTTTTTACCGCCTGGACCGAAGGCATATTTGCCCGCGTATCTCCCAACTCGGCCTATGTGACCGACATTTTGCAAAAGGTGTATGAGGCCTTTCGGGCAGATTTGGCCCAGGTCGTGTCCGCCCAGGTGCCGCTGGCCGGCCTGCACGGGGATTTCAACCCCTACAATATCGGGTGGAACCAAGACGCTATCGTGGTGATGGACTGGGAAGACTACCAGGTCGATCAACCGCCGTTATTTGACTATTTTTATGCGTTGTTTATTGTGTTATGGCTGGGGTCTGATGCCGCCTATGGCACACCGCAATGGCCGGCCGTGCATGCGGCTATCCGTGCGTGGCACGAACGGTCCTTGCCCCGACTGATGGCGGTGGCAGCTGTGCCGGACATCGCAACGGTCAATGGTTTATTGATTTTATTTTTGGTCCATAACCTGGGCAAGGAGGCCGAGATCAAGCGGGAAAGTGCGTCCAATCTGGTGTACCGGTGGGTGGAACCCCTCAACCGCGTGAAAGCACCGGACTATTGGGCGGCGATTTTCGACTTCTTTTCGCCCGTCTCCGAAGCCTAGTTTTCCTGCAAGTTCGCTTGCCTATCTGACGATAACGTGGAATGCAGTATTGTCGGTCACGTTGTGCGTGTGCGAACACGTTGGTGAGAAGGGGTTGAGATGCTAAGACGAATGGCAGTTTCTTCTCCATTAAATCCATTAAATGCACCCCTCATCATCGGGAGTGGGGCACTTTCTCTTTCGGAGCCGGTGGCCAGGACCGTATCGGGTACTACATCCCCTTACCTTACAGAAGATGGAAGAAAAATCAGACAGGAAATGGATCAGAATTTGGAACGCTATGCGCAACTAGTATGGGAGGCATGTCAAAAGGGAACATTCGATCCTGTTACCATGGCTCAGGAAATACTTCGAAAAGCAGGAGTTAGCACGGCTAATAAGCTAGCGGAGATGCTCATAGCGGAGCTTGGTACTGTCAACCGTCTTTTGGCTCATATGAAAAATGCCAAGCGGGATAATGACGAATTTAGACGGAACCTCGGGGAGGTACTTGACAATAAGAAACGTCAATCTTCTACCGAACGGCTGGAAATACTTAATGATCTCATGACGCAATATCCTACCGATTTGGGAATTCCCGGTGAGAGAACAACCTTATGTCGAGCCTTGATAGGACAGATTGGAGCAGCCCATTATCAAGCCGAGTTAGATGAACGTGATGGGTTAATGAGGCAGGCTTTGATACAAAAAAGGCTTTTGGAACAAGTGTCGTTGCCCGATGGCAAAACGATAGCCGAGCAGATTGCATCACAGAGACCATCGACTCGGCTTGCATGGGAAGAGGAGCAGGAACCCAGCAGTGTTAATGATGGGACCGAGGCCGCCATCTCTGCGCTTGCCAGAGAGACCGGTGTAAACCCGGACGTGATCCGTGAGCTGATCATGAAAGTTGTAACGGTTGCGAAACAGCATGTTGAGGAAGTAGAAACTAGAAGTCAGAAACTGCGTGATCGTAATGCGGCGTTAGAAGAGGGCCTTCAAGAAGCACAGGTTGTCTTTAGTGACTTGGAACGGGTAGTACGAGCGCTAGAAGATGAAAAGGCCGCCAACGCCACATTGACCGAAAGGGCGGAGACAGCTGAAAAAACAGTAACAGCCCTTCGGAGAACCCTCCAACAGATGGAGAAGCTCGTCGCGAACACTGAGATCAATTTGGAAGAGGTTCAGGCTCAGGTCCAAGAACAAGCGGCTCTAATTGTGGCGAGTAGACGTGAAAACGAAGCCTTGGTACGTAGGCTGGCCGACAGCACTCAATTGCTACGCGAACGTGAACTGGGAATAGACGAGCTTCGCCAACAAGTGCTGACTCCGCGGCGGGAGGCACAGCAGAGAGAGGGTGCGCTTCTGGCCAGACTTAAAGGAACCGAGAGGGAGAGGGATAGCCTTTCGGAGGAGTTGAGGAAGTCTAATAGCCGGCTGCGCGATTTAGAACTTAAACATGCACAGTTGATATCGAAAGCGAGCAACTTTGAAGAGGCAGTTAACAAACTAACCAGAGAACTTGAATCGGCGCTTCTGTTCAAGGAACAAGTAACGGAGTTGCAACATCGGTTGGAAGAGGCCCAGGTGAAAGTCACACTAGCACAGCAGTTTCAAGCAGCCCTTGAAAGGCAATGGGCTGAAGCGCAAGCTGCAGACCAGCGGCCTGAGGTAGATACCTCAGGCGCATCTCTTGGGGACGAGCTGCGAGATGCAGACTTCTCTCCCAAAAGAGATGGGGGATTAACGCTGGCAGATGTTGGGGTCCAAACGGACTGGCAGACGCTGCAGATAGCCCAGCAACTTGATAAAGCTCACCAAACCATTAAGGCTCTGCAAGAAGATTTGGATCGAATACGGAACGAACTGAGTGGCAAACACGACGAAATAAGAGTGCTTCAAGCTAAACTGGCAGCGCTTGAGGGCGTCAGAGAGCAAGTGGATCAAGCGAGGGGACGGGCTACTAAACTAGAGGAGACAGTGCAAACCCAACAGCAAGAATATCACAGGCAAATTAACGAGCTTCAAGTTGAAATCGAAGAGAGAGAAGTGAGATATAGCGTTATTGCCGAACAAGTTGTAGCAGTACAGGCGCAGGCTGCCAGATCTGCAACAGAAAATGCACGGTTCGTTATGCAGCGGGCAGCCGCGCGGGCAACAGCCGCTTCTGCTGGACATACTTTGGCGCTACTTCAAAGGGAATTGGCCACAGCTCGAAATGATAGTGCCACTGTGCGGAGTGACAACGAAGCCTTGAACGGACGAATTCGGGAAGTCGTACAAGCCCAACGTGCAGCGGAACAGCAGGCTAAAGACCTTTCTGTCCACCTTGAACAGTTAGTACAAGAAAAAGATACGACCGCTGCCCAACATCAGCGCGAGCTGGAACAGCAACACGCAGCAGCTGAGGCCGCTGCGAATAAGGCTGCTGTTGAACTGGCTGATTTGAAACAGCAAATGGCTGAGCAAACTGACAAGCTGCAAGCAGCGGAAACAGCGGTACGCCGGTTAACGGATGTGGACACCACCAACGCGGATCTTGCAGTTCGCTTGCGGGCGTCGGAGAAAGAGAGAGACCAATTGACACAACAACTTACCGATGCCCGGGCTGCGCAGCAACGAATTGACAAAGTATTAGCAGCTGCACAACAACAAAACGAGGCATTACAACAGACCCTTGAAAGACTTCAAAGAGAGCTGACTGAGAGTCAAGCACAGCTGAGACCGGTCAGGGAAGAAAATGACGTACTCCGACCGGAAAACGCTAGACTACAAACAGAAAATGCCGATCTCCGAACCCAATTGGCCGCATTGCAGCAACAGCGGGAGACCGACCTTCAAGCGTTCGAGAGACAAATAGCCCAACAGCGCGCGGAAATGATGGCGGAAATGGAAGCCCATCTGCGTGTTGCGCGGCTGCAGGTGCCCCAACATATGAGCTTTTGCAATAATATTGACCGCCTGACGTATGCCCTACGCACAATGCAGGAAGCGGGTATTCCTTTGCCGGATGGCTCCGACTTGAAGGCGCCGGCAGTGCGCGACTGGGAACAAGGCGTAATAGCGCGGGTCGGTGCGACCTTGGAGGCCATGGATACCCGGGCTTCGGACCGTCAGCTGGCGAATCTTAAATCTTACCTTGTCAGCGGAGATTGGAAACCAGATATCCCAGGAAGGTTGCCGGAGTATCCGGGGATGGAGTTGTTACAGAAATATTACATCTCTATCGGAATTCGGAGCCAGCCTGCTGCGACTGCCCTCCGACCGATGTATTCCCGCGGACCGATGTATTGAGATGGCGGTTTTAACCCACGCTCGACTCGTGTAAAGTGAGGTACAATAATGGACATGATCGCGTGGCTTGCATGGGTGTCTGTTTTGGCGATGTGGATCGGGGTTGTGCTGACCACGGTGACGCGCATCCGGCTGTCCCGTCAGGCCAAGCGCGTGGCCGAAATGGTAGTGGATGAATCCCAGATCCGGCTGCAGTGGGCCAGCAAAGCCCTGACCAAAAACCGGCTACTGGCAACACTAGAAACCGACGCGGCTATGACCCAATATTTCAAACAAGTGAGAGAGCCATGACCGGCCCGATGGACGAGGCCATTCGCCAAGCCCGGGCAGAGGCCGCTGTCCTGCGGGAAAGGGGAGCGGGTCCCGAGGTGCTGGCCGAACAGCAGGCCTTGCTCAAAATGGCGGAATGGTATGTGGAACACCAAACCGATCTCCGACAGGGTCAGCGCTTCACCCAGGATCTGACCGGTACCCTCTCGGAGCAGGTGGACCAGATTACGGCAGACTTTGACCGCCATCTGAAATCCCATCCCCCAACCAAGGCAATCCTGGCGGGCTACGGCAGACCCAAAGCGGTCCCCACGCCATTGCCCAGCCAGCCCTTCCCCTTGCCACCGGCTGCGCCACGGCCGGCCTCCCCGGCCGCCGCCATGGCACCGCCAGCGCCCGCGAGGGGGCAGGTTACGCCGGATTTGCCGATGGGTGTGTCACCCGCCGGACCGGCCGCCACGCAAGCTGACCGCGAAGCCCGGATCCAGGCCCAAATCGCGGCCCATCAGAAAAAAGGACAATTCAATGTGCGCCTGGAGGAAAAAGAAAGGCCCAGCGATGACCTACCGGATTAAACGCGAAGACCTGGTCCGGCTCTATTTTTGCCGGTTTTTACGGGTATTGCCGACCATTATCGGTCTGGTGATTGGCTTGATCTTGGTGCTGAAGGTCCTGGTGGGATATCTGCTGTCATGATTTTTACCTGGTTATGGCGGACGGTAGCAGATACCCTTTTTACCTATTTGCTGTTTTTGCAGCATGTGCCTTTTGTATTGGTTTTTGGGGGGACCTATCTGCCGATGTGGATCATGTACCGGGTTACCGGCAACCACGAACGCCTGTCGCGGTTTTACCGGAGGTGGCTCTGGCTGTATTTTGCCTTTAACAGCATTTTTGTCCGGCGGGATCCGGCGCTGACCCGTGCGAAGGGGGCCATTATTCTATTCGCCTACGAGGACCCGGTGGAATATCTGCTGGGTTTCACTGCACTGGGCTACAAAAAGCTGGTGATGGTTCCGCCGGGGTTTACGTCTCGTGTGACGCAACTACGCTATGCCAATTGCCCGTTGTTTTTTGTCATGCGGGCCATTATGCGGTCGGTGGCGAAATCGGATCGGGACTTTTTGACCCACATCATGGGGTATTGCGAACCCCAGCCGTTTTCCATCCATGACTACCAACATCAGTCGTTTTTCGTGGAGCCCTACCTGGCCCGGGGGTTCAACTTGGTCGAGGGCGCAAGGGCGCGGGTGGGTCTGGGACCCATCCCGTTTTCACTGATGATGGCCATCAAACATCAGCGGCCCGTGATGCTGGTCAAGATCAAGGGAAAAGACGGCATCCCCTTTGCCAGTATGGTGACGCCGGCCATTGTCAATTTTGTGGTGGAAAAGACCATTTCGCCGTCTGCAGATATGAAGGATTATTTGGACCCGTACAACCAATGGATCGCGATGCAAGAATCTGCCTTTGAAATGCCGATCATAGATCAGTCGACCTAATCAAAGGGGATAATACGCTTGGCGGACATCAATTCGTTTCGAGACACCATCGCCAACCGCACGATAGCCGACATGGTATCGCGGGCGACCCAGGCAGTGGGCAAGCTGTCTGACGGGGATCATGGCTATCTGGTTGACGAAGAAGACGGCGCAATTACTGGAACGGTTAAGGTGGGGGCTTTGGTTTTGGATACCCCCTCAGCGGCCACGGCACAAAATCAGTCCATTGCCAATTCGGCGCTGCAGGCATCAAGCCATGCCCCTTCTCTGGCCTCCTTTGTCACTGTCATCGTCAATCAAGCCCATGCTTCGGGCGATACCACCCCGGCGGGGATTTTGGGGCGGGCATTCCAGTCGGTCCAAGCCCTGCGTGGTCAGCTCACGCCCACTCAGATTCGGGATCTGCAGGCGCAAGTGGCCGAACGGCTTCGGCTGGACGGGACGATTGCCGGGTCTCAGTTGTTCTCGGGGGTTACCCACTTCGGACAAGTCGAGCAGGGCATCCAGGTTCAATTACAAGACGGACAAGTCCTAACGGTGAACCTTAACGGAAATGTGGTGCCGTTTTCCGCGGCGTCTTATATCGATACCAGCACGTTACCGACTGCACTCTCCCGGCCCAATTTGGCGGGTTCCACTACCATCCGATTTCAGGATGTGGTTTCCAATTTGGTCCTGCCACCCCCGGCTATCGATTTCACCCAATCCCATACGTTTATCGATCCCGATGACCCGGCTGTGGTGTCTCTGTTGCAGGAGATTTTCCCACCTCCCAACGGCATGATGGGCCTGACCGAAGACCAGATCATGACGGCCATTTACAATCACGTCGTCAGCCATTTTCAATACCAAGCCGACGCCCAAGACCATTGGTCGACTGCGGCAGAAACGATTTTGCGGGGCGGTGGCGACTGCGAGGATCTGACCAATCTGGCTGCCAGCCTGGCAGCTGCGGCCTTGGGCCCCGAGGCGGCAGGCCGTGTTTCGGTGGCCGCTTATCTGAATACGAATACCGGAGTGGGCCATACCGTCTTGAACTACACCGATTCGCAAGGGAATGTGCACGCGCTGGACTTGACCACGGGTCAAGTCATTGGCTCTGTCAGCGAGGCGCCGGCACCCACCGTATCCAGCCTGTATCGGCTCTATTTCACCTATTCGGTCAACGGCACCGTTTTGGGCGATGGCATCTCTCAAAACGACTTGCTCGGCTTTTCGACTGCCTCGCAAAATACGACTCCTCCGCTGCTCCGGCAAATCGAGGCAGCCATGTTTTCCGGGGCCAATTCGTTTGGCAACCTCCAGACCAACATTAACAATTACTTTAATAATCTCAACACCGAAAACACCAACAGCCCCTATTGGAGTTACGCGCCTGCTTCAGGAAATACCCGGTACCGCCTTTTAAACTATGACCGCATCCAAACCGACTATCAGCGCATCTTGATGCAGATGCAGATTTTGACCACGTTTATGTCGATTGCGTATCTGGTCGCCGATATTATCGAAAAATCGGCTTTCGACATGACCGGTGTGTATGGGGAAGGTCATTCGGCTGCGCGCAAAAAGGTCCAAGAAAAGTTTGGTGAATATACCAGCAAAGTCAGTGAGACCAGTGGCCAAATGCAGGATCTTTTTGTCCAGGCCATCGACGATTACAACGAGGCCGAATACCGCGAGGCGATGGAGGAGATTGAAGAAGCCCACTCCGGCATGAATTCGGCATGCAAAGACATTTGGCTAGCGGATGAAGATAAAATTCAAAAACAAATGGAGAAGATTGCTGCCACGACGGCCTATGCCAATATCGTGCAAACCAACCGCCGGTCCGTGACCAACACCCGCATCCAGATGCTGGGCGCCGAATATCTGGCTGACGGCAGCCAAGCCAACAATTTGGGCGGTGCCTTTAATCAGACAGGCACGATCAATCAACAGTCCGCCCGAGACCAAATCCGAACGAATGCCGTTTTCTCGGCCGATGGCCATGTGGATACCACCGCGGGCAGTAGTGCAGGGTACAACCGATTCAATTCAGGCTTGTTTGCCAATACCCGTCAATCCATTCAAATCATGAACGAGCATCGCAAAGCCTGGTTTATGGTTCAAGAAATTTTGATCACGACGATCGAAGGTGCGGCCCAGGAGCTGGCTGATGCGGCGGGCACAGGCCGGAAAGTCACATCCGGCAAAAAGGTCGGAATGGCCGCCTATTCGTTTGAGCAAGCCCGCATGAACCTCGAGCAAACCTGGCTGAGCAAGGTACAAACCTATTCCCAAACTGAAATGAGCCTTCGAAATACCATCAAGAGTATGGAAATAGAACTTCATCAGCTCCAAGACTTGGGACGGCGGATCCTGCGGGCTTTCCAAAGCATTTTTAATGCTATTGCTTTAGTGCTGGGTATTGTTGCTGCGGGGTTGGCGATGTCGGGAGTGGGTGCGGTAGCCGCTGCCGTTGTGGGTGTTATCGCCATTGTGTGTGGTTTTGTGGCGGGGTTATTTGGCATCGGGGAGTCTGCCCGCAGCCGGGATTTGGCGAACGGCACGGCCCAAGAAGCTGCCCCGGATCAATTGAATCAGGCCAACTACCAGCAACTGCTCAATGCGGGATATGGGGTTCCGGCGTTGGATGAAAATGCACCGGGGCTAACCCATGCGGAGCGTCAATTGCGCCGCAACCTCAATGCTGAACGAGCGGCAATGAACGACATGATCAACCTGGAGAATCAAATGATCAATGTCGGAGGAGGCCGCCTATCCATCAACCGCAATAGCCAAATGCAAATTCGCATCCGCCTGCAATTGGCTCAGGAGGCCATCCGATCCTGGGTCATGGTTCAGATGCTCATCGCAGATGCCATCCGCACCGCTGCTGCCGATATGGCCGGACGTCAAAAAGCGGAGTGGGGCGGCAAGGAAAAAGACATTATCGAAGAACGATTTGGTATGCTCAGCACCGTGATGCAATTGGTCAATTTTGACCTGAACCAGTTGGTTTGGGCCAATCGTACCAATACCCGCGTGGCCGAAACCCGATACCAAAAAAATGTGCAATTTAGAAACTCTTTTTGGAACCTATGGCCTGGCGTGGGCCAGACGGCAGGTCCTGCGAATGCGATCCGGGAAAACTACAACTACAACCCCTATTCTTCGGGTAACTGCAACCCAGGTGCCCTGGGAGGCTCGAATTTTGGGTTGGCGGCAGCCAACCCTTATAATCGTCAAACCCAACCCGACCTGTATGACCAATGGGAAGAACTCAACATCTTGCGGGAGGCCTCTAACCGCGACTTGATCGCGACGGGGGACTCTGCCTACGGGCTCTCTGGCACTGTCATTCGTCCGGGTGTTAGCGACGGCGTGGCCCCGTCTGCGGGTACGACGGGGGGGAACCTCGCGGGGGGCGTGGACTATGACTTTTTCAATCAAGCGGCAAAACGCTTGGCCGATATCCAGATGCGACGATTTGCCCGCGCGTTTGCACAAAGCTATGTTGCCTCCATGATCATGTCAGTTGCCGCGCAAGTAAAAGGACGGGCGACGATGTCACTGGACTCCGCAAACTATGCCCAGGCCGCGGTAGAGCGGCACGGTCAGCTGGGGATGGAAAGTCTCGGCTATATGAAGATGTTGGCCACGGATCGTGGAGAACTCAACAATATGCAGTTTAATGCGTCCATGGAATATGCCCGTTCGGACTACAACATGTTGTTCGGATTCATGCTGACTTCTGCCATCGGCAAGCCGCTCTCGAATATCATCTTTTCCGGGACTCACGGGTGGGCGATAGCCCCGCTAGAGAGCAATGCTACGACCTTGGGTTCGGTATATGGGTCCTCTACCCAAACGGTGTATACGCCCACAGGAGATGGATTCTTTGAATCAGCCAGTGCGGCTATCGGTAACGTTACGGAAGATTTTCGCTTAATCGGATCGTTGTACGAAAACCGGTCCGACCGCCGTGTGATGTATGGCAACTCCACCAATGGATTTGCCGGTGTCAATATGAACTGGGAAAACTGGGCTGCTACCAAGATCGCCATTCGCAATAACCAACTGGTGCGAACCGCCATTTTGCGGGCGGTAGAGACGGTACTTGCCATGATCACGGATGTGGCGAGCGCTTTGTCCGGGGGCGGCGTGGCCGGTTTGCCCATGGGTGTATTGAGCAACATGGTGAAGTACCAGCAAAGCGTTTCGGAATTTCAGTTTGCCAATATCCAGGCCAAGGACGAACTGATCAACCGTATTACCAACGAACGCTACAGCAGCCGGCGAGACGCGGTTTTGGCCGGTATCGAGCTGGTCGTGGCCATTATTATGTTTATTATCCAGATGGCGACCTTGGGTGCGGGATCGACGGCTACAGCCAAAACATCCACCAAGGGCGTCGAGTCTACCGGACAGACCGTGGCAGCGGATGTGGCGGCAGCGGATGGCACGCCGACAGCCACCACTGTGGCAGCGGATGCCGTGCCTGCACCCGCCACCACGACGACCACCCCCTCCGCGGCTGGGCCATCGCCATCGGCAACTGCTGCGGGGCATGCCAGCCGGGCCAAGCGAGCGGTGGCCATTATCGTAAATGTCACGATGGCCCTGATCCAGGACCTCGTCAGAACGATTCTGCATGAAGTATTTACCCAGAAAATAAAAGAGGCGGCCCAGCAGTATCGCCGTAATGGCCAACGGGCGGCCCAATTCGGGGCGGAGATCGGCGTCATGATGGGGGCTTCGGCTACCCCTACCGGAGCTGCGGCCATCGCGGTGGGTGCCATGGAGGCCTCTTGGTACCGCTCGCTTTTTGCAGCGCAAAACGCAAATACCATGACGGATTTTTGGACCAAGATCGCAGGAAACATCTCTGTTTTTGCCAATGCCATAAAAGCGGCTCTGGAAAAGTTAGCGGGGCAGGTCAAAAAGCAGGGTGGCAGTAGCGCAGCCCCCAAGGGTGAGTGGTTGAATAACAAGGCCACGGAGCTACTGGAAAAAGCCATTTCCGCAAAAACCCCCGAGGCGTTCCAAGCTGCGATGAATGACTATCAGCGCTTTATGCGGAATGTGATGAACGAGAAGATGGTGGGCAGAAAAAATTTCGGAGCCGCGCTCCGTCACGGTATCGTGACATCGGCAACTTGGGATGCGGACCGCTTAAGCGTAAAAGTGGGTGAGAATGTGGGCCGGGGCGTGGGGAAACGGCTTGTCGACCGTGCTATGGCCCGTGTCCAAAAACGCCCAGACACCAAAGACTACGACGCATCGGCGAAACTTAATAAGGATATGGGCGACGGCCGGACCCTGACAAAAGTGCTGCAGGACGGTGAACCGGCCTTTCCCAATCTGGAAGGCCTTTCTTCAGAGGCCCAACAGGCCGCGCTCGTGGCGTTTATGAAGGAAAAAACAACGTACGCAAAGGCATTGAAGATCTTGGCAGACGAGGAAAAGGGCGCGTTGCAAGCCAGCGGTTTGAGAGGCCAGTTAAAAGTAGCCTTCCTGAATATGTCCGGATTCAATACCCCTCTCAGCGACTTTTTCCAAAACTACACCTCTTCGACGGCGGGATCTTTTGTCGCCATCCTGGCGTCCGAAGGTAATGAGGCCACCCGTGCCCAGGTGATGTCGCAGTTGAGCGCATTGATGACGGGCTTCACCGATGCCCAAATCAATAACATCACCAAAGATTTGGCTCAGATCATGGCCACCGTATCCCGTCGTGAAACGGTAGCTTTACGCGATGGTGGTGGATCCGCTGCCCGCATTACCGGGCTGTATGCCGAGCTGATGCGGAGCTCGGATGACACTATTCGCCAGCTGGCTGCCAACGTACTGGCTGCAGATGACTCCAGCCCGTTGGGAAAAATGGAGCTGGTGGTCAAGGCCTTCACCTCCCCCCCCGATGCCCATGGCGTTACCAAGTTGGATGCCGAAGGCATGTTGCGGTTTATGGAAAAAATGCCCCAGGCGTCGGTGGCCATGCGTAAGCCTGGCCTGGCGTGGAATATGTTGGGATCGACCACCATTTACGGCAAGCTTAAATGGGCAGGGCGCGGCGATGCAGATATTGTGGAGCGGGTGCGAGATGCGTTTGACCAAATGCATGCGGCAGATCCGGTGCGCATGGGATGTCTGATGGAAGCCGCGGAGCGCGCCAAAGACTACGAAACCACCTTTCGCAGAAACCAATTTAAAACCAAGCTCAAGACCCTTCTGGGTATTCCGGGTCAGTTTAGCAACTGGCGCCAATTGAGCCAGGAAATGTGGGGTATGACGGGGCGAACCGGGTTTGATAAACGTGTCCTTTACGATCACCAAACCTTGTACAAAAGCACCTATTCGTTTTATGGGAAAAACGCAAAACGCTTGACGGACAAAATGGATGCAGCCAACCAGAAACTGGGCATTGACATAGACACGCTGATCCAAAACCCCGATGAAATCGATCGGTATTTCTCCGCGCTGGGCAAGACGACCGGAACGGATTTTTCCGACGTTGCCAAACGGGCGAGGGAGGCCATGAAGGGCGACAAAGTCCTGTCCTACGATAGCCTTTCAACTATGGCCAAAGACCACGTGTTGGGGTCTGCCTTGGCCGATGACATCAGTATGATGGTCTATGCCGGGGCTAAAGTCCCTGAAAAGCATTTAAAGGATATGGTGGCATTTTTATCCAAGAACGGAATTGATCTGACCCAAAATCCGACCTTCCGACGCCGGATGACCGAGCTGCAGACTGGGATGCGATTTGCCAACGAGGGGGAACGCAGTGCCAGTCTGGCAAACTGTCTCAAGCGCATCGATGAAGGTGCGCAGCCGCTCCCCCGGGAGGGAGCTTTCAATCCCCTTGCAACGATCGTCTCGGATCCCTCCACCGCCACCCCCGGTGCTGTAGGCCAGTTTGGGCGTGCAGGTCGGGACATGCGATTGATGAATTGGAATCAGAAGGCTCGGCTGGCCGGACAACATCTGCTGACTGAGGCTGAAGGGGCGCTGGGGAGACTCCAACAAAAAGTGGGACAGTTTGGAGCCGGGATGACCGAAGAGCAGCTCAGGGCCTATCGGGCTCATTCAGTAACGGGATCCAAGGTAGTGATTAAAGAGCAGGGAGAACGCATCCAAACTGCGCTGGCGAAGATGCTGACCCAGTTGGGGGACCCCACCGGTGCCGCGGAAAGTGCAAAGCAGATCATGGCGGCATCCACCATGCCCCAGCTACAAGCGGCCATTACGGCGGCCACCAGTAAGCTAGATGCCCGCTCCGCGGGGTGGGTACGGGGGGCGGTAACCGACATTGTCCGCGATTTCCAGACGGCCAGATTCGTTACCCAGGCCATCAGCGTGAGAACCGGACCTCAGTCCGTCATGCGGCGGATGATGTTTGATACTCTCCTCGATAGACCTGAGGATCTAATGAAACGCTCCAAAACACTATTGGACAGTCAGCCAGACGCCGAGGCGGCATTCGACGCGGCCACTGGCCCAAATTCGATTTTCGGGATTCGGGATGGGATTGGAAGGGCATTGGCTGCAAACCAGTTTGATGTGGACAATATTCTCGCGCTACCCAGCGTACAAGCGCTTGCGGCCGCAGGGAATATTAAGCCCGACAGAGTAAGAGCCATTGCGACTGGTGCCCTAAATGGCGCTTCACCCGAACAATTGGGAGGTTTGGGTAAATTAGAGAAATTGCTATATAACACGGTAAAAGATGCCAAAGTTGTAAACGACTTGGTCACGGGGGCATATCCGACGGCAGCGGATGTTTTACGCTTGGCGGATCACCTTAACAGCAGCCCTGTGGCCCGGCATATGATGGGGTCTTTGCAGACTAACAGTCAGGTTCGGGTGGTCCGGCAGTTGATAGAGTCCGGCCATGGCGAGTTAACCACGGCTGTATTGGACAGTCTGCCACCGACGACCCGGGTCTCGGTCCTGACTCAGGTGTTAGGGGATATGGAAACGCGCTTTGATGCCCATCAATTGAATGAACTGCGAACGGGTTTGGATGCGATCCAACACCATGATCCCCGTCTGCTGGCAGAGGTGGCCTCGCGGCAATTTATGCCCCGGGTGCTGGGTCCCTTGGCCGATCCCACGGGCGCATTGGTGAGCCACTTGCCTGCCAAATTGGTCACGCCTTACACAGCGGCGTTTAATGCCACGGGTACCTTGGCACAGCGGCCGCAGGTTCTGCCTTTGCATGACCTTGGGTTATCGCCGGGTGCCAGGGTATTGGACGATATTTTTGATCCTGCCGACCTACAGGACCGGCGAATGGCTGCGCAAACCGCTATGGGTTGGCTTGCGGATCCACAAACACATGCGGGCTCGCTTCGTGAACTGGTCCAGCGTCTGGGAGAGCTTGGTGACCCCAGGCCTCTTGCGGTAGGAGGGCAAGCACTTCACAATTTTGGTAATTTCTGTGTTCAGCTGTCTGCAGAACAGCCACCTTCTGTCGAACTTCGTGGCGCTCTCGGCCCGATTGCCCAAATTTTAAATCAACATAATCCGGCCCAAATGGATCACATTCTGCAAAATCTCAGTCAGCAACTGCAACCCCAGGACTTTGTCGACCGGATGATAGAGGAAATGATGGCTGCAACCCCGACCGGTGCTGGGGCCTTGCGCACGGCCCTCTCGAAAGCATTCCCTCCAAATCAGGCTTTTGCTGCTTTTGACCCATGGCTAAACACCCAACCCTCAGCCATCCAAAGTCTGGCGATAAGTAGTATTACCAAAGAGGACTTGATGAACCTGGGTACCGATGCGGTTCGTGAGCGGGTGTGGACCAGCTACCAATCCGGGTTGGACGGATTGTCTAACCTGGCGCAAGATCCGGCCCTGGCCCGGTTTTCGGACCGTATCCGTGACCTGCAAAATGTAACCCCCGATCAGTTCAATTTGGATCACGTTCTGGGATTTTCGAATGTGCTCAATGATGCGCAGGGAGCCCTAGGGCCGCTGTCCCCACAAACTGCGGCGTTGCAGTCCCTGACCACCGAGGTGGACAAAGCCCTCACCGAATTTGGCGTGGAGTTGGTAAAAAAGGGGGATCCCTTCTCTCAAGATATCTTGAACCGCATGTTTACCCAGGCGCCGCATTTGACCACGGCCATTCATCATGCAGGCCGCGGAAATGAAGGTTGGGGCCAGAAGTTTGCGGCGATAGCCCTCATGGCCTTGACTAGCATTGTCAAAAATTTCGAAGAAGCCGAAAAAGACCGCGAAGAAAGACAGAAATCGGGGACTACCGATGAAGCAGCGGATCTGCGTCTGGGCCGGTTGGCGGGAACCTATAAATTCTTGCTCGACGCCATTCGTCAATCCCCGCCAGCCAATCTGGCGGTCCCGCAGCTGCTCCAGCCGCACGAGGATCGCCTAAACCGTGTGCAAGATTTGAGGTTGCGGGGTGAGATGGAGGCGTTGTTAAATACCTCCAGAGCAGGGTTGGCTCAGGTTCAAGCGGGGTTACAACCTTATACCAATGAACTTGCTACATTCAATGCTCTGATTACCGATCTATACAATGCACCTGCAACGGTTAACCGAGATTATTATTCTGGTGCGCTAATGGAATTGGATCAGTCTCCTTTAAGTCCAGATATGAAAACCGCATTGTCTGGCTTTTTGACCAATCGGATGAAAGCCTTTACAACGGTTGATTCTCTTCCGGTCTTTCAACAAATAAACCTCGGTTCTCCAGTTCTCCAAGGCGCCATACAAGAATGGGTATCCACGGCGACCGAGGATGACTTTTTAGCTGGTATCCAAAACAATGATGCGGTATTGGCCTATGCTATTGATCACCATTTGGATCGTTTAGCCAAGCTACCTCTTTCCGGGCTTATTCCTGTTGTACAACATGCCATCCGGGCAGAGATGCAAGATGCTTTGGCGAAGAAATGGATACAATTGGCCGCTTCTGAAACCGGCCAGCAGCAAGCGTCGGGATTGCTCAATATGTTGGGATGTTGGATCGCTAACGATAGGGGTGGTGTAAGTCGGACATGTAACCCAGAAGATCTCAGATCTGCATTATCACAGCTTATTCCCCGGGCAAACGAGTGGTCATTGGGTGCTTTTTTAAGGGTCAATGTGGGTCAAAATACCAACCTTGTCGATGAGCTGGTTCCACAGCTCTTCCGCGAACGGCCTCGTGTGTTAGACCGGTTTTTTGCGGACCCTGATATGGCGGTTGTTGATCAAAATTCCATTCTGGACCGGTTAACCACGCTGGTCACGCAGCCCGATGCTGCTCAGCTGAGCCAGCTCTCCGATGCGACGGTGGGTCTGGTGCTGAAGCGGGCTTGGGGAAAACGAGCAGAACATCCAGGTGCGTTCCATAAGTTACTCGAGGCGGCCTTGCAACGCCCCGAGGTCATTGCGCCATTTGTTTCCGAACTTCCTCTAGACAATTTGCCGATGGTGTTGGACTTCCTGGGAGAATCTACCAAAACCGATGAGAGTGTCCGGAAAGGCATCTACCGCCTTTTGGATCGCATGAAAACTGACGATCAGTTTATGCCGCTGCTGCGGCAGCTGATGGCAGATCCACAAATCGGTCCGCAAATGGACCCGGTATTAAATGACTATCCGGAATTGCTACTGGGTCTGTCGGGTCTGGTTCCAGCTATACAGCCCGAGGATGCGCTTCTAGTCGGTAAACTAAAAGATGCCCTGCAGAATGCGGATGCCCGAGAGAGAATGATTACGGCATTCGCCAATACCTCGGACCCGCGGGTATTGTCCAACTTTCTCAACGTCGTTGGGGGTATCGATGAGGATTTTGCTCGGACGGCCTTGACCCGCCTTGCCCTAGACCATCCTGACGTCATGGTGCGCCTGGCCTGGAGTTTGCCCAAGGATGGCGATGCTCGCATGGACTGGGCAGCGAATGCCATCCAAACCTGCTTGGTAGACCCGCAAACGAATTGGACGGTGCACCAACAATTGCAGTTGGTGGGCGTTTTACTGGGCATGGACACCCATGCCTTCCCGCAGACCGGGGACTATCGCAATGCTGTCCAACAGATCCAAAATTGGATCGTCGAACATGCCGCGCCCAGTGCTGGTACCGAAGGTGCCTGGCAGCGGTATCGGCCGTTGATAGAGGCTTGGCAGCAATCTGGACACGGCAAGGGGGCATTGCGCCAAGACTTGCAACGGATCGCGGACTACATGGATGTGTTCCAGATCCAACCGAATCGCAACACGTTGAGGAAGACATTAAGCGACATGGCAAAGGACACCCGCCGCTTCCAAGATGTGATCGAGATGGTAGGCCGGTCTCGCTGGGCGGCCGCTCCGGAAAATGTGTCGTTTTTATCCCTTCTGGCGAACCACCTTCAGACCGAGGGCGAGGACCGTCCGAACCATCCCCTTCAAAAGGTATTGGCTCAGGTCAACGTATTGGCTCAGGTCGTTGCCGCCCGGGCCTTGATGCTGGATTTGCAATTGGGTACCCAGCAATTGGATGTGGCGTTGTCCCAGTTGGCGTTCGGCAAGCCCATTCAAGATCTATCGGAACTGACCAAGAGCCTGTCCGACCATGTGCTAAAGCTCCAGGGAGACGTTAAGAGCGCCCATATCCACAAGCAGGATGCGTCGGTACCGCATACGGCCTATCAGGCATTCCAGGCGCTTCAGGCGCAGGTGTTTCACCAACGTGCGGCCGCGGCCGTGAGGGAGGGGAGTCCCTTGGCGCGCACGGGCACGGTGGATGAACAACAACGCCAGTCCGATATCAACGCGCTGGCCCGTTTCCGCAGCCCGGAAGAGCTGCAGGCCATCAATGTGGGTGTGTTACGGCAGTTTTTGAGTGTGTTTCACCCACCGCTTGCACAGCCCGTAACCCCGACGGCCAAGCAGATTATAGATGCAGTTGATGCCCTTCCCAACAACGTGTCGCTTTCGGACCATATCCTACAACCGACCGACATAAACCTCCTATTGCCTCAGCTGGCAGCAGTCCCTAATAGTGGGCTGGCAATCGTGGGGACTTATGACCCGGCGGATATCCCGGATGTAATGCGCCAAAAACTGGTGTGTATCTCGGTTTTATCCGCTATGGGACAACCGTTGCAAAACATCGACTATGACAAACTGAACGGGGCGGACTTCGATGGGTATCTCCGGTCCTTAAACGGGAACAAAAACCCAGCGGACCTCTATTTAAAGGCATTAAAACCCACCAACAGCATGGTCTTGAACGAGGAGCTCATTGAGCGGTGGCTGACCACCATCATGACCCGGCCCACGCCCATTTCGCGCAAAGCGGCTTTTGAGGTTCCCGAGGAACTCACTAAGTTCTTATCCGATCTTTATACCCGTGACCCCCGCGCGGCAGAGGAAATCGTGGTCAATATGGGCCGCCGAATGTATGACCCTGATCATCTTCATGGGTCCCTCTTAAAAGAAGGGAAGGTCTCTCTTGTACTTATGCCCATGACGGTTGCATTTCATCGCGTATTGATGGCCCTCAGCCGGAAAGGAGACATGAGCGGATCTGCTGCGCTGCAGCATGAGGTGGACCTCCATCGGGACTATGTGGTCGAAAGGTATGGTAGCCTTTTTGCCAAACTGCCGCCTGACGGACCTACCCGGCAAAAACAAATTCACACCATGCAAAAACTGCTGGACCGGTTTGTGGAGTTGGGGGATGACCGGCTAACAGAACGCATCTTGAGCGAATTTGAGTTTCACGACGTTCACGTGGCTCACCGAGTGAGGCTGGATGCCCAGATTGCGAATTGGGTCACTGATTTTTCGCGCTTTATCACGACTGACGGTCTGCAGTACTACCGGCCTGAAGAGATGGACGCTGAAGCCCAACTGCTGGGTGGTGCTGTGGGCAGGGCCTATCTCCAATTGTCACTGACCGACCGGCAATATGTAGCCAAAAAATTACTCGACAAATGCAATGCGGAGCTTCAAAAGGCAGCCAAAGAGGCGTCCGGCGACAAGGCTACTTTGGCCGACAAGGCCCGAGTGCAGATGCTTCTCGGCAAATTTGCCAGCCTGGTTAGACAAACCTATGTGAATGACGCGACGTTGCTATCCAGCGGGGAACAGGATCGCAGCGGTATTCAGACCTTGGTCCAGCAGGCCATTATCGCCGCCAGCGAATTGCCGGCGGGCAGTCTGAATGATCTGGCGATCGCGTCTCTGGGCCAAATGTTGGCAGTGAGCGAGATGGATTTTGGACAATATCCGGGTCTGCTGGAACGGCTGGCGTCTCGTTTGCAGGTTCATGGGCTGGGCGTCCTGCGCGAATCCCTGATAAAGGAAGGTGCGCGTCGTGCCGTGCAGCAGTTGGATATGGGGTTGCGTCAGGTGGTTCATCGGGGCAATGCCTCCCATGACGTGTCGCAGGTGACTCTGGCCGTTTCTAAGGCCGTATCTGCTAGGGAGACCGATGAGGAGATCTTGGTGCCCCTGCTGATGCAATCCGGAGATGATCAGGTTCAAGTGCTAGAGGGTCTAATGGGCAGCGATTTGCGGGCATTGACGCGGGTATGGCAGGCCTTGACACAAAGCAGGGACGCCAATGCGCGGCGCCTGCAAGGGGCTTTTTTGACCGCCGTTGTGGCCGATCCTGCGTTGCTAAAAGACCTCTTTTTGTATATGAAGTCAGACGACGTGGCTCGGGATGGCCTCTTGACCGTCATGCGGCAATTGCTCACCGAACAAAAGGAGTTGGCTGCCCACCAGGCTGCACTGGGAGCTGGGCAGGCACAGCATCCGATTCCGGTCACCCCCCTATCCACTGCCGCTGCGGATTATCTGAGTGGCCATGACCGTACGACATTTGTGAATACACAAAATCTAACTAACGGTCAGGATGTGCTGGCCAAATTAATCCGAGGTGTGTTTGACTTTGCCCTTGCCGATAGCCAGGCTGACCCACTGGGTAATGAGTGGATGACTCATTTTCTCCAGTCTTTGGCTGGGGTTCGCGAGTCCACACCGGGCTTGGATCCGGTGCAAACACGGAAGGCGATTTCCTACATCTTTGAGAATTGTCCCGACTTGTTCTTCCATCCGGCATTCAACACGGATACCGATAATTACTGGGCAAAGATGATGTCTCGGAATTTCTTTGCGCCAGCGCTTCGGGCACCGATTAGTCCCGGAAAAAAGCACTTGGGGACTCCCCTAAACAGTATGGCGGGGGCAACCATGAATGGCGGCTTTCCGCCACTGTTGACCCGTTTGATTGACGAGGCGAAAAAAAATACCGATAAACGAAACCATCTGTTCGGCCTCATTCGCTACGTGCTGCTGGAAGAAAAGCAAAAATACCTAACCAAAAATGCCATTCTGTTCAAAGAGCAGCTCATCAATGAATTGGCCGAGCATCATCCCGCCTTCTATCTGGAATTTCTAAGCTCCAGCGTTCTGAAGCCCGACAAAGACGAACCCGACCTGCTCTTGGGTGTCTCGCATGAGCTCTATTCGGAGTCCCAACGGGATCGCATGGCGGAATTGCTATTATCTGCACCGCCTAATACTCCCGGTCTACAGCCAGGGACCCCCACCCTGAATTTGGATGAGGAGAAACGCGCCAAATGTTTGGCCCATCTGATGATCGGTAATTCCGCCGATGAGCCGCTCATCGAGAGCCGGGTGAGGCGCTATTACGATATCTTAGCCCGTATCTTAGCCCGTCCAAACGCTGATGCGGAAGCCCCGGATCGTTTTGTCCGCGCCGTGCTGGCCATGCAGTCTATTTTGGGTCAGGAGCCGTTTCAAAGGGTGGTTTTACCTAAACTTAATCTTCTCAAAGCTGACCTTATTAACCGTGGGATGAGTGCGTCTGTAGAGGGTCAATGGGCTGCAGTCGAATTGGTTCACGGTATTCCGACCGTGAATATTGCGGATCCCCAAGAGGTAGCCGATGTATTAAGGCCCACATTGTCTTTTCTTACTTCCAATCAGAAGCAGGAAGCGTATCTGAACGCCTTTTTGCTCGAATATGCCCGTCACCAAACACCGGCCCAAGCCGAAGCGGTATTGCGAGAACTGCGCACCATGACCGGGTCTCCGCTTCTACCCGGTGTCGGAGAAGATGTGCAGGCTGCCTTTAGACAGGAAATCAGTCATTCTGCTCGAATGGCGGCGTATGGACAGTCCACCGCCGTACGGCGAAGCCCGCTGGATCAGGTCATTGCAACCTACAAACAGAAATTGACGGGGCTAAGTGCTATCGAGCGCATCGAGCGGTTTGAAACCTTTTTTAAACAACTGCATGAGACGGTTCACCGCATCACCTCGCCGGTTTCTGTAAAAGTGCCGGGATCCTAATTCGGATAGACTTCTAACCGATGATCAGCGAAACTAATGATAGTTATGACTGCCCTCACTATTCTCGGCATCGTTGTCATATTGATTATCCTGATTCCGACCGGGTGTTTTTTATTTTTGTCTGGGGCGCGGGCCTATTACGATTGGAAGACGGCGCAAAATATTAAGGCCTATCAAAAAATTACCGAGGAAGCCCTCGCCGACGTTCAAAAACGATATGTGCAATCGGCTCGAGAGGTTGAACGAGACCTCAAGCGCCTCCAGGACGACTTGATGGACATCCAAAAGCAGCCGCCGCAAGAAGGGTCGACCTCGAACAATGACGGCCGAACAGGCTGAAATTCTGTCTCAGCTCCTTGACGAGGCCTACACGGTATTTGACCAGGCTGCCGTGGAGAACCCTACTGAGTTGTTTGAGGTGTACCGGACCCAAGTCAAGGGTATCCCCATTCTGCGACATTTGTTTGTGTCCAAATGCCCGCCCGACATCTGGGCCGTAGCATTTTCATCCGGGGAGTTTCGGTGGGCCGACATTTGGACGGCATGGGCCACGCTCCCGGATCCACCGTTGGAGCAGATGGCGGCGTTTTTGGCCCGGATGCCCTTTTTGTGGCGGCATGCCACGCTGGATGCCATTGCCGACGTCGATGCGGTGCTGGCCAATACGCTGCCTCAGCTGATTTACAGCGGTTTCGAGTCCCTGCTTGCCGAAAAATGGCCGGACTTTAATGGCCTGCCCTTGCCCGATGACAAGGTCGCGCGGTATTTGGCAACGGAGGTGCAACGCGAAACAAAAGACCGGGCCACATTGCAATGGTTTGTGGCTGGCTATGACACGTGGCACCGGACCGACTATGAACGGGTGGTATTGCGATTGCAGGGGCCCATTTCCCAGGTCGTGAAAGCCGGTGCCATTGTGGAGAATGCCCGGCAGTTGGCTCAGCTGACCAAGATTTCAGTGATGCTGGCCTATTCGGGACGCCTGGCGGCCGCGAGTCCTCAACTGTGCCTGGGAATCGTTGATCGATTGGCGGCCACGGCCGTGCGGATGAAGCGGACCGCGGATGTGCTGGGTATGATGCGACATTTCCCCTTTCATCTGGTCAAGCGTGTTGCGGCCTGCGGGGAGATCGCCCCCGCGATTCGCCAGGCCTTACGCGAATCAGTAGAAATCGACTGTCCCGTTACGCTAGAATAGCCATGGGGGGCAGCCGTTTTGAAAATTCTCTTGTTTATCGGATGGGGATTTTTGATGATCACGGCCATGAATATCATGGCCCGCAATTGGGTGGCGTCCCGTCATCATCGCCAGGTGATCGCGGAAGGCGAGCGCATTATTGCCGAAGGCCGGCAACGCATCGCCCAGCTGGGCCGCTATCTGGACCGCCAGTCCGAAACGGTGGATGAGATGACCCGAAGCATGATGAAAGACTACGAATCCTACTTGCTAGCCCGCGCAAAAAAGCGCTCGTAACATCCTTGGACTTTTTCCACGCTTTTATCCGCACCGGCCAGCTGCCTCGCATTTTTGAGCAAGGGCGAGGAGAATATGCAGAAACCAGTGAGGGGTACGAGGCCTTTAGGTCCCTCATTTTAAAGCTGTCTGCTCACTACGGTTTTTTTTATGACATGTTGGGCAGCCGCCCGGATTCTACGGGGGAAAACGATCCCCATCTCTGGCCCCTGTTGGCCGATATGCATCGGCGCGGTATCCCTCATCCTTGGGGGGAGCCGATCCGCATCGCCTCAGACGGGAGGGACCTGTTTGGCGAGCACAGCCACGTTCATCTGCTGCGGCAATTTGTGCTGGGGGGCGATATCACCCCCTATATTACCCAGGACCATCGCCCACATTACCTGCATAACTCCGGCTACGAATGCTTCACGGGAACCTACCTCCCGCTAGCCAAAATGGCCCATCCGGATGACGCCATCCCGCTGGTGGTGCCGACGGCTCACAATTTTTATACCGAATTGTGCAATGCGGCATTTCTGTCAGATGCTCGCTATGACGCCACCCTCCCTAGACCTACTCGTCATCCCAGTCACGGGGATGTTTTCTCGGCGGGCTATTTGGAAAAAATGGGATTGGATGCGGTGCTGTTGGACGCCGACTTTTCGGTGGATGGCTACGCATCGGATACCGCCAAAAAAGCGGTCCGTGCGGTGAACTTTGCCTTGCAATTCTTTTGGCATGTCACGCTGGTTATCAGCGGGTTTATCGATTTATTTGGTCATTCTTGGGACCATCGCCAGATGGTCGGTCATTTGCGCCACCATTGGCAATTGGGGTCGGGAACCATGGCCCGTCAAATCAATCCCTTTCATTTGCACCTGCTCAATTACGTGCTGTCTAGTACGCATATGGCGGCCTATATGGTGACCTATTGCATCTACCGGGACAAATACCACGAGCCGGTAAACGAGACCCACGCCTCGGTATACCTGGGGCGATCAGTGGCCCTGCCGGCATTTCGTGGATTTCTCACGGATTGTGCGAGCGTATTGATCCGGCATGAGGCCGAAAGCTTGGGACCCCAGGCACCGGATGCCCAGGTGGCCCAAGTCCGTTCCCGCATTAGGGCGTTACTGCGGCTGACGGCCTATTTTGGTATCGGGCACCGCACGGAGCCTATTGTGGGTAAGAATTACAATACCTCTGTCATCGTAGACTTTACTCATAGTATTGGCAGCGATCCGAGGTTGGCGGATTTGCCATCTCACGTTCGGCACTGCGCCCAAAGTCCGCTGTGGTCGTTCTGGCACACCTATGCCGGCAAGTTCTGGATCGGGCGGGATGTGAATCGGCAGATTTTCCTGGGTAAAGGCCCCGGGTGGAAGCAAAACCGTCATCATCCGCGGGCGTGGCTGATGCGCCTGGGATATCAGTATTCGCAATGTTACTGGATGGA
>CAYINU010000003.1:45020-57342 GCA_964364855.1 uncultured Candidatus Marinamargulisbacteria bacterium | reverse complement strand
TTTACCCGGCTGGAAAGCACGGCGTTGCAGCCTACTGCACAGGTCGGAACGCCCCCTGTTGTCTCGGCAGCGGAGGCACAGGAGGCTGCTGCCACTCCGCTTCCCACCTTAAATACAATGGCAGGTCAAACCGTGTCTCTGATGGGCCCGGCAGATACCCGGGAACAAGTCACGTTGACCGTCACGGTGAGCGAAGACACCACTTACCCCCGTCTGTCAGCAGTTTGGGATGGGATCCAGACACCCTCGGCCGCGTCTGGTGTCACATTCGTGCGGTCCGGTGATCACAAAACAGTGACTGCCACTGGCAACGCCACCAACATTTTGGCTTGGGCAAATACCACCAACTGGTGCTCGGTGGCCCGCCGTCCTGGCTATCATGGTGAAATCTCGGTGTCGGCACGTCTTAGCACGGCCTGGGATAGCGGTTCCTATCCTTCTTCGGTGTCCGTTGCGGATGGGCGCAGCAATGTCCGGTACGTGGGAGATGGATTGGGCCCCCAAATCGTGCCCTCAGGGGGGCGGCCTACGGACGTCGATCTGGACACCCAGTTTGCGGACTATGATTTGGATACCGATGGGGGCCGCCTCGGATTTAGTATGACGCCTCTGGGCACACTGCCGGGGTTGTCGGGCGTGACGTTAAGCTTTGATCCCAATACTGGGGTGTTAAGCTATACCGGATCCAATACGGCGACTTCGGCCACCAGTCAGACCGTCACCATAACGGCGGCCTACTATGCAGTGAATGGTACAACCCCCTTAGCAACCTTGACTAAGACCTATACATTGACGGCCACACCGGGGTCGACGAACGCCACTGTGATTGGCGATCCTACCGCCGTTATTGCAGGTGCTGCTGGGGGGGGGGCAGCCTTTGTCATACTCACCATCGTCACCGGGTGCTGTATCAAAAAGTGCTACGTGCGGGCGAAACAACGGCAAGAGGCTGCTGCAACAGCAGCGAGCGGTACAAACAGTACCAGTGCCTTGGGTGTTGTTTTAGGGGACTTGCCCAGGGCTGGGTCCACGGATAGCCTTCCAGATTTTAGATAGTGTCTAGACCATGTGTTCAATCACCGCCGGCGCGAAATCGGCCGGCGGGACAAATCCCAACAGGTAGCACAGCGTGGCGGCGACATTGGCGAGTCCCGCATCCGCCACCTCGGTAGCCAGCTGGTAGCCGGGGGTTTTCCTGGAGTCGACGATCACAAACGGCACGGGGTTGAGGGTGTGGGCGGTTTTGGTTGTCCTCACCCCATTTTTTTCGGTCCACATTTCCTCGGCATTGCCGTGATCGGCCAGGATGACGGCGATGCCTTGGGCGGCCATCACAGCGTCCACGACCTGGCCCACGGCCCGGTCCAGCGCCTCCATTGAGGCCACCGTGGCGTCAAAATTGCCGGTGTGGCCCACCATGTCCCCATTGGGGAAATTCACCCGACCAAACTGATATCGCCCCGAGTGGATCAGCTCTACCGTTTTGGCCGCAATTTCCGGAGCCCGCATTTCGGGGATCTCGTCGAACGGCACGTTGTAGGAGGGGATTTCCACATAGGTTTCCAGGGTTTTGTCCACATAGCCTGTGCGATTGCCATTCCAAAAATACGTCACATGCCCATATTTTTGGGTCTCCGAAATCGCAAAGGACCGAATGCCCGACGCACACAAATGGTGGCTGACAGATCGGTCGATGGTCGGCGGATCTACCAGATAGTGGGCCGGCAGTTTGAGATCCCCGTCATATTGCATCATCCCGGCAAATTTGACCCGGGGCCGATGACCGCGGTCGAAATGAGTGAAATCATCGGACTCAAAAGCCGATGCCAATTCCATGGCTCTGTCCCCGCGAAAGTTAAACAAGATAACCGAATCCCCGTCGTGGATCTTGCCCACGGGCTCGCCATGGTCGGCGATAACAAAGGGAGGCAGATACTGGTCATTGACCTTGGGGTCTTCGGCATAAAAGGTTTCTACGGCTTGCCGCGCGGAGGCAAATTGCCGACCTTGGCCCTGGACATGGGTGCGCCATCCGCGCTCGACCATGGGCCAGTCGGCGTTGTAGCGGTCCATGGTCACCACCATGCGTCCGCCGCCGGAGGCGATGCGGTAGTCGTTTCCGGTGGTGGTGTTGGCTTGGGCGAGGGTGGCTTCCAGGCGGTCGATGTAGCGCAGCGCACTTTTTTGGTCCACGTCTCGGCCATCGGTCAGGACATGCACGCGGACCTTTTTCACCCCGGCGGCGGCGGCCCGGTCGATCATGGCCAGTAGATGGTCGATATGGGCGTGAACGTTGCCGTCAGACAACAGGCCGATGAAATGCAAGGTGCTGTGGTGGGCGATACCGTTTTTTACCAAAGACTTCCAGGTCTCCCCTTCGAACACCGCGCCGCTGCGGATGGCATGGTCGACAAGTTTGGCGCCCTGATCAAACACCCGTCCGGCGCCCAGTGCGTTGTGGCCCACTTCGCTGTTGCCCATGTCCTCGTCTGAGGGCATCCCCACGGCCTTGCCATGGGCTTTGAGTAGACGAAACGTGGGCAGCTTGAACAGGCGATTGAGCACGGGCATGTGTGCGGCCGTCACGGCGTTGCTGCCATAGTCCTTGCCCATCCCCACCCCATCTAGGATCAGCAGCACCACCGGGCCTTTCGGTGGAGTATATCCGGGACGTTTTTTAAGGGTCCATCTGCTGTTCATCTCTGCCTCGGTTGGTGTGTGTTTGCCTCACATACTACCAAACTTGTCTTTTCTTGAAACGCCGAAAACGTAGAAACAAATGAAATTGACTTCAAGTTTATTAATCCGGTACTTTAGGTAGTGGAATGAAAAAGCGTGTCTTGTGGTTAGCATTGATTTTGGCAACTGCGTTAATGCCCTTATTTTCAACGGCTGCCATTGTCGCAAATGGCCATGCCCATGACGACCTGATTACCGATGGGGAGTCACTCCATGTTTGGAAAGAGACATTTTCGTTTCTGCATACCCATACCCATCCTCATGAGTCAGGTAAAACGCCTACCCATTCTCACCATCATTGTTGCATGATGGTGCCACCGCTATTAGGGGCGGGTTCACCGCTTTATAGGGGTCTTATGGAAATCGGCCTACTGGTTGGTTTGGGTGTGTTTTTCTTTAAGAAGTCCTCCATATTTTTAATATTTAGACCGCCACGGCTTATTCGTCTTTCCTAACCGTTCTTTTTAATCTGTGGAAGGAGTATAGCTCGTGTTAAATGCAGTCATTCGGTATGCATTAAAAAATCGTGTGCTGGTCTTGCTGGCAGCGGCGGCAATGATGGCCTATGGCGTCTGGGTAGGATCTCGTTTGCCGGTCGACGTTTTTCCGGACTTAAACCGCTCTACAGTTACCATTTTGACGGAAGCCCATGGGCTGGCCCCCGAAGAAGTTGAAACCTTAGTCACTTTACCTATCGAATCGGCGATGGGTGGACTTCCCGGCGCTATCCGGGTCCGGTCCTCCAGCGGCATCGGGATTTCCATCGTCTATGTCGAATTCGAATGGGGAACCGACGTCTATCGAAACCGCCAGTTTGTGGCTGAACGGCTTCAATTGCTCTCAGACACGCTGCCTGCCGACATGCGTCCGGTGATGGGGCCGGTCACATCCATTATGGGCGAAATTCAATTTGTGGGACTGACTTCTAATGATCCCAGCGTGTCCCCCATGGCATTGCGAAGCCTGGCGGATTGGGTACTGCGTCCGCGACTCATGGGAATTCCCGGTGTCAGCCAGGTCGTCGTGATGGGAGGCGAAGTGAAGCAATACCGTATTTTGGTATCAAGTGATCGACTCCAAAAATACGGGCTTTCGATGGCGGAATGCCAACACGCCTTGTCTGAGATCAGTGACAATACGACCGGCGGATTTATGGATCTTGACGGTCAAGAATTTTTGATCCGGCCTTTGGGACGGGTGAACTCCTTAGCAGAAATCGAGAATTCCGTCGTCGGTATTCACCTGGGACGACCGGTCTTGGTCAAAGATATTGCTACCGTCGAAATCGGTCCCAAAACCAAACGCGGGGAAGCCAGCATTAACGCCAACCATGCAGTAGTGCTGACGGTTCAAAAGCAGCCTCATGCCAATACCATCACCTTGACCCGTCAGATCGAACAGGTTCTCAAGCAGGTACAACCCTCGCTTCCGAAAGGTGTGGTCTTAAATCAGGACCTGTTTAAGCAATCCCGGTTTATTGAAGCAGCTAATCACAACGTCATACAGGCCCTCAAAGACGGGGCCATTATGGTGGCGATCATCGTCTTGATTTTTCTTTTGAATATTCGAAGTACGGTGATTACCCTGGTCACGATTCCCCTTTCGCTGCTGTTGGCCATGATCGTCTTTAAAGTGTTTAACCTGACCATCAATACGATGACGTTGGGTGGGTTTGCCATTGCCATCGGCGAATTGGTAGATGATGCCATTGTCGATATGGAAAATGTGTTTCGTCGCTTGCGGGAAAACCAGTCCAAAGGATCGCCAAAAGGACGGCTGCGGGTGATTTACGAGGCCTCGGCCGAAGTCCGCAATTCCATCATCTTTTCGACCATCACGGTCGTATTGGTGTTTCTACCCTTGTTTTTCTTGGGCGGAATCGAAGGACGTCTCTTTAGACCTTTGGGATTGGCCTACATCATTTCGTTGATGGCGTCGTTGATCGTCTCGCTCACGGTGACACCGGTACTGTGTTCATACTTATTAAAGGGAAAAGTATTGTCACGCCGGGAAGAGGACAATCGGCTGGTGAGGGGTTTAAAATCCTGGCAACGACGGCTGTTGTCGGTAACGCTGGACCACCCGTACAAGGTCATGGCCGGTTGTGCAGCCTTGGTAGTATTTAGTTTGGCTTTGATTCCCCAAATGGGTCGAACCTTTTTACCTCCCTTTAATGAAGGGACGGCCACCATCGGTGTTGCGGCGGGTCCCGGTATCAGTCTGGCGGCGTCCGACCAATTGGGTAAGCAAATCGAGGAGGTGATATTGGCAGTACCCGAGGTGAAGTCTACGATCCGTCGGACCGGTCGGGCAGAAATGGACGAGCATGCCGAAGGGGTGCATTGGAGTGAAATCGACGTGGATTTTAAAGAAGGCGGTCGTTCCCGAGAGGTTGTGCTAAAAGAAATCCGTTCCAATATCGAAAAAACCGCGGATGTGTATGTCAATATCGGGCAACCCATCAGCCATCGGTTGGACCATTTGTTGTCCGGCATACGCGCCCAAATCGCGGTGAAGGTATTTGGGACTGATATGAGCGAATTGCGCAGGATCGGTGTCGATATCCAAACCACCTTGCAAGAGATTCCGGGTCTGGTGGATTTGGCAGTGGAGCCCAGCATTCCCATTCCCCAGCTTAAGATTTCCGTCGATCGCGAGGCCGCGGCTCGTGTCGGGATTCGTCCGGGAGAAGTGGTCAAAGATCTGGAAGGCTATCTAAACGGCGAAAAAGTAGCCCGCTTTATCGAGCAGCAGCGGGTATATGATATCGTGATGCGGTTGGATGACGCGTCCAGAAATACACCGGACAAGGTCGGTGATGTGGTCATCAAGACCATGCCCAACGGAAATCTGGTACAGGTCAAAGACATCGCCAGTGTGTACCAGAGCATGGGCCCCAACATGATTAACCGAGAAAATCTGCAACGGCGCATTGTGATATCGGCCAACACGCAAGGACGGGATTTGGGGAGCATCGTTCGCGACATACAACGAAAATTGGATCAGGATATCCAATTGCCTCAGGGCTACTACATCTTGTTGGAGGGACAGTTCAAGAGCCAACAGGAAGCCACGCGGCTAATCGTCATATTTGGTCTTTTGTCGCTGGCAGGGATTGTCGGACTGCTCTATGTGCAGTTTCGATCTTGGGCCTTGGTTCTGCAAATCATGCTCAATGTGCCCTTGGCCTTGATCGGCAGTGTGGTGGCCATCTACATCACTGAGCGGCAATTTTCGGTAGCGACGTTGATTGCCTTTATCACGCTTTGCGGCATCGCCAGTCGCAACGGCATCATGATGATTAGTCACTATATCCACTTGGCCCGTTACGAAGGTGAAACCTTCACCAAGGAATTTATCTATCGTGGGGCGCGGGAACGACTGGTTCCCGTTCTGATGACAGCTTGTACCGCAGGGTTGGCGTTGGTCCCGCTGTTGCTATCCAAAGGAGAGCCTGGAAAAGAAATTTTGTATCCGGTCGCAGTTGTTATCGTCGGGGGATTGTTATCGTCTACGTTGCTGGATCTGGTCGTCACTCCGACGGTATTTTATCGGTTCGGCAAGAAAACGATCGAAGCTCTCAACAAAGAATCAGAACATGCATCTAAATTAGAAGGAGAATGGAAATGAAAAAGATCATTTTATTCGTGTTGTTTGTAGTGAGTACCTCAGTTTGGGCACACGATGAGGGACATGGTCCGCGCCTGACGGATGCACCGCGCTATGGCGGTGTGGTGGCACCTGTGATCCAAGCCGAAAACGCACGGCTCGGTCGCAAAGCCCCTCTGGTTTACAAAGGGGAACTCCTGCGGTCCGAAGACGGCACCGTTCGGGTCTACTTGTATACGACCCAAATGAAGCCGCTGGCCTTGCCGAAATTTGAGAAAAAAGGAAAAGCCGTTTTTGAAACCAAAGGGAATACCGGTTGGGAAAAGCAAGAATTCCAATTGGCCTTAACCGGCAATGCCTTTGTCGGCAAACTTCCCAAAGGCAATATTCGTAAACCATACAATATCGATGTATTGGTGACGGAAAGCGGCAAAACATATTTGGTCGCGTTTGACAATTTAGATTAGTGAGCTGAGGTCAACTTTATGATCAGATCATTTTTGTTGATACTGGCGCTTCTTCTGATCAGCAGGGGCCTTTTTGCAGAAAACGGAACGGTTTTGGTTCAATATGATGCTTTAGCGCAGATGGTGCGTGACCGGAACGGAGAGGTGAGACGGGAGTTGCTATTGGTTGAGGCAGCCCAGTCCAGAACGGGATCGCTGCAGCGATCCCGTTCGCCACAAGTATCTGCATTTGCCGGAGGCGAAGGATTTCACACAGGTGGCGTCGACGGCGTATTGTTTCAGCCATTGGCCGGGGTTGATGCGATCCTTCCATTGTACCGGGGAGATCAGGATGAGGCCGAAGAAGCGATTCGTCAGGGTCAAGCAAGACTGGCGGGAATTCAATACGAGCAGACGGTGGCCGAACAACTGACTATTCTCCAATCGCTGTATTGGGACATTGTCCATGTCGATGAAATGGTGGGAAATTTACAAGTCGTTCTGGCGCAAAATGCCCAGGGGCATGCCTCTGCGAGGCGCCGCTTTCAGCGCGGACTTCTTTCTCAAAGCGATGTGATGGGATTTGAAATGTATGAGAGTCTCTTGGAAGACGAAATCGAGAGCTTGCAGCATGAGAAGAAGCGGCTGATGATCGTACTCAAAGGTGCTCTGGGCGTATCAGAATCCGTGTCACTGACAGTAGCGGATACCCGTGTTCCCTATCTGCCGGACGATTTGGCAACGGCATCTTTGAATGCCTCGCAAACGTTTGCGTATCAGACTTTGAAATGGAAGGCTTCGGTTTTGAAATCGAGGTTCGATCACCTGGCCGCCAAAGGAAGTCCGATGGTTGATGCGTATGGGACCTATACACTGTATACACAGGCGGATCGATCGTTTTCCAATTGGATGGATCGTACGGACACGGCAGTTGGAGTCCGCGCCACTTTTCTTTTGTATGACGGGAATCGGAACCGATCCGACGCAGACGCAACACAGCTCACATTCAAATCGTCGATTGCCGAGATGGCGTACAAAGACCAATTGATTACGGCAGAGCTGAAAGCGTCTCAAGAAGAATTGATTCATCTTCAAGACTTGTTGAGCCGCTCCGAAATGAGAGTGGCCCAAGCCAGTCGGTTTCTTCAAATCACGGTTCAGGAATATGACCGAGGCGTGAAAAACGCGACGGACGTACTGACGGCGATGCAAGTATCAGAGGAGATTCAAAGACGGAATGTCGATTGGAAAATCCAGTACCAAAAGACCAAATCCGATCTGCTTGCGCGACTCACCACTGTGCGCCAAGGCGGTCATGGATCGCGGTTAGCGGAGTGATGGAAAATACCGTGTCCCTTTGCCGATGCCCGATTTGGTGAGAGCGCCTTTTTCGACCAGATCAGTCAAGTCGCGGGTGGCCGTTGCACGAGACGTGCCGGTGAGGGCCAGATACTTTTCGGCACTGAGCCCACCTTTGAACCCGCGAGGACCCTCGCGGAATATCCGGGCCATCACTTTTTGTTGACGCGGGTTGAGCGTCTCCCGGAAGCGGTCATAAAACGCAGCCTGTGCGATAACAAAGGCAACGCGGTCGTGGCTGTTTTTTTGCGCGGTTAACACAACGTCGGCAAAATAAAGGAGCCAGTCCGTGATGGCTTGGGATTTGTTGCTGTCTTCGAGCATCTGGTAATAGCGTTTGCGATGGGCCTGAATGGTTTCGGATAGCCCCACCAGCACCGGTTTTCCGATGGCCTGGGCCAATGCCTTTTCAGATACCGAGCGCCCTAGGCGTCCGTTGCCATCTTCAAAGGGATGGATACTTTCAAAGTAAAGATGAGCAATCCCTGCGCGTGTAAGTGCGGGCAGGGGCGTTTTGCCGTTTGGCCCAGTGTCGTTAAACCAGCGGATAAAGCGGTCCATCTCCGCAGGTACTTGGGTAGAGGGGGGCGCCTCGAAATGAATTTTGGGGGCATCGATGCGACCCGATACTACTTGCATAGGTTCCGCATGTTGGCGATAGGCGCCAATCTGGGTCAACTCTCGGCGACCGTTCATCATCATCGCATGCCAGGCGTAGAGGGTCTGATGGGTTAGTGGCGCGGAGAAATGGCGATAAAGGTCCACCATCATCTCTGCAATACCGGATTCGGACGGGCTGGGGGAGTTGGGACCGCTGGCCAGCCCGAACCGTTTGCGGATCGAGGACTGGACACTGTCACGTCGGAGCATCTCGCCTTCGATTTCTGAGGTTTTGAGCGCTTCTGTGCTGAGCAGATCCACCGTAAACGTTTCTTTTTCGGCGTCAGGCAGATGCAGATAGGCACCCAGCAGTACGCCGGATGCCAGCAGAAAATTATCTTCTGAGGCTGTTAAGCGCTGGGTTTCAAAGGTAAATCGAGGCCAATCCGGTTGCTGCCAATTCCATCTCATGAGGCATATCCTTTCCACTTATAACTCATATTTTCCCATTTTTTGAGTTATAAATCCAGTTTTTATGCCTCAAACCGCAACGCAACCCTAGCTGGGGTATCTGCGATTTGGCGGGGAGGGTTGCCTACTGGAGGGGGGCACAGTATCATATGGTATATTAATGGGAAAATAATGGGAAATTAAAGGGGAATTTGTGGGAAAATCAGCTACTTTATTTAAATCGGTTCCTGACGATTCTTGTAATTTGTTTGCAGACCATAGGCCAAAAGTAGAAGCAATTGGAAAAATATTAGAATTCCAACGAAAAGATATATCCGATGCCACTAAAATTCCGCTTGAAAGTGTTCGTCTCAATCGCCCTACACAAGAATTGGAAGAGCGTGTTCGAGAATGGGCAATAGCGATCAATTTAGTGGCTGCTCACTTTCAAGACGTCGATAAAGCCATTTTGTGGTTTAGGACCTCGAATCCACTATTAGGTGGCATCGCCCCTCGGGATATGATTCGGTTTGGACGCTTTAAAAAGCTATTGGCTTTTATTCACAGCGCATTGGAAGAAAACAAACCTGATGTCAAAACGAAAAAAGGCAAGTAAAAAACAAACCAATGGAAAAGTAATCAAAGGAAAATTCCCCCAGGTTTTGGAGAGTGGAAGGATCCAGGATATTCCCCGCAATCGGGAGATTGCAGAACGTCATATCCAATATCATTGGCGCTATTACAGTGAGTTAGCGCAACAGCGAGAGCAGGTTTTAGATGAACTTTTGCTTTCCTTTAATGAAATGGCTTGTGGCCCTTTTGAGATAGAAAATTGGCATCGCATTGTGCGATACAAATATGGATTAACTCCCTTTTCCGCGATAGGAAGTGTTCGCAATTGTGGGGGGCGATTCAATCTTGGATCTATTAACTCGCAGTTAAGTACATTCCCGGCGTTGTATCTCGCAGAAGACATGGATACAGCACGTTTTGAAGCGTTCGGCCAAGGCGAGGGAAGGCTGGATCCTGAAAGTCTGGCCTTAACCAACCCCGAGTCTCTGGTTCAATTTGCTTTTAATGGGTTGGTTTGCCGATTTATCGACCTGAGAGACCACAAGAAATTACAACCGATGGTAGATATTATTAAGCAGTTTGGGTTGTCGGCTTCTTTAAGGAAACAAAGTAAAGTAGTGGAGGGCGTAGAGCCTGCAATTGTTAGTACTTCAAAAGCGTTAGCCGATACGCTATTAGATTCGAATTGGCGCGAACGCCCTATGATATATGACATTCCTGCCAATTCACAGATATTTGGCCATTTGGCCTATCAGGCTGGTATTGAAGGGATTTTATATCCTTCCAAGTTTAACGGAAAACTTTGTCTAGCGCTCTTCCCAGAGAATTTTAATAATACAGATTCTTTTCTTACTTTGGTAGGAGAGCCCCCTGACTCCGATATTCCTATCAAGTTGGATAGCGACAATTTCAACATTGCAATGGACGGTTAAAGCCCTTGTGACTCCCCCGCACCCTTGATATCGTAGCCCACCAGATGACACCGCCATTGCCTGACATTGAAACTGCGACATTGCCGGATCTGGTGGGCAATACCCCCTTAGTGGAGATTCCGTATCGCCGGTCGGACCGTGTGCGGGTGGTGGCCAAATGCGAGTGGTTCAATCCCAGTGGGTCTGTGAAAGACCGTGCCGCCACGGCCATTTTTATGCATGCCCTCAAGGCCGGGGCCCTGGCCGGCAAAGTCCTGATCGACGCGACCAGCGGCAATACCGGCATTGCCTTTGCGATGTTGGGAGCGTATTTTGGTGTGCCGGTGGAATTGGCCCTGCCGCAAAACGCTTCGGCGGAGCGCATCTGCATCTTGCGTAACTATGGGGTGACGCTGCATCTCACCAATCCCTTGGAGGGAACGGATGGTGCTCAGCGCTTTGTGCAGCAGCGTGTCGCGTCCGATCCGGACCGGTATTACTACGCCGATCAGTACAACAACCCTCACAACTGGCAGGCCCACTACACGGGCACAGGTCCTGAAATTTGGGTCCAAACCCAGAGTCAAGTGACGCACTTTGTTGCCGGGTTGGGCACGACGGGAACGTTTGTGGGTGCCTCGCGGTTTTTGGCGCCGCATGGGGTGTGCTGTGTGGCCGCCATGCCCGATGCCCCCATGCATGGCTTGGAAGGCTGGAAACACTTGCCGTCTGTGATGGTGCCGGGGATTTATGACCCCGCCCTGGCTCAGGACCTCATCGAAGTCTCCACCGTACGCGCCTACGAAATGGCCATTGCGGCCAGTCGCTATTTGGGATTGCAGATCAGCCCCAGTGCGGGGGCCAACCTGGCTGCGGCCTTTCAGATGGCCGATCAGCTAGACAGTGGCATTGTTGTGACGATTTTTCCCGACAACGCGATGAAGTATCTCCAAGAACCCTTCTGGGACGATTCCGAGTTTCACATTCCCAGTCCGTTTTGAGGCTATCTCTCACAAAACCAAATCCGCTGTTGAAATGGTTACCATAATATACTTTTTGCTAAGCATCCGCTTGTGTGGCAAAATTGTGGCTTGAGCCATGATTTTTATATCCCCAACCTATTTTGATGCCGTTTGTGCCCATGGCGAGGCGGCCTATCCCGAAGAATGTTGCGGGGCCATGCTGGGATTGGTAAAGGCCACCGGCGAAAAACACATCACACAAATCGTGCCGTTGGAAAACCATGCCGCCGAGATCCGCCACCGACGCTTCGAAATCACGGCCGCAGACTACGCCGAACTCGAGTCCAAAGCCCGGGCCCAAGATCTGATCTTGCTCGGTTTTTACCATACGCATCCCGACCATCCGGCCCGGCCCAGTGCCACCGATCTTGCCTATGCATGGCCCTTTTTTTCTTATATCATTTTGACGGTGTCTGCCGGAAAAGCGGGAGAAATGGCCGCGTTTGTGCTAGACGAAGACACCATGCAATTTGTCAGCGAACAGTTACATAAAGGATAAAGGAGCCGCACGGTGCCGACCGCGAGGGTTTTCCCGAGCGTAGAAATCAAAAGGAGGCACACGGTGCCGACCGCGAGGGTTTTCCCGAGCGTAGAAATCAAAAGGAGGCACACG
>CAYINU010000003.1:30503-44920 GCA_964364855.1 uncultured Candidatus Marinamargulisbacteria bacterium | reverse complement strand
CACGGTGCCGACCGCGAGGGTTTTCCCGAGCGTAGAAATCAAAAGGAGGCACACGGTGCCGACCGCGAGGGTTTTCCCGAGCGTAAAAATCAAAAGGATAAAAAATGCCCGTACAGATTCATATTCCGACGCCGTTGCGCGCTTACGTTAACCAGCAAGATACTGTAACGGTGGACACGGTTCCCGCCACTGTCGGTGCGTTGCTCGACGATGTCTTGAACACATATCCCGGACTCAGAAAACACTTGGTGGCCGATGACGGCCAGTTTCGAAAATATGTGAATTATTACCGCAATGACGAGGACATTCGCTGTGTCTCGGGGATGGATACGGCACTCAAATCCGGTGACATCGTCTCCATCATTCCGGCCATTGCAGGTGGCGGGCGATGAGACTGACCGATGCAGAAATCGAACGTTACGCCCGCCATTTGATCTTGCCCGAGGTGGGGCCTGGCGGTCAGAAAAAACTAAAAGCCGGATCTGTGTTGTTGGTCGGGGCAGGGGGGCTGGGATCGCCGATGGCCTTGTATTTGGCGGCAGCCGGAGTAGGGCATATCGGCATCGTTGATTTTGACGTGGTGGATGCCTCCAATCTGCAACGCCAGATTCTGCATGGCACGTCTACCTTGGGTATTTCCAAGTTGGAAAGCGCGAAAGCCCGTCTCACCGATTTGAATCCCCACATCCGCATTTCCCTCTTTGAAACCCGGCTGACTGCCGAAAACGCCCTCGACATTTTGGAACCCTTCGATGTCGTGGCCGACGGGACGGATAATTTTGCCACCCGCTATTTGGTCAACGATGCTTGTGTGTTGTTGGGTAAACCCAATGTCTATGGATCGATTTTTCGATTTGAAGGGCAGCTGTCTGTGTTTCATTACCAAGGGGGGCCATGCTACCGCTGTCTGTATCCCGAAGCCCCGCCTGCTGGACTGGTGCCGTCGTGTGCCGAGGGTGGAGTATTGGGCGTCTTACCCGGTGTTATCGGCGTCATGCAAGCCACCGAAGTGATCAAGATCCTGGCCGGTATCGGCGAGGTTGCCAGTAGTCGGCTGGTGCTCTATGACGCATTGAAAATGAAATTTCGCGAGATGAAACTCCAACGCGACCCCTACTGCGCGTTGTGTTCGGATCATCCCACCATCACTTCATTACAGGAGGACGCCGTGTTTTGTATGACTCCCTCCCGCGGGCCCGAGGCTGACGCGGAAATCCCCCACATTTCGGTGTCCGATTTGAAGGACTGGTTGGCCCATCGTCCCGAGATGGTTCTCATTGATGTTCGGCAGCCGGAAGAGTATGATGAGTGCCGTATTGCCGGTTCAATCCTCATTCCCTTGGGAGAGCTTGCCGGCAAGATCTCCAGTCTCGATCCGCAGCGGCGCTATGTCATGCAATGTCGGTCTGGTGGACGCAGTTTCCGTGCAGCCCAGCTGCTCAAAGCAGCTGGTTTTGCCGAGGTGTACAACCTGACAGGCGGTATTTTGGCCTGGAACGCACAAATTCCCGAAAACAAGACGTCATAAAGGAGTAAAAATCATGGCACGAAAGAAAGTAACAGTTGTAGGCGCAGGTCATGTGGGCGCAACTGCCGCACAACGCATCGTCGAAAAAGAATTGGCAGATGTGGTGTTGGTGGATATCGCGGAAGGTCTTCCCCAAGGCAAAGCCCTCGATATGTTGCAATCGGCTGTGGTGGAGGGATTTGACACTCACATTATCGGGACCAACAGTTACAAAGAAACGGCCAACTCCGATGTGGTACTGATCACGGCAGGCATTGCGAGAAAGCCCGGCATGTCTCGCGATGATTTGCTCAACACCAACTCCCAGATCGTTAAAGGCATTGTGACGGAAATTGTGAAATTTTCTCCTAAGGCCATTTTGATTTTGGTTACCAACCCCTTGGACGTCATGACCCAAGTAGCGTGGAGCACCTCCGGTTTTGAACCGAACCGTGTATTTGGCATGGCCGGCGTACTTGATTCGTCTCGCTATGCGTGTTTTATTGCCGAGGAATTGGGATGCTCCATTAAAGATGTCCGTGCGATGGTCCTGGGCGGACACGGTGATTCGATGCTCCCCGTTCCACAATATTCGACGGTTAACGGCATCCCGATCACCCAACTCATTCCCGCTGACCGTATCGAAGCCATCAACCAACGTACTCGCGATGGCGGTGCCGAAATCGTGAAATATCTCAAAACAGGCAGTGCTTACTATGCGCCGTCGGCATCTGCGGTACAGATGGTCGAAGCCGTATTGCTGGGCTCCAACCGTGTATTGCCCGTATGTGCCTATCTGACCGGCCAATATGGTATTCAAGACGTCTATTGCGGTGTGCCTGCAGTGATCGGTGCCAAGGGTGTCCAGCAAATCATCGAGCTCGACTTGTCTGATGCCGAACGCAACGCTCTCCAAGAATCCGCCAAGCATGTGCAGGCCACTTATGCACAAGTGGCTGCCGCCTAAGGGGGCTCACGATGACTGGTTTGCGTGCGTACGTGGCGTCGTCGATTGGTAAAAAACAGATTGTGGCCATTTCGGGTCTGTTATTGGTCGGGTATCTGGTCTTTCATTTGTCGATGAATCTCCTGTTTTTCGCAGGCCCGGATGCCTTTAACTTCTTTCCTGAAAAGTCTCACGAAACCGGCTATTTGTTGCGGATTTTGGAAGCCGGATTGGCCGCGATATTTCTAGTCCATATTGTCTTTACCATTTTGGTGGTCAAAGAAAACATCGCCGCCCGCCGACTGGGCTATCGGGTGAACAAAAGCTCACCCCACCGTTCTTTTGCCACTCGTATTATGCCGGTAACCGGTGGGATTTTGCTGCTCTATCTGTTTTTGCACCTGCGTGATTTTGTATTCAAAAGTCATGATGGACCTGCGTCCGTGGTGAATGGACAACAGTGGGGTCTCTATGGTCTGGAATGGAATGCGTTCCACCATCCGGCCCGCGTGGTGTTTTATGTCATTGCGATGTTTGCCGTTGGGTTTCATTTGGCCCACGGTATACAAAGCGTGGTTCAAACTTTGGGGTATCGCCGTGCCAGCCAAGTCTGGGTAAATCGCATCAGCACGTTGATCGGGATTGGGTTTGCCTTGGCCTTTAGCAGCATCCCCGTCATCACATTTTTAAGCCATTAGGAGGGATAAGATGAGCAACCGATTAGATGCAAAGGTTCCCTCCGGTGACTTGGCCAAAAAGTGGGACAAACACAAATTTGAAATGAAGCTGGTGAATCCGGCCAACAAGCGAAAAATGTCCGTCATTATGGTAGGTACGGGCTTGGCCGGTGCCTCGGCTGCGGCGTCGTTGTCGGAGTTGGGCTACAACGTGTCGGTATTTTGTTTCCAAGACTCCCCCCGGCGTGCGCACAGTATCGCGGCCCAGGGCGGGATCAACGCTGCCAAAAATTATTGCAACGACGGTGATAGTGTCGAGCGCTTGTTTTATGACACCGTCAAAGGCGGGGACTTTCGTTCCCGTGAGGCCAATGTGTACCGCCTCGCTCAAGTGAGTGTCAATATTATCGATCAATGCGTGGCCCAAGGTGTGCCGTTTGCTCGGGACTATGCTGGGTATTTGGACAACCGCTCTTTTGGCGGTGCACAAGTCTCCCGGACGTTTTATGCCAAGGGTCAGACCGGACAGCAATTGTTATTAGGTGCGTATTCGGCCTTGATGAAGGAAGTCCAGCATGGCGCTGTCCGACTGTATCCCCGCACCGAAATGCTGGATTTGGTCATCGTCGACGGTGCCGCCCGCGGGATCGTGGTACGCAATTTAATCACCGGCAAAATCGAATCCCATATGGCGGATGCAGTGGTTCTGGCCACCGGTGGCTATTCCAATGTCTTTTTCCTGTCCACAAACGCCATGGCTTGCAACGTCACAGCCACCTGGCGCGCCCACAAAAAGGGGGCCTTCTTTGCCAACCCGTGTTACACGCAAATTCACCCCACCTGCATTCCGGTGCACGGGGAGTATCAGTCCAAACTCACCTTGATGAGTGAAAGCTTGCGTAATGACGGTCGTGTGTGGGTGCCCGCCAAACCCGGTGATACCCGAAATCCCGCCGACATTCCCGAAGGCGAACGCGATTATTTCTTGGAACGCAAATACCCGGCCTTCGGAAACCTGGTTCCCCGGGACATCGCGTCTCGCAATGCCAAAGAACAATGCGATGCTGGCAAGGGTGTGGGCGACACCAAAATGGCGGTATATCTGGACTTCAAAGACGCCATTGCGCGGCTAGGTATCGACACGATCCGGGCACGCTACGGCAATTTGTTTGATATGTACCACCAGATTACGGGCGTGAGTCCTTACAAAGCACCGATGATGATTTTCCCGGCGCCGCACTACACCATGGGCGGGTTGTGGGTGGATTACAACCTGATGAGCACGGTGCCGGGCTTGTATGTCATCGGGGAGGCCAATTTCTCCGACCACGGTGCAAATCGTCTGGGTGCGTCTGCGCTGATGCAGGGACTGGCAGATGGTTATTTTGTGCTGCCCTATACCATTGGCGATTATCTCGCCACGGCGAAGCTGGCCAAAATTACAACGGACCATCCCGAGTTCAAAAAGGTAGAGACCGACGTGAAGGCTAAAAATGATACCTTGTTGGCCATTAACGGCACGCGAACCGTGGACGATTTCCACAAAGAATTGGGCCTCTTGATGTGGAACAACTGCGGCATGGCCCGCAACGAGGCCGGGCTCAAGAAAGCCCTAAATCGGATTCCTGAAATTCGGGAGGAGTTCTGGAAAAATGTGACGGTGCCAGGCTCCGGCGATAACTTGAATCAATCTTTGGAAAAGGCAGGCCGGACTGCTGATTTTCTGGAGTTTTCCGAATTGATGGTCCGCGATGCGCTGGAGCGCAAAGAATCTTGTGGCGGACATTTTCGCGAAGAAAGCCAAACCCCCGAGGGCGAGGCGCTCCGCAACGACAAAGACTTTTGCTATGCGGCGGCCTGGGAATTCAAGGGCGTCGGCGAGACTCCGGCCCTTCACAAAGAACACCTGGAATTTGAGGCGGTCCATCTGTCGCAAAGGAGCTATAAATAATGTCCAAAAAGTTAAACCTCACCTTGCATGTGTGGCGCCAACATTCCGCCGATGAGCCTGGCAAATTCGAAACCTATCAGGCCAACGGCATTGATACCGACGCGTCGTTTTTGGAAATGCTGGATGTGGTTAACGAAGACCTGACTCGCAAAGGCGAGGAACCCATTGCGTTCGATTCGGATTGTCGCGAAGGCATCTGCGGCATGTGCGGTGCGGTGGTGAATGGACATGCGCATGGGCCCTTGGAAAAAACCACCCTGTGTCAGTTGCATATGCGCCATTTTGCGGATGGCTCCACCATTGTCATCGAACCGTGGCGGGCCAATGCGCTTCCGGTCGTGAAGGATTTGGTGGTGGATCGTTCAGCCTTTGATCGCGTGATTTCTGCCGGTGGGTATATCTCCGCAAAAACCGGCCCTGCCCAAGACGCCAACACGATTTTGGTGCCCAAGCCCGATGCCGACAGTGCCTTTAGTGCTGCGGAGTGTATCGGCTGTGCGGCCTGTGTGGCCGCATGTCCGAACGCCTCGGCGATGTTGTTTGTCGGCGCCAAGGTTAGTCATTTGGCCTATCTGCCGCAAGGCCAAGCCGAGCGCACGCGCCGCGTGAAAGACATGGTCGCCCAGATGACCAAAGAAGGATTTGGGAATTGTTCCAACGAATACGAATGCGAAGCGGCCTGTCCCAAAGGGATATCGGTGGACCACATCGCACGGATGAACCGCGACTATCTCAAGGCGAATCTATGCAGCTAATTTGTCATCCCTACCCAGACGGCGTCATCCCCGCGAAGGCGGGAATCCATCTATGTTGTTTCCCACACAAGAGGGGTGGCACCGATTGGGGTCCCCACATCGAGCCGAGGTACTCCGAGCGAGACTGTGGGGAGTTGGAATCGGTGACAGGACCCCGATGGGCGCAATTCTTTAAGAGCTGGATCCCCGCCTTCGCGGGGATGACAGAAGGAGCGGGGATGACAGAAGGAGCGGGGATGACAGAAGGAAATGTAAGAATGACAGGGATGGGAAATGGCCACTAAAAAGACAAAATTTGTCTTTGTCACCGGCGGTGTTGTTTCCTCTTTGGGGAAGGGGATTACGGTGGCGTCGTTGGGTGTGTTGCTCAAAAGCCGCGGGTACAAGGTCACCATCCAAAAGTTTGATCCGTATTTAAATATCGATCCGGGTACGATGAACCCCTACGAACATGGCGAGGTCTTTGTGACCGAGGACGGTGGCGAGACCGACCTCGATTTGGGCCACTACGAGCGCTTCATCGACCAGGATATGACCCGGCTCAACAATGTCACGTCCGGGATGATCTACTGGGAAGTCCTCACCAAGGAACGCCGCGGCGATTTTTTGGGCCGCACGGTCCAGATCATTCCCCATGTGACCAACGAGATCAAAGCCCGCATTACGGCCATTTTGGAAAAAGAGCATTTTGATTTCATCCTCACCGAGATTGGCGGAACGATTGGTGACATCGAAAGCCTGCCATTTTTGGAGGCCATTCGCCAGTTTCAGTACAAAAACCGCCAAGATTGTTTGCACATTCACCTGACTCTGGTGCCGTATCTGAAAACCTCAAATGAATTTAAAACCAAGCCCACCCAACACTCGGTCAAAGAACTGCGGGCCATCGGGATTCATCCGGACATTATCGTGTGCCGGTCTGAGCATACCCTTGAATCCGAGGTAAAAGAAAAAATCGCGCTGTTTTGCGATGTCTCTCCCGAATCGGTCATCAGCGCGACCAATGCCAGCACGATTTATGATGTGCCGGTAGGCCTGGCCAAAGAAAAGCTGGATGAGGTTATCATCCAAAAATTGGGGTTGCGGCCTCGTAAATCCGACATGACCTATTGGAAGCAATTTGTCTCCATTTTGCATGATGAAAAACGTCCGGAAGTGACCGTTGCCATCGTGGGTAAATATACGAGCTTGTCCGATTCGTATCTGAGCGTGGTGGAGGCCCTGACCCATGCCGGTGTGGCCAATAAATGCCGGGTCACGTTGCGCTGGGTGGGTGCCGAAACCCTGGAAAAGGCCGATGTCGCCAAGGTATTGTCCGGTGTGGACGGGATATTAATTCCGGGTGGTTTTGGTTCTCGTGGAATTGAGGGTAAAATCGCGGCTGCCAAGTATGCTCGTGAAAAGAAGATTCCGTACTTGGGATTGTGCCTGGGCTTGCATATCGCGGCCATCGAATTTGCGCGCAATGTCGTGGGATTTTCCGACGCCAATAGCGGCGAATTCACCCGAAAATCCGACCACCTGGTCATTGATCTGATGCCCGATCAGCAAAAAGTGTCTCAAAAGGGGGGCACGATGCGACTGGGTACTTATGATTGCGCCATCCAAAAAGAGACCAAATTGCACCAGGCCTACGATGTTCGGAAGACCGCCGAGCGCCATCGCCATCGTTACGAATTTAATAATGAATTCCGAGACGCATTTGAGAAAAAGGGAATGGTGTTTTCCGGATTGTCACCGGACGGGGGCTTGGTGGAGGTACTAGAGCTTCGCAACCACCCATGGTTTGTGGCCTGCCAATACCATCCCGAATTCAAATCCCGGCCGTACCGTTGCCACCCGCTGTTCCGGGACTTTGTGAAGGCGGCGTTGCAGGGGCGCCAGTAGCGACACTCACTTCGAAGTCTTTTTCCGAGAGGGTAGAACCGGGAACTACGAGTCGAAGCTCGCCTCCTGTTGGTCTTAAAACGACACCTACAGGCTGAAATCGCTCAAGCCCATGTTGGGGCGGTGTTTTCAAAGTGCCCTTTTGTAGGGCAGCCTCTCGTGCCCTTTCAAAAGCACTGGCGGCAGCTGAAAACAAAACGGTATAAAACGTTTTTTTGGGTGACGGCTCGGTGGATTTTTCGTAGGCATTTAACTCCGACACCGCGTTGTCATCTTGACCTGAGATGGCCAGCCAATAGGCGTAATGAACTTTTAATGCGGGGTGTTGCATGGCGATTTTACTAAAAAACGAAGTGGCTTCTTTAAGAAAAGAATTTGTTTGTTTCACACGGCTTGGTCGTGTCAACTGGGAACTCTTTTTTTCTTCTTCGAGGTACAATGCCAGCCTTTCGCGATAAATCAAAACCAGCAACGCCGCAACCGCGGGAGAAGGTTTTTCTTGGATGGCGCGCTCACACACATCTTGTGCTTGTTTCCACTCCCCTAGATGGGCATAAGATAGGGCTTCGTTATACAGCATAAATCCGGTCGACGATATAAAACCGACATTTAACAGTGTTAAGATGCAAAACTGAAATGCAGTGATGGCCTCACGGAATTCACCTTGGGCGTAATGCAGAGCCCCTTGCATCACTTTCCATTCAAATAGTGGGTGCTGGGCCAGCGCCTTTTCCAATATCTCGAGCAATCGCTGACGCAATTCCGGTAGTTTTGCGAATACCTCTTTTTCCTGTAGCCAATGATGACCGGCCGTGGCTGGGGTTGGCCCATAGGTGATGGCGGCCAGCAAATGGGTAACCCGATCCGAAAGGTATTGGTCCGGATGTACCAGTCCCTCAACCAACATTTTTTCAAATCCATCCCAGTCACCCGCGACAAGCAATTCCCGCAATCCTGCCATTCGAGCGGGCACAGAGTTGGGATATAACGTGACCAGCTGATTGGCTAGAGCGATGCGGGTCTCTGTCGGGAAGAGCGTTGCGATCTTCCAAAACTCAATCTCGATATTTTCGCGGAGGTCAGCGACTTGTGCTGTTGTGATGTCAATCTTGGTACTCGGTTCGCCCAATTCCACCCCGATCCGCGCGTCGATTAATTTCCATAGGAGGGCATTTTGGGAGTCTGCTTCGCAAAGCCGCAATTGCTTGCGGGCAGCCTCTAACAAGGCAGTTTTCAAACGGGCATCGGACTGAGCCATGGCATGAAACAACCACCCCGTTAAAGCCATCCTCTCAAACATATACGGATCGGAGGAATGACGGGCAAATTTTGCGGCCTCCAGACAGGTTTTAACTGCGACCAAACGCTTGCCTTCTGCAAGTTGGATACGGGCAATAATTTCGGCTTTACAGCGTTCAGAAAGAAAGGGCAGGCAAGTAGTCGCTGTTGTAAGTAAATTCGGATCTGGAGTGAAATGAAATCGTTCAAGGCAAAGTTGGGCCTGCATAAAAACCATGAGTTCGATGCTCAGCCGATCTCCCAATTGCTGGTCTTCGGGTGGCAGTGAGAGAAAAAGCGTAACGGCTTCGCGGCATTTTTCTTCACTGTTGTGAGCATGATCCCCCATTTGGTAGATCAATGCGACCAGGCCAAAGCCACATGCCCGAAGTGCGGTATCAGGCGCTGCCAGCGCCTCACCCACATAGGGTTTTGCGAGTTCGCAATACGCTTGCATTAAGCGTCGATCCGTCTGTTGAGTAGCAAACGAAATCAACAGTCGGGCCGTTGCGGTCGCGACGGTTGGCTCTAATCCCACTAACGGGGGATGTGCCAATACGGCAACGGGCAATAAGTGCAGAAGTCCCGCATCCGCATAACATTGAATGCGGGACGCAAATTCCAACGGTGTGGGTAGCAAAGATGGGCCTTCCGAAAGGGCACATGCATGCCGGCGAAGCTGCTCAACGGCTTGATTGTGAAGCTGCGTTGATTTGGGATCGGGAGAATATTGCGCTGATAAATTCAATAGGGTGACCAACTGGAAGGTGGCGTTCCAATTGGTAGGATCTAACTCTACAGCACTTGTGAGAAGATGGATCACCCGATTGGGAATATCAAAGATTGTTCCTGTGGGTCCTATATAGTGGACCGAGTAAAGCTCATTTGCAGCCTGAAGATAAAGCTCGGACAGCACATGATGTGCCGTCAGCATGCCTTTCGGAATGGGGCACGGATCTGTAACGAGTACAAATCGAGACTCTCGGCTGTCAGCCCGTTTGTTGCAATGGGGACAAATTGTTTTGGAACCCTTTCGAAACAGATTTAGGACCGATGCGGAAAGACCCTTTTGGCATCCCTCTCTCCCTGTATGTTGCACAGGACGGACCAAGGCATAAGGACCGTTAACATTGATAGTGACTACAGCGCCAGGGCGTCCGCTGATCGCGTCAAAAACGCGGCGTAAATTTTCTTCCAAAAAAGAGTCCCGCCATGCCTCAGGCGCAGGGGGTGCTGAAACTTGTTTGTAAAGAGAATATACTGTCATGACAGTATTCTTTCTCACGATTGGAATTTTGTAAATTTCAATTTCTTTTCGCGATCGTTTCGCGAGCGGCCCGTGGCCTTTTTTTTACAAATTTGCTAAGATTGGCCGGATGACAACAGAAGCACGTCTGATCTTTGAAGATGGGACATGTTTTACCGGGCGGCAGTTTGCGGGGCAACCGCAAGAGCGGTTTGGGGAAGTGGTGTTTAATACCGCCATGGCGGGTTACCAGGAGGTCGTCTCCGATCCGTCCTATGCCGGACAAATGGTCGTGATGACCTATCCGATCATCGGTAGCTATGGCATCAACGACGAAGACCCCGAATCTCGGGGTTTATTTTTGTCCGCCTTGTTGGTTCGCGAATATATCGACTTTCCCAGCAATTGGCGATCCACCGAATCTCTCAAACCGTATCTGGATCGTCACAACATCATCGGTGTTGAAGAGCTCGATACCCGTGCCATTACCCGCTATATCCGCACGCGAGGGTCGCAACGCGCTGCGTTAACCACGTCCCACGATGCCGTTGCCGATGTGGTAGCCCGACTCCAAAAAGCCCCCCATATGGCCGGACAGAACTTGGTGGATAGGGTATCAATGGATCAAAAATACGAATGGTCTTCGCCAGCCCATCCTCGGTTTCACATCGCCGTCATCGACTGCGGCGTGAAGTACAACATCATGCGCGTGTTTTCCGATCTGGGGTGTGCATGCACGGTGTTCCCGTCGTCGGTGAGGGCAGATGAGATTTTAAAAGGCCGTTTTGACGGCGTCTTTATTTCCAATGGCCCCGGGGACCCTGAACCCGTTACCCATGTCGTTCAGACGATTCGGGATCTGCTGGGCAAAAAGCCGGTATTTGGGATCTGCATGGGCCATCAGCTGCTGGGTCTGGCTTTTGGCGGTACGACCTACAAACTGGAATTTGGCCATCATGGGGCAAACCACCCGGTAAAAGATTTACGCACGGGAAAAGTCGAGATTACCTCTCAAAACCATGGATTTTGCGTCGATATGAAGTCCTTGTCCGCCGATGATGTCGAAGTCACCCACATCAACCTCAACGATGGCACCGTCGAAGGCATTCGACACAAGCGCTACCCCGCGTTTTCCGTCCAATACCATCCCGAAGCGGCACCGGGCCCGCGGGATGCGCATTATCTATTTTCTGAATTTATCGATCTGATGGGAGTAGGCAAATGAAGGACGAATGCGGTGTATTTGGATGCTGGAATGTGCCCAATGCGGCGGAGTTGTCCTACCTCGGACTTTACGCCCTCCAGCACCGCGGCCAAGAAAGTGCCGGCATCGTAACCCTTCACAAAGGCCATTTTTATGTAGTCAAGGACATGGGGTTGGTTTCTCAGGTCTTTAATCCCGATAACCTCAACTATCTCAAGGGCCACGCCGGCATCGGACACGTGCGCTATTCCACCACGGGGTCTTCGAATATTACCAACGTCCAGCCACTGTATTCAAAAACCACTCGTGGCAAATTGGCCATTGCCCACAATGGCAACATTACCAATGCCTACGAGCTCTATCTGAAGCTTCGCGAAGAAGGTGCGCTCTTCCAGTCCACGGTGGATTCGGAATTGATTTTGCACCTTATTTCCCGCTCCAAAGCCAAGACCGTTCCCGAGATTTTCCAAACTACATTGGCCCGTATCGAAGGGGCGTTTTCACTGGTGGCCTTGGGCGAAGACTATATCGTGGGTGCGCGGGATCCTTGGGGATTTCGCCCGCTGGTATTGGGCCAGCTCGGCAAAGGCTATGTAATTGCCTCAGAAACCTGTGCGCTGGACCTGATCAATGCCAAGTACGTGCGGGATATCGAGCCTGGTGAAATCGTGCTCATCAATGACCATGGGGTGGCCTCTTATCGGATTCCCCGTGAGGTTCCTGAGCGCAAACATTGTATTTTCGAATATGTCTATTTTGCCCGGCCGGATAGCTTGGTTTTTACGCGGAACGTCCATGTGATTCGCAAGGCCTTTGGCCGCCAGCTGGCTCGCGAATATCCGGTGGCGGCCGATATCGTGGTGGCTATTCCCGATTCGGGAAATAGCGCGGCATTGGGCTATGCCGAGGAATCCGGTATTCCTTTTGAACTGGGTATTACCCGGAATCATTACGTGGGTCGGACCTTTATTCAGCCCAGCCAGCATATCCGAGATTTTGGGGTAAAAGTAAAATTAAACCCTGTTCGTGCCGTTCTGGAAGGCAAGCGGGTGGTCGTTGTGGATGACTCTTTGGTTCGGGGCACCACGTCCCGTCAACGGGTGGATGCCATTCGCGCAGCGGGTGCCAAGGAAATTCATTTGCGTATTTCCTCTCCGCCGGTGACCCACCCATGTCATTACGGCATCGACACACCCAAGCGCAGCAAGTTGATTGCGGCCCAAAAGAGTTTAGAAGAAATTCGCAAATACATTGGCGCAGACAGTCTGGGCTATCTGAGCAAAAAAGGCATGCTCGATGCAGTGGCGTCTATTGATCCGCAGGTTCGGAAAGTGGATTTTTGTACCGCATGTTTTGATGGTAACTATCCCGTAAAAGTGCGCCGTGCCAGCAAACATGCCTTAGATGACAAGAGGATCAAGTTATATGCCGAAGAGAACTGATATCAAAAAAATTTTATTAATCGGATCCGGGCCCATCGTCATCGGTCAGGCCTGCGAATTTGACTATTCCGGCACCCAGGCCTGCAAGGCCCTGCGCGAAGAAGGCTATGAAATCGTATTGGTGAACTCCAATCCCGCGACCATTATGACGGATCCGGAAACGGCAGATCGCACCTACATCGAGCCGTTGGTTCCCGAGGTCCTGGAGAAAATCATTGCTGCCGAGCGGCCCGACGCCATTTTGCCTACCTTGGGCGGTCAGACCGGTCTTAACTTGGGCTTGGCGTTGCACAAATTGGGTATTTTGGAAAAATATGGCGTCGAGATGTTGGGTGCCAAACCCGATGTCATCGAAAAAGCCGAAGACCGCAAAAAATTTAAAGACGCGATGGAAAAAATCGGACTGGCATTGCCGCGATCGGAAGTGGCGTATTCGGTGGATGATTTGCCTCGCATTACCCAGAGCATCGGGTTCCCTTGCGTGGTGCGCCCGGCCTTTACCTTGGGTGGAACCGGTGGGGGCATTGCCTACAATATGGAAGAGCTACTCGATATTGCCGGTGCGGGCATCCGCGACAGCATCATCTCCGAAGTCCTTATCGAAGAGTCGGTGCTGGGCTGGAAAGAGTTCGAGCTCGAAGTCATGCGGGATTGCAAGGACAATTGTGTGATTATTTGCTCGATTGAAAACCTGGATCCCATGGGCGTGCATACAGGCGACTCGATTACCGTTGCGCCCATCCAAACCCTGACCGACCGCGAATACCAACACCTGCGGGATGCGGCTATTGCCGTCATGCGCGAGATTGGGGTGGAAACCGGCGGATCCAATGTGCAATTTGCCCAAAACCCCGACAACGGTCGGTTGGTGATTATTGAAATGAATCCCCGCGTGTCACGCAGCTCGGCCTTGGCGTCCAAAGCCACGGGCTTTCCGATCGCGAAATTTGCTGCCAAGCTGGCTGTCGGCTATACATTGGATGAACTCAAAAACGACATCACAAAAGTGACGCCGGCCTGTTTTGAGCCGGCCATCGACTACTGTGTTGTCAAATTGCCACGGTTTAATTTCGAAAAATTCCGTGGCAGCAAGCCTGTGCTGGGTACGGCAATGAAGTCTGTTGGCGAAGCCATGGCCATCGGCCGCACCTTCAAGGAAGCGCTTCAAAAAGGGTTGCGCTCGCTGGAAACCAAGCGGTTCGGTTTTGGCTTTGACGGCAAAGACGTTGCCAACGTTGATGAAGCCACGTTGATGAACCGCCTGGCCGAGCCCAATCCGGACCGCTTGTTTTATATCCACTATGGCCTGCGCAACGGCATGTCAGTGGACGAGATTCATCGCATCACCCGCATCGACCGCTGGTTTTTGCATCAAATGAAACAATTGGTTGACCTATCGATGACGATGACGACTGCACCGGCTTCAATACGGGCTGCCAAACGTTGGGGGTTTTCGGATGTCCAGCTTGCCCACATTTTGGGTTTGCCTTCTGAACTGGAGGTGAGGGAGATGCGCAAACAGGC
>CAYINU010000003.1:0-30403 GCA_964364855.1 uncultured Candidatus Marinamargulisbacteria bacterium | reverse complement strand
CCCACATTTTGGGTTTGCCTTCTGAACTGGAGGTGAGGGAGATGCGCAAACAGGCCGGGATTTTCCCCACTTACAAGCTTGTCGACACCTGTGCCGCCGAGTTCGAGGCCTATACGCCTTATTTTTACTCTACCTACGAAGACGAAGATGAATCCCGGCGCACCGACCGCAAGAAGGTGATGATTCTGGGTGGTGGGCCGAACCGCATTGGCCAGGGAATTGAGTTTGACTATTGCTGTGTTCACGCATCGTTTGCGGCCAAGGAATCCGGATTTGAGAGTATGATGGTCAACTCAAACCCCGAAACGGTCTCCACGGATTTTGATATTTCCGACAAATTGTATTTTGAGCCGCTGACTTTTGAAGATGTCCTCAATATTTATGAGAGCGAAAACCCAGAGGGAGTCATTATCCAGTTCGGCGGCCAAACCCCATTAAATCTCTCCCGAAAATTAGAATCTGCCGGCGTCAAGATATTGGGTACCAGTTCTGACAGTGTGGACCGCGCTGAAGACAGGGATCGCTTTCAACAACTCATCCAAAAACTGGGGCTCAGACAGCCAGACAATGGCATGGCGTCAACCGTTGAACAGGCCGTGGAAGTAGCCAATCGCGTGGGCTATCCGGTGTTGGTGCGTCCCTCCTATGTCTTGGGAGGAGCGTCGATGGAAATTGTGTTTAACGACGCCGATCTAGAGGTCTATATGAAGCGTTCCACAGAAGTATCTGCTGACTCTCCCGCACTGATCGACAACTATCTCGAAGATGCGGTCGAAGTGGATGTGGATGCACTGTCCGACGGAACAGACTGTGTGGTGGCCGGCATCATGCAACACATTGAGGAGGCTGGGATTCATAGTGGTGATTCTGCATGTGTATTGCCACCGTATTCGTTGTCGTCTGGTCTTATCGACGAGATCCGAGAAGCCACTTACCGTATCGCCAAAGAGCTTCACGTGATCGGACTATTAAACATCCAATTTGCGGTTAAAGAGGGTCAGGTTTATGTGCTAGAGGTCAATCCTCGTGCCTCCCGAACAGTGCCCTTTGTCAGCAAGGCCACGGGCGTTGCCTGGGCCAAAATGGCCACACGGGTGATTTTGGGACAGACCATTTCCCAATTGGGATTGTCAGAAGTAAAACTGACCCGCTATGCAGTCAAAGAAGCCGTTCTACCTTTCAAAAAATTCCCAGGTGTCGACATTGTACTGGGTCCCGAAATGAAGTCCACCGGCGAAGTTATGGGTTGGGATGACAATATGGGTCTGGCCTATCTGAAGGCTCAGCTCGGTGCCGGACAGGTTATCCCTGAAAGCGGCACCGTATTTTTGTCGGTGATGGACAAGGACAAACCGCAGCTAGCAGGACTAGCCAGGACATTACGTGACTTGGGATTCAAAATCACCGCTACATCAGGGACAGCACACTATCTTCTATCTCAGGGAATCGAAGCCGAGCCGGTCAAAAAAGTGTTGGAAGGCCGGCCCAATATTGTCGATCACATCAAGAACCAAACCGTGCAGTTGGTCATCAACACCCCCAGTGGCAAGCACCCCCGCATGGACGAGATTGCCATCCGCCAGGCCGCGTTAAACTACAACGTACCCGTCATCACCACCATGACTGGTGGCATGGCCACAGTGGAGGCTCTAAAGGGGTATGCCATCCAAAAGGTGACTGTATCCGCGCTACAAGACTACAGGCAGTTTGGGACTATTGGTAACAAAGGCACCCAGTAGATAAGAATTGATTGAGGCTTAGATCAGATACAGCCCTCAAGAGGCTGGAGGCGTATGGCTGTCCCCAATCCATTTCCATCTCCGGTCTTACCAAAGAAGCCAGGATACCTTTTATCGCATCTAGCTCTTCCTGAACGGGTTCTGTGCTGTCTAGGTCGTCAAAGTAGCCGGTAGCTTCAATGCGCGAAACAAACCTCTCAAGATTGGTTATATGCTGAGCCAGTTGCTTGATCTCGTTTTCAGGCAACCCTAAATTTTGACACATAATTTTAAAGTGTGGATCCATTTCTCTTGAACACAAATGGCGCACTATATCCCCTAAGATCGATTTGAATTTGCTGCTAGTTTGCCCTCTAAGAAACAAGTTGTCCGATATCAAGCCTTTGAACTCCCTGCTCTCATAGAGACGATGGGCAAGGATAAAGATCGGGCAGACCGGGTCATAACTCCAATTGTAAAGGTCTGTAACTTCTTTTGCCTCCAACTCGACTCCTTGGACTACTTTAGCGGCGATGACACCCAACTGTTCTTCCAAGGTCTCTGTCGCTAAGCGCCTCGCATGGGAAGCTTTTGCGGCTTTTGCAATCGCTTGGAAAACATCTTCGGGTGCTGTGGGTAGTGTTTTATGTGGCATGACGATCTCCTGGCCGAATACAGTTTTAACTGCGTATTATTTGAACTTTTCGAAATGGTTTAGCCTCGATTGCATGCGGGTTTAAATCTCTCAATGGCTAAATCTCCTTCCGCTTTTGATTGGTTGTATATATTTGACATCCCAATATCCACTATGGTGTAGTTATCAGGATGACCGAAGTCGAATTGTCTTTTGACTGGGACCAGTGGAACGTTCAAAAGAATGAAATCAAACATGGCGTATCCCAGTTGGAGGCGGAAAGTGTGTTTTATGACCCAGACTTGGTTCTGTTTGATGACTTGGAGCACAGTTCTCAGTCAGAGTTACGATATATTGGGTATGGGGAAAGCAAGCTAAACAGAGTGTTAATGGTTGCATTTACATTTAGAAAGAAAAAAGTCCGCATTATTAGCGCCAGGCCCGCATCCAGAAAAGAAAGGCAAGTTTATCATGAAAGTCAAACATAAGATGGAAAAGGAAATCCTTGATTATGATAGGCATGACACGACGGCCTTTATTGACAAAAGGCGACCTAAAAAACCAGATGATCTGGGCATTCGGCTTCCGACAGAAAAAACGACTACTCAGATTAGTATTCGGTTGCCTACTCGTATGTTAAATGCCATTCGTGCGTACTCTTCCGAGCACGATTTGCCTTACCAGGCGGTCATCAAGCTTTTTTTGCAGGCCGAAATTAAACGTCATCACATTGCGTCTTAGTTTTTCCGCAACTGCTGGGGGATATTAATCAGCAGGTCGTTCAATTTTGGGGCGGATCCATTCACATAATTGTATCCATGGCAGCGCGGTGACGGTTTCGGAGAGCTTACGGGGAGCAGAAATGCGGCAAACGATGTAGCCATGTTCTGCGATGGGGTAGCGTTGTTGAAACGTGTGAAGGTGATGACAATCTTTTATGGAAGGGCGATCCGTCCATTTCACTTCAATGGGGATCAGGCGATGGTGAAGATCAATGATCCAGTCTACTTCTGGGCCGTTATGGTCACGCCAATATTTGATCTGGGCATTGGAACCCAGCAATCGGCAAAGGCGGATGAGCTGCAAGCCGATCCATTGTTCAAATACATGCCCCAGCCGATCAAGGGGAAGCGGTGTACCTTCGCGGGCCGCTACGCGACGTACTCCCATGTCAAATAGCAGATATTTGTATCCCTTATATAGGGATTTCCGCGTTTTTTTGTCCCAGTATGGTAAAACCCTTTCGGCTACTAGACAGTCATCTAATATTTCAAAATAAGACTGCACGGTTTTGGCAGAGACACCGAGATCCTGAGCAATACTGGAAAAGTTAATGATATTGCCGCTTTCAATGGCGGCCAGCTCCAAAAACTGGGCAAAAAGACCCGTGTTTCGAACCACTGCCTCGGCTCGAATTTCCTCTTCTAGGTATAAGGAAACGTAATCCCGTAATAGTGCCTCCTTTTGCTTGGCAAGGATTGTTCGCGGAAGATCCCCAAAATAAAGGCAGTTTTCCAAGTTCGGTTGTGTGGGGTACTCGGTCATGATAAAGGGATCCAGGCGATGTATAGCGATGCGTCCGGGTAATAGATTCATCGCATGTCGACGACGCAATTTTCTGGCTGAAGATCCAGTGAGAATAAAACGGGCTTTGCGCTGATCAATTAAATATTGAATCGTATCCATCAGCACAGGTAATTTTTCGATTTCATCGATGATCACCGTCGGTGTGCCTGGTAAATGATCCACCTCATCGGCCAGCACTTGGGGATCGCGTTCATAGTTAAGGCGTATCCGATGGTCCAACAGAGAAATAGAGAGTTGTGCGGGAAATCTGGACAGCAACGTGGTTTTTCCCGTTTGCCGAGGTCCCAATAACAAAATGCTCCGGTCAGACTCCAAATCCCGTTGCAATTGGGGAGTTAATGCCCGAAATATATACTTCATACTTCCAAATATAGCCTAAATTCAGGAGTATGACTACCAAATTTAGGGATCAAACCGTTAAAACTGCCATTGTTTTCTGGAACACAGAGGACTCCCAAAATAGTGCTAATGGGATTATCGGATTTAAAAAAGCGGGGTTTCAGTGCGGTGGGGTATTAATTTGAGACGTTCCTCTCTCTGAATTTAAGGTTTGCAGTTTTCGATAATGAGGAAGCTACTTAAAAAAAGCCGTCATGCTTTGACGGTGATTACAAAGGGGAGGGTGTTATGCAAGTTATAGGATCAGCATCTCATACGACGGTTGACAGGGCTCACAAAAGTGGTGATAAGCAGGCCGCATTGGATAGGGCGGTAAGCTCAATTCGGAATTTAAATGACAATGAAGACAGAAGACGTCTCTTAGCCGAACTAGACATTGAACGAACCGGCGGTCGAAGAAAAGCTTGCTGTGTTGAATGGAAGGGAAAATTAACACCACATCAGGTGGACACTTCGGTCAAGGGAATGGTGTATGTGATTGAGAGAACCGGGGTGTGTGAGTTTTTGGAGGATCCCAAGGTTAATTTGGACTCTAAATTTGACCTCGCCACTCGATTACTGCTGTTTTTAAATAGGCAATTAACGGATGAACAGTTGTCTCAGTTTTTGCAAACGAAATGTGGTCAGTCTTTAATAGAAAGTCTTCATGTGGCATTGTGTTCGAGTACGTCGGTTAGGACTGCAGGCGGGGATAAATCGGTTGGAATCAGCATTTCTACTCTGGTGGACCCCAAGCGATTTTTGGATGACCTCACGCCGATTCTTCAACGCCTGCACGTTCCGGTAAATTCCGCACGATGGAATGAATTTCTCCCAACACTTCGGCCTCATACCAAACTGCTTGCGGCGTTTAATCTGATTGAATCAGACCCTACCTTTTCCAAGTCAGAGGCCAAATCAGAGGTCAGACCCGAGCACGCTTCATTGCGTCAACTGGCCGTCATGATGCTATTGGTCCAAAAAAGATTGGTGAGAGTGGAATCACCTACGACTGACCCCGCTGCTGCCGCTCCTGCTCCTGATTATGTTCCTGCTGCTGTTGCTGCTGCTCGAGTCCCTGTTGCCAGGGTATCACCCCCGCCTGCAGCATCACCCCCACCTGCCGTTCAGGCAGTGCCCATCCACGCACCCCGGCCGGGTGAGATTAAACTGCCGGGTTGTAATAGTATAGACCCTGCTGAGGCCCAGGCCGGGAAAGTCTCCGACCACAGTCCCATCTATGGACGCATCCAGGTGGGGAAGACCCAGTTGGGCTACTTCTCGATGAACGTGACTTGCTGGAATACCTACCCGAAAGACAGCGGTGGCATGCAAGTAGATAGCCTACTGAACGCATCTCACAAGGTTTTTTTCCAAAATAGCGAGGCCCGTGTTAAGGCGGCCATCGCGCAATTGGATCAGGAAGGCCAACCCGAGATCGCCTGTTTTCAAGAAGTGAATGGGCCTATGGGTCAGATTTTGGCCAAAGAACTTCAGGCGCGTGGCTATCAGGTTTTTTATGATGGCGTGAGGAAAGAGGGTGATCCGGACGACTGGGACGGCAGATTAACGGCGTTCAAGCTTCCGGTTGGTGCTCAAGCTATAAGGTACGGTACCGCCCATCAGACCGTGAGCAAACCCAACAAAGGATTCCAGGCGTTTGCGGTTCACATCCCAGGCGAAAAGTCCTTGCTGCTGATCAACGGACACAAAGCGCCGGCAAACCCACCCACCAAGGATGAGCATCAGCGCGCCACTGCCATAGCGTCTCACATAGAGTTTGTAACGAGAACCACGGACTTAATGAGGCGATTTCCAACTAGTGTGTTGATGGGTGACCTCAATGGAGAGGCTGACGATATTCAAAGTAGCTATGAAGGGGTGGGTACTGTATGCCGGTCCGATAGGCTAACCTATATTGGCCAGCGTGACGCGGGACCTTCTCGCCCCGATCATGCGGTGGTGGGTAGGGGGGTCACTTCAGTGTCTGCCGGATGATGCGGGCCGCATAATGCGACGCAAGATTTTGCAGGAGAGTCACCAAGGGCAAAAGTGTCGGCATTAGCTGTTTAGGGGCTATATCAACCCCGTCAAAAACCGGGAGGCGGACAGAACGCGGCATTCAGGGGAGATTAAATCGATGTTGTCCTTTGCGACGACCTGATAAGTAAACGGGATATCCAACTTCTTTTTAAAGTAGGACAAGGCCCGGGACGGTGTCGTGTCTGCCATTTTGGCCTCTACCGCAAACCAAGGTCGGTTATCAATCGTCACCAGAAAATCCACTTCCCGTTGATCCACATCTCTGAGGAAATGAAGCCCGGCAACGATGCCCTGCACATCATACAAGTAATGAACGAATTTCAGCAGGTGGCTGGCTACCAGGTTTTCAAAACGTGCACCGGGATCCGGGATCTCTGCCCAATCAAACAAATAGAGCTTTGGTTCCTTTTTAAGGGAGCGAATGGTTTTGGGATGATAAGGATACAGTCGAAAAAGATAATAAAAAGACTCCAATACCGTCATCCAATGGGAAATGGTGGCGTGACTGACTTGCAGGTCCTCACGAACAGAGTTGGCAGAAAATAGCGCACCTGCTCGGGTTGGCAGAAGATGGGACAATTGCATCATCGAAGACAGTTCACGAATAGGCTCCAGATCGCGAATATCTTCGCGAAATAACCGTTCTAGCCGGTGGTTTCGCCATCGTTTAGCGAATCGATCTGTTCCTTTAAAAAGAGGTTCCGGAAATCCTCCGAAAGAGAGCAGATGGACCAACCCCTCCGGCTCAGGCTTTCCAAAAACCAGTGAGGTATACGGCAAGGCCAAAGAGGAGTCGGTCGCGCCATTGACGGCGATGGCCCACTCTTTGAGCGAAAAGGGATGAAGTCGGTAATAGAAATACCGCCCTTGCAGAGAATCGCCGCCTTTTCGGTAGACATCTAGCCTGGAAGATCCGGTAATCAAGAAACGCAAAGTGTCGCGATAGGTATCATACTCACCTTTAAGCCAAGTCTTCCATTTTCTGTATTTGTGAATTTCATCCAAAATGATCAGGTCTGTTTGGCCCGGCCAAATCGCGTCTAAGATCTGTTTTTGATCGCGGAGTCGATCCCAGTTCAGGTAAAGACAATGTGGATAAGCCTGATGTCCCACTGCTTTGGCCAAGGTGGTTTTACCCACTTGACGAGGACCGCCCACGAAGACCATTTTATGGTCCTGAAGGTCTTCCGAAATGGGCGCGGACAAATAGCGTAAATCCATATCCCAGAACTTACTCGATTTTTAAACCCAAGTCAAATTTTTTAGCTCTTTTTTTTCACTTGGGTCGAAAAAGGCCGTCTCTGGACAAGGAATACAAGTTCACCCTTAACGGGAACGATATCTGTAAGATGAAAAAGCGCATAGCAGCTTCGCCTTGGGGAGGGTTACCGCAGGGCCCCGTACCGCAGTTGACTGTACTGACCTCATCAACTCGTGCCTGGGTACCCAATGTCATCCGATATGAAGGCTATTATCAATGGCCGGACGGCAGAACTGTCCATTTAAATCAGGACTACAGCAGTTTAGGACAAGGCACGTCCGCCCTTGTTATACCTGCGATGCTCCGAAGATCAGAAGAAGATCTCGCGCCTCAGCAGGTCGCATTAAAGATTGCAAGTGCGGGGCCACGATCGGTTAGATCGGCCCTGGCCGCCATGGGAAAGGAATATGAGCTATTGTCCTTGTGCCAATGCCCCCACGTGGTCCGGCCGATGGCTGTGGGACTTGTCGAGCAGGGGGAGGTATACGAAGTTTTGCTGGTCCTGGAACGGGCGGACAGCTCACTGGCGCAAGATCTGGCGAATCTGGGTAAAGATGGTGGAAAGGGTGTTCTGGACCAGAATCGAACCATCCAAATCGGCTATCAGATGCTGGAGGCGCTTTCGGTGCTGAGTGAACGGCGCGTGGTACACTGCGACATTAAGCCGGGGAATATCCTCAGATTTGGAGATGACGTCTATAAACTGTGTGATTTTGATACGTCTAGGCGGATAGACCTGTCAGAAGAAAGCGTGGCGGTGGATCTGGGCGCGATGTCAGAGGGCTATATGGCTCCCGAGGCCTGGCAGGAATCGAGCGTATCGTCCAAAACGGACGAGTTTGCGTTGGCGGCCACCTTATGGGAGGTGCACACCGGATCCAATCCGTTTGCAGCCACGTTTGGACTGGACATCGAGGAGCGATACGGCAGTGTGGTGATGCCGCAGGCAGCCCACAACCCGCTGCTGGGTGTCCTCGCCAAGATGTTGCATCCCGATCCAGCGCGGCGCTTGTCGGATGCGCGTGCAGAATTTATGCGGTTGCGAGCCCTAACGCTCCCAGACCCTTTGCTCCCTGTTTAGGTTTCCGCTGTTCTCTATGTATCTCACCCCTTGTATGGAAGTAAATAAGTATCCCTGTCCGGCGTATAACGAGAGCCAGGACAGCATAAAAGCCTTAAGCGTGTCGTTCGTCGGCCCTTGGAAAGGTGGCAGTAAGTTGGTGTCAAAGACAGTCCATGGGGTTTCATTGGAGGAGGGCTCCCGTCTAAACCCGATGGTGTGGGATGGTCCGCCATCGGTCATGATGTCGAGAGCAAAGTGATCCCTGATGTCTGGAAAGAAAAGGGGCCATTTGAGGTCCCAATCCTTCATCGAAAAAGAGGGTGTCCGGACTTCCTTTACTACACCCAAAACAGCGGCATCTTCAGACGGCAGGTTGCTGGTTCGGTCGGCAGGCAATTTCTCTGCCGCCTCCTGTAAGGTCAAACAGGTCTTGGGATCCGGGTCCGGAAGGCCCAAGAGCCAAAATACCGTCCGTATATAGCAGCACGATTGGACCCCTTCCTGGGGGGGGGACCAGACCAGCGGAAACTGCGGTGTACTGATAGTCTTGTGACAGGTCAGCATCGGGGCCACATAGTATATCGTGATTCCCCAACCCTGTTTAGGTCCGACCAAAACACAAGGTGGCTTAGATGAGAAAGTTTTGCTATAAAAGTGGGTTTATGAGATTTAAAAAAGTCACCGCAGTCCCCATAGGAAACCCGGGTGTCAGCGGGAGCACCAATGCCGACTACGGCCGCGTGACCAGCACCATTGCTAACGCGCAAAAAAAGGCGCGGGACATGGTTTTCCAGCTCGTTTTGCCTCATCTGACAGGATGCCCCCAGGTTTCTTGTGTGGATTACGGCTGTGCCGATGCCTCAAACAGTGCACGGATGTGGACCGAAGTCGTACAGGAATTGGGTGCTGCTCGCGTTTCTCTTCTCCTGAATGATCTACACTTTGCCAATAGGGAGCGCCTTGTCGAAAATCAAGAGCGTATTCGTCCGCGTCAGGTGACTCTGAAAGAAGGTAGCTATTTAAGCTCCCTGGCTCTTCCCGGTAGCGTTAATTTTGCCTTTACCTCATTTACCGTCCATTGGTGTGCCGCCCTTGTGGGTGCCGAATCTTCCCATGTCTATCCCCATGAACAAGGGATTCCAAGTGCATCGGTGCTTGAATTTGCCAAAAAAGCACAGGGTGAAATGGCGCATTTCTTTGATCTGCGTTATCAGGAAATGTCTAAGGGTGGATTTTTTTTGATGATTAACCTGGTCAGGCCAGACTCTCCCGCCGATACGTGGAATAGCCGACTATTTTATGAAACCATGCAAATGATTTTAAGCGAGATGCGAGAATCGGGAGAATTGCGTTTGGATGAGTTGCCACAGACGTTGATCTACCCCGCTTTTTTCAGGACTCCCGATGACATCATTGGGGCTGCCGAAAAAGCCGGTTTTCGCGTTATGAATCCAGATGCAAGGGAAATCGTGGTAATACCCTGCGCATTTTATGAAAAAACGGCAGAAGGCACAAAAAACATGGACTCGTTTTGCCAGCAGATTATTGACTACGCCTTTGCCTGGTCAGAGGGAAGTCTCCGCGCGGCATTGCGTTGCGACGAGGCCCGAAAAAATCTGTTGGTTAGCCAAATAAAAGCCAAATACCAGAAACACGTCGAGAAATCGCCTGGTCGTTTCCAAAATCCTGTCACCGTGCAGTACTTGCTTCTTGGCAAGTAAATTTTTGGCCTTGGTATTTATGAGACAAACTCCCTGGGAAAGGTTCGGTGCAGGTAGGTATCAAACATGGGCACCGTAAAGTCGATGTCGCCATGGGCGGGACTGTAGATCATCCCTTTTCGAATAATAGTGGCCCGGCAGGGGGCCAGTTTTTGGACGCTTTCATGCAAGACATCTGCCACATCCGAAGAACGGTAGGGCCCTTTTCCCAAACGGGCCATCGCCAGCCGGCCTGCCAAGATACGGGCCAGCGCGATGTTGGCGTTTGAGATAATTTCTTGTCTACCGGCCAGCTCTGGAGGTTGGGAACCTGCGCCGGGAGCAAATGGGTTGTGGATCGGATCCATAGCCCGGCTTCCCCCGCCAAGCCTAATGCACTAGGTCCTCGAGATAGAGGGGGACTGATTGATATGCACCTCCCGCAACTGCTGGGGGGTGACGGTATTGGGCGCGTCGGTCAGGGGGCAGTAGGCATTGCGATTTTTGGGGAAGGCGATGACATCGCGAATGGACTCGGTACCGACGATCATGCTGACCAGTCTGTCCAGGCCCAAGGCAATCCCGCCGTGAGGTGGGGTGCCATAGCGAAAGGCGCGAACCAGAAATCCAAATTTTTCTTCGACTTCTTCTTTACTCAATCCCAAAAGATGAAAGACCAATTCCTGCATCTCGGGATCGTAAATCCGCAGACTGCCGCCCCCGACTTCCTCGCCGTTGACGACGATGTCATAGGCACAGGCCTTGGCGGCCAGCCATTCCTCGGGTGTCATGTCCGCAGACAGTGTGCCTTGCGGGCGAGTGAACGGATGGTGCACGGCAGTCAGTCCGCCATCCACGCGCTCAAACATCGGGAAGTCCACCACCCAGCACGGCTTGAAAAGGGTGGGGTCGATCATGCCCAGTTCTTGGGCGATAAAGAGGCGGAACTTCCCCAGCACCGTTTGGGCCAACTGCGCGTCGCGATCGGCCACGAATACCAGTACGTCACCGTCTTCTGCGCCCAGGCGTTCTTGGATAGCCTTCAACTCGGCCTCGTTGAAAAACTGGACGATGTTGGATTCCAATTGCCCGTTTTCCACCCGCATCCAGGTCATGCCCTTGCCGCCCAATTTAGGGATAAGGGTTTTGGCGTATTCGTTTTGCAGCGTGTTTTTGGATAGCCGATCCGAGGCGCCTTTGATATTGAGGCCGGTGATCAAACCGCCTTGCGCCACGATGGATTTGAAAATTTGATAATGCGTATCGACAAACAGATCGCTGACCTCGATCATTTCCAACCCAAATCGCAAATCCGGCCGGTCCGAACCGAAGCGGCGCATGGCCTCATCGTAAGCGATGACAGGAAACGGTGAGGATAAGGTAATGCCGACGGTATGAAATAGTTTTTGGATCAGGGGTTCGATCAGTCCGAAAATAAAGGATTCATCAATAAAGGAAGCCTCAATATCGACTTGCGTGAATTCGGGTTGCCGGTTGGGACGAAGGTCTTCGTCGCGGAAGCATTTGGCGATCTGGAAATACCGCTCCAGTCCACTCACCATCAACAGTTGTTTAAAGAGTTGTGGGGATTGGGGCAGGGCGTAGAACTGGCCGTCGTGAACCCGACTGGGAACCAAATAGTCCCGCGCGCCTTCGGGTGTGCTTTTGGTCAGTACGGGGGTTTCGACTTCCACAAATCCATGGCGGTCCAAATGCTCGCGGATGACTTTGGTCAGTTGATAGCGCAGAAGAAAGTTTTTTTGCATAGTGGGACGGCGCAAGTCCAAATAACGGTATCGCAATCGAATATCTTCATCCACCGCGGCGACCGGCTCGTCGGTTTCTTTTTCGGAAACCATAAAGGGGAGCGGGTCTGCTTTTGAGAAAATATGCAGATCCGAAATATCGATTTCAATCTCACCAGTTGGCAGTTTCGGGTTGAGGGTGTCCGTGCTGCGTGCTTGGGCGATTCCTACCACGCTAACCACAGTTTCCATGCGCAAGGTTTGGGCCAAGGCGTGGGCATGGGCGTTTCGTTCGGGGTCAAATACCACTTGTACAATACCTGATCGGTCCCGAAGGTGAATAAATAACAGATGACCATGATCACGGATGGTATCTACCCAACCCATCACAGTGACGGTTTGTCCTACCTCAGAAAGCGTGAGGCTGCCGCAGCCTCGCCGGTGTCGCCAATCGATCATATGCCAATCGTAGCGTAAGCCCTCTTATTAAAAAAGGGTTTCGCTCAGACGATGTGGACGTTGACAGTGTTTTGTGCCTCAGAGTACCTTCTGTTTGTTACCCAAATCGACATGTGCTGAAAGGAGAACTCGTTATGGATAAGAAACAACAGCTTCTTGTTGCCTCCATTACTGGTCTATTGGTTGCTGGCATGAGCGTTGCGGCAATGGCTGACATGACTGCCACTACAAAAACGTCCACAAAAACCGCAAAGGCAACGCAAAACATGAAAGCCAAGGGTGCGTGTAACTCCAAATCGGGATGCAAGGGTAAGTCCGGATGCCACGGTAAGAATGGCTGTTCGTCGAAGGCCAAGGCCGCCACTGCAAGTATGATGGAAAAAACCAAGGATAGCTGCCATTCCAAGTCCTCGTGCAATTCCGCCGATGGGTGCGGTGCAAAGGCGAAATCAGCTGGAAAAACAAACGCTCAGTAAGCGATTTGAACTCCCCTATTTGGGTTTTGGACTGGGATTGAGAACAGTCCATTTCGATGATTTCTTGTCCCGTCGACCTGATGTCGACTGGCTGGAAATCATCTCCGAGAACTTTCTGGTCGAGGGAACCCGTTCGCGGTACTTTCTCGACCAGATTTCGGCGCAGTACCGTATTGTGCCGCACGGTGTATCGTTGTCTATCGGATCGGCCGATCCGATAGATTGGGACTATCTCAAACAACTCAAGGCCTTGGTCACGCACCTCGATCCGCCTTGGGTATCCGATCATCTCTGCTGGACGCGGTTTGCTGGAAGGCAGATGCATAACCTCATGCCCTTGCCTTATACGCCAGCAGTAGCGCGTTATGTGGGCGAAAGGGCCCGCATTGTCCAAGACTATTTGGAGCGGCCACTCCTGTTGGAAAATGTCTCCAGCTACCTGGAATACACCGCGTCGGTCATGACGGAATGGGAATTTCTAACTGAGGTTGTGGAACAAGCCGACTGCGGCATTTTGCTGGATGTGAACAATGTGTATGTGTCCGCACGAAACCACGATTTCGATCCGATGACGTATCTGCGATACCTGCCGGCTCCGCGTGTCGTTCAATACCATATTGCGGGACATGAAGAAAAAGGCCTTTTTCTGCTGGATACCCACGATCACGATGTCAGTGGTGACGTATGGGACCTTTACAAACGCGCGGTGCCCCTGTTTGGAGAGGTGTCTTTGATGTTGGAACGGGATGAGCATATTCCGCCCTTGGAGGAGTTGCTGGCGGAGTTGGCATTTGCACGTGCGAGGCACCAGGAGGCTGTTCATGCTTTCGGCTAATTTGCCCCCACCAGAATTGGTGGATATCCAAGCTTGGGTTCTGGAGTCGGTGTGTGCCCCGCCCCAGGCTGATCGAACCTTCGTTTCCGATTGGGTGACCTCCTCAAAATCCCAGTCCGCGGAAGAACGTATTGCGGTATATGTGGACGATTACTGGTCCCGGCTCCAGGGATCTATGACTGAGGATTTCCCAAAGACGGCCAGCTTGATGGGGGATGCATTTGCCGATCATGTTATTTCTTACATCGATGCCCACCCTCCGACATCGATATCCCTTTCGATGTTGGGTGCCCATTTCCCCCAGTACCTTAGTGCCCATTATAAGGATAAAAATCGGGATCAGGTGATCGACGCGGCAGCCTTGGAATGGGCCCAAAACCAGGCCTGGATAACACCGAATCAACGGCCTTTTGATCCCGCCCTGCTGAGTGCCGAGCAGCAAGAAGGCCTTGCCCAGCTGCGATGGACTTTGCAACCATCGTTGACGCTATTATCCAAACCCGCATGTCTGGTTGTTTTTCAGCAGAATCTGCTACCCGAAACCCAGGAAGTGGAGCCTGCGTTTTTTGTGGTGTTGAGCGCGCTGAAAGCCGGCGCTTCATTGTCGGAGGCATTAGACGCGTTACTGTTGGCCTACCCGGACACCGATGCCGGCCAACTGTCAGCCGTGATACAAGATGGTTTTGCGTTTTGCGTACGTAACGGGTTACTGGTTCACCCAATCTAAATGCGTGCAAGGAGAATGAAGATGAATGCAGTTCGACAAACGATAACAACCCTATTTCGGTATTTGAGCAAACACGACTATTGGATTCTGGCATTGATCCGACTGAGCTTGGGTCTGATTTTTGTACAAACTGGCTTCGGAAAGTTTACCCATTTTCCGGATACGGTGGCCTTTTTTGCGGATCTGGGCATACCTTTTGCTTCCGCCAATGCGGCCATTGCGACGACCATCGAATTTGTAGGGGGTATCGCCCTGATTCTGGGACTGTTTACCCGCCTTTTTGGATTGGCGCTAACGGGTGTCATGGTTGTGGCAATTGTGACGGCGCAATGGGCTAATATCCATTCGTTAACAGATGGGATCATGCTTCAGGAGTGGGACTACATTTTGTTTTTCCTTTTACTTGTGATCCGAGGTGCCGGCAAGTGGAGTTTAGATGAACGCTTGAGCCGACGCTCCACTCACGATCTTAACAATTAACTCACTTTAACGTATGATCAGCTTGATTTTCCAAAATTAAGCTGGCGTTAAATGAATGAATTTGCCTATGTCCTATTGGCAGCATTTCTGGTCAACTATACCCTTTGGGTATTGATGTTTATTCGGCTGCGGCCGAACGCGGTCAGCACGGCCTTTTTTTGGTATACCGGGACCCTCAGCGGATTTATTTTGCTGGAGTTTATGGCCTGGGTTTCCGAGCCGAATTGGGCACTGATATGGCAGCGATTGGATGCGCCATTCTGGATTTTGATTGGCAGCCTCTTTTTAAATTTTGTCTATGCGATTTTGGAAAAAGCCTGGGACAAATGGCTGACTGGCATTATGCTGCTTAGCGTGATTGCCAGTGTGTTGAGCGTGTTTACTCCGCTGGTGATCGCGTCGCCGGTGGCCTACTACTGGGGGTATGGGTTTATACCCGGCATATTGTTTCATCCTGTTGTACTGTTACTGGTGGTGTTCCCGATAATGGGCGGGCTTTTTTTGTTGTGCGAGCGGTGTCAGAAAACAGAAGATCGACAGCGGAAAATTCAGTATCTGCTGATCTTAATCGGGACGGCGCTTTCTCTGGTTGTGGGTGTATTGACCGATGTCGTTCTTCCTTACTACCTTCGGATTGACGACTTTGCACGGTTTGCCGCCATGGGAACGGTGCTCCAGTCGGTTTTTATTTTTATTGCGGTAAAACGATATAATTTTATGACCGAAGGGACCACCAGTGAGTGAGCAATGGCAGGGCCGTCTCGCAAAAATGCCGGTTGCCAACGGCCAGCCGGTCCAGTATCACCTAGTACTAAACGATAACCGTGTTCACCTCAACCCTTGGGTGGGCAGGTCGGTGGGTCTTGATTTTACCGGTCACATGTATTGTGTCAGCTGCGGACGGCAAACCAACAAGTCTTTTTTTGAGGGATTTTGTTACCCGTGTTTTCGAAGTGCCCCCCAAGCCTCGGACTGTGTGGTGCGTCCGGAATTGTGCCGAGCACACGAGGGGAAGGGCCGGGATATGGCCTGGGAAACCGAGCATCATTTGGTGGACCATGTCGTGTACTTGGCCGCGACCAGCCACCTGAAAGTCGGTATTACCCGAGCCTGCAACACCGTTACCCGATGGATTGACCAAGGGGCTCACGCCGCCGTACCCATTGCACGCACACCTAACCGCTATTTGGCTGGGATGATTGAAGTGGCGCTGAAGCGAAAAATAAGTGACCGGACGTCGTGGCAAAAAATGCTGATGGGCCAGGATGTGGCAGTTGATTTTACTGCGGAAGCACAGAAGTTGGTGTCGGACTTTGAGGATACGTTTCGGCCCTATCTGATCACAGAAACCCCGCAAACGTTTTTGTATCCTGTCTTGGACTATCCAATGTCGGTTAAAAGTATTCAACCCGAAAAAACGCCATCCATCTCCGCCACGTTGATCGGGATTCGAGGACAATACCTGATCTTTGGAGACGGGCGCGTACTCAACATCCGAAAATGCGCGGGATATGAGGTCCGGTTAACAGTCTAAATACCCCGTGATAGACTGGCGACTATGGCCATTTCACATCGCAAGACGATCGACAACATTCACGCCTATCAACCGGGTAAATCCGTGAACGCTGTTCGCCATTTGTCCAAAGCCAATCGCGTGGTCAAACTGGCCTCCAACGAAAATGCCTTGGGCCCTGCAGTGGCCTTGTCTGAACTCACACAGCCGGACCTGATCCATGTGTATCCGGATTACGCCACCACGCCATTGTTGCCACAGTTGGCCCGATTTTATGGCCTGGTCAAAGAAAATATTATTTTAGGAAACGGCAGTGACGAATTGATGACGGTGGTGGGCCTGGCTTACCTAGAACCTGGCGATGAAGTGCTGGCCAGCCGACACACATTTTCCCAGTACCGCTTTGTATCCCATTTGATGTCAGCCCATTACGTCGAGGCGCCCAGTACGACCACGGGCGGAACAGATGTCGGTGCCTTGATCTCGGCCATTACGCCCCGTACAAAAGTTATTTTTATCGCAAATCCAAACAACCCCACAGGTACCTACCTGTCCACGAGTGAATTTGAACGGTTAATGGCTGCGGTTCCCCCTTCGGTAATGGTGGTGATGGATGAGGCTTATTACGAATATGCCACGGCTAGTGACTACCCACAGACGGTGCCTTATTTGAGTCGCTACCCCAATTTGGTTATTATGCGCACCTTTTCAAAGGTGTATGGGTTGGCCGGATTGCGTGTAGGGTATGGGCTCGCCAATCCCAAAATCATTGCGCAGCTCTTGCGGGTTCGGCAGCCATTTAACGTCAATACGGTGGCCTTGGTCGCGGCCTCTCTGGCCCTCGACCGGCAAGACTTTGTCAAAAAGTCCGTATCATTGGCTGATGCGCAAAAAACCCGGCTATACCTTGCGTTAGGGGAAATGGGATTGCGCTATGTGCCGTCACAGGGCAATTTTGTCATGATTGACTTGCCTTTTTCGGCCAACGTGGCCTATGAAAAACTGCTGGTGCATGGCGTCATTGTTCGTCCCTTGACGAGTTTTAACCTGCCCTTGGCCATTCGCGTGACCGTTGGTGCCCCGCCAGACAATACACAATTCTTGGATGGCCTTCGCCATCTCCTATCGGAGGCAATATGAATAAAACCGCGCTTTACGACACTCACGTCGCCATGGGTGGCAAGATGGTGCCCTTTGGCGGCTATTTGCTACCGGTCTGGTTTTCGGATCTCAAAAGCGAGCATGTGGCTGTTCGCCAGCGGGTGGGGATGTTTGATATTTCCCATATGGGCGTGCTTCGTATTGTGGGGATGGGAGCCCGTGCTTTTTTAAGCCACATTACCTGCAATAACATCGACCGTGCGATGGATGGCAAAAAAATGATCTATTCGATGCTGCTCAACGACAAGGGTGGGATCCTGGATGACATTATGGTCGGGTTTTTGGATCCGGATTTTGTGATGGTCGTCAACGCGGCCAATAAGGAGAAAATCCTGCAGTGGTTCTCGGACAAAACCCCATCCGATGTCGAGATTCGGGATCTCACAAAATCCCACGGGTTTATTGCGGTACAAGGGCCGGCGGCGGTGGCGACTTTGTCTGCGACCTTTGACGTCGATTTTGCAGCCATTAAGCGCTTTGGCATGGCTGCGATGGCGTTGGACGGCATCCCCGTTTTGGCCATGCGAACCGGCTATACCGGTGAGGACGGATTTGAACTTTCTATTCCCAATACTCACATCCAAGTCATTTGGAAAAAGGTGTTGGATGCCGGTGTAACACCTTGTGGGTTGGGAGCGCGAGACACGTTGCGGTTGGAGGCGGGCCTGCCGCTGTATGGACACGAGCTGAGCGAAGATATTACTCCCTTACAAACCCGTTACGCATGGGCGGTGCGGTATGACCACGACTTTATCGGAAAATCTGCTCTGGAAGCACAAAAAAACCAGGCCTTGCCGTTGGTGAGTGTGGGTATTGAGATGCATGACAAGATGATAGCACGGGCCGACTATCCGATCTTGGGAGGCGGGCGGGTGACATCGGGTACGCTGTCGCCGTCTTTGGGACGGCCCATCGCATTAGCGATGGTCCCGCCCGCCCAATCCCCCCTGGGCACCCCACTGATGGTCGAAATCCGGGGCAAACACTATCCCGCCACCGTCGTGGCTGTGCCGTTCAAGTAAGGGGAAGGAGAACCCATGAGTCCTCTTTTTGGTCATGCAACGTCCGAGTCTACACAGTCAATGATGTCCCGGTTTCCTCAGCTGGCATATCATGTGTTGGGAAAGACGGGCTTGCGGGTGAGCAGCGTCGGGATGGGCACCTATCGAATTACAGCCGAAAGCGAAACCCACCGGCAGGCCTTAATGGCGGCACTGACAAAGGGCGTCAATCTGATCGATACCAGTTCAAACTATGCGGATGGGCTATCCGAAAAGCTCATTGGACTGGTCCTTAAAGACGCCATTGAACGGGACATTGTGAGTCGCGACGAAGTCGTCGTGGTGAGTAAAGGTGGCTATATCCAAGGTGAAAATTTTGAGCACTATCAAATCCGGATATCGTCTGGCCGCCCCTTCCCTGAGGTTGTTGATTTGGAACCCGGCCTGGCCCATTGCATCCACCCTGACTTTTTGGCCGAGCAGCTGGAGCGCAGCTTGCAACGCCTGCAGTTGGAGACGCTGGACGTGTATTTGCTCCACAACCCCGAATATTACCTAACGTGGGCCCAACGGGAAGGGCATTCTCTGGCCGGGGCCCGCGAAGTCTACTATCAACGGATCGAACAAGCCCTGTCCTTTTTGGAATCCCAAGTCCAAAAGGGCCGTATTCGCTGGTATGGGATTAGCTCTAATACCTTTGGCTTGCCAGCCCAAGCGCCCATGTTCACCTCGCTAGAACGTATTTTTCACAGTGTGGACGTCGTGGGTGCGCGTCATTTTGCGGTGGTTCAATTCCCCCTAAATTTGCTCGAAACGGGGGCGATGACCCAGCCGAATCAATCTCGGGCCAGGTCCGTTTTGGACCTGGCCCATTCTTACGACCTAGGTGTGCTGATCAACCGTCCACTAAACGCGATTCAAGGCAACGTATTGATGAGGCTGGTCGAAGTTGAGACCGAGGAATTTGCGGACGAAGAGACCGTTCGGGAGTTGTGCCATGAGCTATCCGAATCCGAAGATGCGTTTTTGGCTACTCTGGCTCCCCATTTGTTTGTAGACGATGCGGAAATCCAAGCCTTCGAGCAGCGGTTTTTTGTCGGCAGCCTTGTTGTTGGGAGTTGGGCGGAGTTTTCCGGATACCACCATTGGCAAGAATTTCTCTCTCATGTCATTTTGCCCCGTGTGGAGCAGGCTGTGGATTTTATTACCCAGCAGCAAGGATTCGGTGGCCAAGAAGACAGTTGGCTGGACGGATATCTGCGAACCGTCAAGGATGTTGTCTCGGCGATCTCAACCTACCATGCAGACCGCAATCAACAGTTTGCCTCTCAGATCAAAGAGAAGATTTTGTCTGCCCATCCGGACTGGGAATTGTTGTCCCTGGCGCAGATGGCCATCCGCACCCTGCGTACAACGCCGGGGGTATCTAGCGTGCTGGTGGGAATGCGCACACCGGACTACGTCAATATGGTGCTGGATGAGCAGCAGAATACCTCTGCCAAAAGTGTAGCCGATGCCACGTTATGGCACCGGCTAAGTGCTTAATGGGCCTTTGACTTCGGCTTCAGGGTTGATTCTGGCATAAAAAGTTTCTTCATTTTACCCAGACTCCATACCCTGAAGCGCTCCATGTAGCTATAGGCTGCTGGTACGACGACCAGGGTCAACAAGGTTGAGCTGATCAATCCGCCGATAATCGCGATGCCCATGCTGGTACGCTGGCGCGAGGCTTCGTTGAGGCCCATCGCGATGGGTAACATCCCGGCAATCAGTGCAAACGTTGTCATCAAAATGGGGCGCAGGCGGGTCTTACCGGCCTCGATTACCGCTGTACTGTGGTCCATCCCTTTTTGCACCATTTGATTGGTGTAGTCTACGAGCAGAATCGAGTTTTTGGTCGAAATCCCCAGCAGCATGATACAGCCGATCATCGAGAAAATATCCAGAGAGTGTTGTGTTACAAACAGCGCATAAAACGCACCGCAAGCCGCCAGGGGTAGCACCAACAAGATGGTGAATGGCGTGACAAAGGACTCATACAAGCTGGCCAATACCAAAAAGATAAACAGGACGCCCAGTAATGCCGCAATCATCATGTTTTGACCGAGTTCCTTGAAGTTTTCAGCCTGGCCCACAAAGCGATAGGTTACGCCGGGTGGTAATTTGATTTCGTTATCCAGAATTTCTTTAATATCGGTCATGGCACCGCCGATGCCGGGGCCATCAGGCGCGATGTCTGCGGCGATTTGAATGTAGCGACCGCGGTCTTGGCGGGTAATGCTGGCTGGACCCACCGTACTGACCGGACGCGCGACATTGGCCAACCGAACTAGCGTTTGATTGATATTGGGGACATAGGTCTCGCCATAACGTGCTTTGAGATCACGGTATTCGGGTTGCAGCCGAACCCGTACATCGTATTCATTGCCGTTTTCCCGAAACACTGCCGGTGTGCTGCCTTCGACTTGGGTCCGCAATTCTTGACCCACCGAACTATTGGAAATACCCAGCATGGCCGCTTTTTGATCATCCAGATCGACTTGAAATTCCGGTTTGCCAGGCTTATATCCCAGCTCAACGTCCAGCAACGCTGGGTGATCTTTCACTCGGGCCATTACGTTTTGTGCAACATCTTCTAGCTGTTTAAGATCGCTACCGATCAGATTCAGTGTGAAGGCCCGCTGGCCACCACCCACCATGTCTGCATCTTTGACGATGGGTTTGGCATAGGCGAATTTGACCAGCTCATCGCGTATGGTTGCCTTGAAGTCCGAGGTGTTCATCTTGCGATGCTTGCGATCCACCAAGGTCACGTAAAGAGTCGCCACGTTGGATTCGCCGGAGGATTTTCCTACCGTCATGACGGTGGTGGCAACTTCACCGTGATTGTGGAGAGCGGTATCCACCTGGGTCGCGACGGTGTTCATGGCTCCCAAGCTGGCACCTGGCTCCAGCTCAAGTGCGACAACAAATTCACCAAAATCCTGAGCAGGCAAGAAGGTCTTGGGCACCTTTTTGACCGCGACGATACTCAGGGCAAAAATCCCGATGGCAATTCCGATCATCAGCAGGCGATGGCGGAGGGTAAAGTGTAGGAGTCGGACATACCCCCTTTCCAACTTGTCTTGGAATGTGCCAAACGCGCGGGGCAAAATACCGACCGTGCTATCCCAAATTCGAGGGATGAGTTTTGTTGATTTTTTGTGCAAATCACCGGCGAAATAAGCAGATAGCATGGGGGCAATGGTCAGCGCGTCAAACAAGCTGATGAGCATCGCAAAACAAATGGTCAGCCCGAACTCTTTAAAAAATTGACCGACGACACCTTGCAAAAACGCAATGGGTCCAAATACGGCTAACACGGAAAACGTTGTTGCAATGACGGCCAGCAATACCTCTTTGCTGCCTTCAATGGCGGCTTGCACAGGGGGTTTCCCCATTTCCAAATGCCTGAAAATATTTTCTCGAACCACGATGGCGTCATCGATGAGCAGCCCCACGGTCAAACTCAAGGCTAGCAAGGTCATGACGTTGATCGAAAAGCCGGCGGCTGCCATCAGAATAAAGGCGCCGATTAGGGAATTGGGCAGGGCCAAGCTGGTGATGATGGTGGACCTGAGATTGCCCAAAAACAAGTATACGACGATCACAGTGAGGGTAATGCCGATGAGAATGGAGTCTTTTACGTCATCGACGTTGGCCTTGATTTGACGAGAACCGTCTCGGACCATCGTGATGGAGGGATGACCGGACTCGGTTTTGAATTCTGCGTTTAGTTTGGTAACCCGCTTTTTGATGGCATCGGTAACCGCAATGGTGTTGGAGCCCGATTGGCGGTACACATTGAGGAAAATAGCCCGTTCTCCGTTGATATACGCACGGGTTTTCTCGTCTTCCAGACCGTCGCGTACCCGGCCGACGTCGGCCACCCGCACAGGCACGTCGTTGCCAAAGAAGCTGACCACCGTCGATGCGATATCGCTGGGGTGGCGGAATTCACCTAGGGTACGAAACACGGTTTCGAGATTTTCTTTTTCGACCTTGCCGATCGGAATATTTTGGCCCGATGCCGCGATGGCCATAGTGACCCGCGTTGCTGAAATTTCGTGTTGTTTGAGTTTGTAGGGGTCCAATTCCACATGCAATTCACGTTTTCGCCCACCAATGACCTCGACCAGACCGACCTGGTTGACCTGTTCCAATTTGGGCCTCAGGATCTGGTCAGCGAAATTAAACAAGTCTCCTTCGGACATATCGGCTCGGAACGCCAAAATGGCAATGGGCTGGTCAGCCGGATCCAGGCGGCGGATCATGGGGGACTTTACGTCCCTGGGAAGCTTCGGCACGACGGACGAGACGCGGTCCCGAACTTGTTCTTCGGCGTATTTGATATCCGATTCGAGGGCAAATTCTGCAACAACGACGCTAATGCCCTCTTTGTTCGTAGACGATACACTGCGGATGCCGGGCAGGGTGCTCAGCTCATCTTCTAGGGGTTTGGAGATCTGTATTTCGATCTCGGCAGGGCCAGCGCCGGGATAAAGTGTGGTCACAGAAACGATGGGGAAGGTGACGTCGGGGAACATGTCGACGGGGAGCTTCTTAAAAGATAGCCAGCCCAGAGCCAGCATGAGAATGACAATACAAGTGATAAAGATCGGTCGTTTGATCGATAAGGCTGCGAGATCCATAGTTACCCCCTAAACGTGTTGAGCTGTGCGACGATACGCAAAATGTCCGCCTGTGCCCGGATCCGCGCAAATTGGGCATTGGCATAATCCTGTTCAAAAGTGATGACCTGGAAAATCGTCGTCCGGCCACGTTGATGCCTTTCCATTTCATATTGCCATTTGTCTCGCTGCAGGTACTCGATCTGCTGGGCGATATCCAGCCGTTTTCGGGCATCAGACAACTTTTGTAGGAGGTCCTTCCATTCCCAATCGACTTCAAATTGCTTGCGTTCATAGGCAAGCCTGCTGGCATTCTGGGCTTCTTTAAAGCCGGTTCTCACAGCCTCCACGGCACGCGCGTCCGTGGCGGTATTGTAGCGAACGCCGACCAAAAGCGTGGGGTTGGCCAACGAAAATGTGTTGGCAAAATTAGCCCCCAGATTTTCATCTTTGCTATTTAATGCAACGGTACCAAACAAATTCAGGGTTCCCGTCATGCGTTGTAGGCCGAGGGTGGAATTGAGTTCGGAAATTTGGAGTTGAAGGGCTGCAGCTTGAAGGTCCGATCGCGTTACATTGGGGCTTGTGACTTGGATTTTTGAAACGCCACCGAGATCCGATAGGGTGTCGCTGACAATGGGGTCGTTACTGCCGCGCAGGCTATTAAAGGCTCGTGTGGCTGCTTCCTCCTCATCAACTGCGGCCTGTAATTCCAGGGTGCGAACTTGCTGACCGGAGCGTGCCAACAGGAGGTCAGACTGATCGGCCAGGCTCAGATTGACACGGGTTTGGGCCCATTCGACCATGCGTTGCGACCGGGCCAGGCTTTTGCGCTGGACATCCACCGCTTCTCTGGCCAAGGCCAATCGCCAATAAGTCATCTCAGCATCAGCCAAAATCAAGGTGATACGATACGCATCGGTCAAAATTTGGGCGTCAGACTGGGCAGAAACAAGCCGCTGAGAGGCCAGTGTCTCTGTGCCGTTTGCGTTGCGTAACAGTGGCTTTGTTACATCAAAGACGATGCGGCTTTCGAAGAAGTTAGAAGGGTCCACAACGCCGGACGCACCGACCAAATTGGTGTAGGTAAGATTGTAGGAAAGTTGGGATGAAATGCCTTGTTCATTTAAAAATGAAGCGCCGATTGACGTACCCACAGACTCGGTTTTACTTCCCGAAATCGAAGAAAATACGCTTGGCTTGGCGTCACTAAGCGCCTGGCCATTCGCAAACAACGATGTCCCCAGCATCAGATCCGCTTGTTTGGCCTGGAGCCGGGCCGCATCCTGGCTTTTTTGGGCAGCTTGAATGTTTTGGTTTTGGAGGCGAATCTGGTCCAGATATCCCTCCAGGGACAATAGCTCGGCGTGGCAGACGCACGAAAAAGAAAGGGCAATCCATAAAGCGACTAAAGGCTGGCGTTTCATCATACTCTCCTTATGGGTGGGTCTTTTTTTGCAGTATCCCCTCAAATAGCAGGAGTCGCAGCTGCACCAACACGCGTTCTCTGTAGTTGGAATCGCGAATGGATACCGCAAACTGCTTTTCTTGCAGATGATCCGTTTTGATCACATGGGCAAGCATCCCGAAACAAAGGCGAGTGGTGATTTGCACATCAACGGCGGGATCGATAAACCCCTTATTTTGTGCCAATTTTAAAAAGGTATGCTGCATGTCAAAAATTTTGAAAAGCATGGGTACGACAGTGTCTGTTATAGACTGTGAAGAATCGTTAGCACAGTGAACCAGACGGGTCAGATCCGGTTCGTCGACATACAACTGAATCATCTCTTGGAAAAAAAGGGATAGCCTTACTTTAAGGTCATCTACGGACTCGGGATCTGTCAAGATCCGTTTTGCCAATTGTAACCTAGAATCGCTGAAATCCTGTAAACAGGCCCGATACAGCCCCTCTTTTCCACCGAAGTAATAACTTACCAAGCTGATATTGACACCAGCTTCGTCAGCCAGATCTTTTACGGTCGTGCCATCGTAGCCTTTGAGCGAAAATAGACGCTTACCGGATTGCAGCAGCAGCGCGCGAGTGGAGTGGTCATCCATACTAGCGCAGTTTAAAATTCTCATTTCAAAAAGTCAAATATTTATTTGATAAATAGGGGGCGTAGTGCAGGGGACAGCGCATTTGCTATTATAGGTACCATGTTCAAAAACCGATTAGATGCGGCGGATCAATTGGCCCGGGCCCTGGAGGTCTATCGGGGGCAACATCCTTTGGTACTCGGTATACCCAGGGGCGGTGTTGTTTTGGCCCACCGCATTGCCCAAGTATTGGAAGGTGATTTGGACGTCGTAATGGTCCGAAAGATCGGCGCCCCCGGTTATGCGGAATACGCGATTGGCTGCGTAACCGAAGATGGCCAAGTCTTTTTAAATCCAGCAGGTCCAGACGTGGATCAGGCTTATGTGGAGAGTGTGGTTCATGACGAAATGAAAACCATGCGCCGACGCAGACTGCAGTACGGGAAAGGGCAACCCAGCGTGCCGATTAAAGACCGAACGGTCATCGTTGTGGACGACGGTGTCGCAACCGGCGCAACGATGTTGGGTGCGCTTCATGGCCTCAGGAGCCGCCAGCCGAAGCGGATTGTCCTAGCCGTTCCTGTCGCTCCTCCGGATACCGCAATGACGCTCTGTGCGGAAGTCGATGACTGTGTCATTTTAGAAAAACCGCCCTATTTCCAAGGTGTGGGTCAATTTTACGAGGACTTTGGTGAAACCACTGACGATACCGTTATCCGTCTGTTGGCCGATGCGCATCGGGAAGGGTGACTATGATCAGTCAGGCCATCATCAAAACAGTAGAGAAACACGTTTTTCCGCTGGAAAGCATGGCGGATTTGGATCCGCTCATGGACCGGATCGGCAATGCCCAGATTGTGTGTTTGGGTGAGGCGTCTCACGGGACTCACGAGTACTACATTTGGCGGGCCAAAATTAGCCAGAGGTTGATCCTAGAAAAACAATTTAATCTGATTGCCGTTGAGGGCGATTGGCCCGATTGCTATCGTATCAACCAATACATCAAGGACGTTACGGGATCGGCTCAGGACACGCATCAACTCCTGTCGGCATTTAACCGGTGGCCGACCTGGATGTGGGGAAACTGGGAGATTGCGGCATTGGTAAATTGGCTCAAAGGCTACAATCAAATCCATGATCAAAAAGTGGGGTTTTATGGCCTGGACATCTATAGTTTGTACGAATCATTGGAGGCCATCTTGCGCTATGTCGACAAACGGGATCCCCAGGCCAGCCGTTTTGTCCGTCGTGCCGCAGAATGCTTTGAACATTTTGGACAATTTGAAGGCCAATCCTACGCACGAAGTCAGCACCTGGTCCCGGAAGCGTGCAAAGAACAGGTATTGCATCTGTTAAAGCTGATTCAGCAGCAAAAGGCCAGCTACAATACCAACCACGAAGATGTCTTTAGCACAGAACAAAATGCCATTGTTGCGGCACATGCCGAGGAATATTACCGCGCGATGTTGGCCGGCGGAGCCTTATCTTGGAACTTGCGGGATACCCATATGCTCCAAACCCTCAGCCGCCTCATGCAGTTCCAGGCCGAGACGAGTCCCCCCAAGGTTATCGTCTGGGCTCATAACACCCATGTTGGTGATGCAAGTGCCACCTCCATGGCCGAAGAAGGGATGACTAATCTGGGTCAGCTGGCTAGGCAGGCGTTTGGGCCCGAGCATGTTGTTCTGGTTGGTTTTGGGTCCAACGCGGGGTCCGTCATTGCAGGACGCGAATGGGAGGACGTCATGCGCGTCATGCCGGTTCCGCCGGGGCAGCAGGGGAGCTGGGAACATATTCTGAGTATGATACCGCCCAAAGACAAATTACTGATTCTAGATCCGCCAGAACTTCGCGAGGTATTGTCGCGTCCGATTCCCCACCGGGCCATCGGCGTGGTCTACCGGCCCGAGCATGAGCAGCACAATTACGTGCCGAGCCGTATTGCCCAACGGTATGACGCGTTTTTATACATTCATAACGCCGCGGCCTTGCATCCCATGCATATTGCGCCCAACGGGTATCAAGTCCCAGAAACCTTCCCTTGGGGTGTGTAAGAAAACTTCTATGCTTCGTCGAAGGCTTTTTGCAGATCGGCGATGATTATTTTCTTCATTACGATTTCCCAACCCTGTTTGGGGGGACGGTCGCTGGCTAAAGCATGCCAAGGGTGCGAGAAAATCGGCTTTGGTGGTTTAGGTGGTTTTGCCAGACTGTCGGGGGCCAAAAAGTTAGAATTACACAACTCGCCCATATCCCATGCGGTGGTCAATGAGGGAATCAATTTCAGCAGCCTACCCCGTTGTATACTGACCACTACATCATCCATAATAAACTGGACTATGCTTAACACCACCTTTTTTGTTCGTTGTATTCATGCCTTAGAACAGGCTCATCACGCGTTGCAGGAAACGCCGAGGGACGTCACCTTATATGACATTTACCGCTCTGCCTGTGTGAAAGAATTTGAGATTATTCTTGAGCAAGCCGGAAAGCTGCTGAAAAAAGTGATGGCTCCCTATTTTGCGACACCTAAGCAAGCCGATCAGCTGCCCTTCAAGGATCTGTTTCGTCACGCAGCAAAGCATGGCTTAATTTCGACTGAGCAAGCCGAACGGTGGCTTACATATCGGGACAACCGCAATGATACTGCCCATGATTATGGCGCCGGCTTTGCAGAGGAAACTTTGGTGTTATTGCCCCAATTTATCCAAGACGCAAAATCGTTAAATACCGTTTTCTTGTCACGCTCAAATGTCTGAGCTCTTTATCCGAGACCAAGATTTGAAAGAACTGCGTCGGCTATTGCGCCTTCACTTACCTGGCGTGACAGCCTGGGCCTACGGATCACGGGTGAATGGCCGGGCCCATGAGGCCAGTGACTTGGATGTCGTCTTGCGCACATCCGATCTACGTCCGATTCCGATAGATCAACTTGCCGCTTTTAAAGCGGCGCTATCAGACTCCAACATTCCCATCCTCATCGACGCACGAGACTGGGCCGTCCTGCCAGATAGCTTCCACGACGAAATCCAAAAGCAACACGTTGTGATCAGAATGCGGTGAATAATGGCTATATTCACCGCATAAATTGCGGCGAATGGCCTTTGGGATAAAATGAATTATGGCGAATATGCCGCAATTAAATTATCAAAATAAGGTAGGGGTTAATTTTGGCTAAGATATAGGTGAAAGACCAAAAAGTGGACATCATTTCTATTCGAGACGATGATTATATTTCTTTAACCGATATCGCACGCTATAAAGATGCTGAACGCACCGATTACATTATCCAAAACTGGTTCCGAAATCGTAACACCATCGAATTTCTAGGAATATGGGAACAGCTCAATAACACCAAATTTAATCCCATCGAATTCGATGGGATTAGAAATCAATCAGGGTTAAACAGCTTTGTTTTAACTGCCAAACGTTGGATTGCCTCATCAAGCAACATCTTATTCCGCCAGAATTAAGCTCAAAACAAACATCTCTGATTTATGCCTCTGAAGCCGATATTTTAAATGTAGCCTTATTTGGCATGACAGCCGCGCAATGGAGAGACGCTAACCCGGATAAAACCGGAAACATTCGAGATTATGCAGATGTGACCCAGCTGGTTTGCTTATCCAACCTTGAAAACCTGAATGCCTTGTTTATTTCGGAAGGATTGCCTCAAAAAGAGCGGTTGGAACGGCTGAATAAGACGGCGATTCATCAGATGACGATTTTGACGAGTAAGGAACGGGGGATTTTGGGGGATGGGAAGTAGTGAAAAGTTGGAAAGAGTTGCCTTTTGGTGAAGCTGCCGAATACCAGACCAAGCTCATCGATAAAGCGATCCTCAAGAAAAAACTTCATGAATTAGCTCAACTGGAAGAAGCCAAACAAGACCTTTAAACTTCCTGTTCCGACACTAGCCCGCCCGGCCACCCCCACCTGGCCGGGCTGAATTACCCACTTCCTTGAAGATATTCTTTAATCCAAGAATCTAATTTCGAATGAGATGACTTCGAACCGCCCCGCCGCCCCCACCCGGCGGGGCTGAGAAAATGTCTCCTTATTTTTAAACATTTAAATCTAAAAATGCGGGATCACTCTCAACGCCAATTTTTTTGGGGGCAGTGCCAAAGACAGTGTCTAATGTTTCAGTGAAACAAGCACATTGCGAAAACTTTCAAGGCCAAATTCAATATTTTCGATAATCTCTTCGGCTAGCTCGTCAGGTTCAGGCAAATTGTCCAAATCTGAAAGGCTTTTATCCTTAAGCCAAAATATATCTAAACTGGTCTTGTCTCTTGAAACAATGTCCTTATAACTAAACTTTCGAAATCTTCCTTCGGGGTTTGCTGATTCATGCCAGGTTTCTTTTCTTTCAAATCTGTTTTCAGGGTTGTAGCACTGAATAAAATCTTGAAGATCATTGAGCGTCATCGTCTTCTTTTTGAGTGTGTGGTGAACATTGGTTCTGTAGTCGTAATACCATACTTCTTTTGTCCAGGGTTCAGGGGATGCCGGATGGCTATCGAAAAACAAGACATTTGCTTTTACTCCATTGGCATAAAAAATCCCCGTTGGGAGCCTTAAAATTGTATGTAAGTCGGTGTTTTGCAATAGCTTTTTGCGTACGGTTTCACCAGCACCGCCCTCGAAAAGCACATTGTCCGGCACAACAACGGCGGCTTTTCCAGTTGTTTTAAGCATCGAGACAATATGTTGAACAAAATTAAGTTGCTTGTTGCCTGTTGTAGCCCAGAAATCCTGACGGTTGTATGTGAGGTCTTCCTTTTCCTGTTCCCCCTCCTCGTTCGTGAAGGTCATGCTGCTCTTTTTGCCAAAGGGCGGATTTGCCAGCACATAATCGAACCGTTGGCCGGAATCTGCCACGAGCGCGTCCGCGGGCGAAATAGGATTC
>CAYINU010000002.1:0-74822 GCA_964364855.1 uncultured Candidatus Marinamargulisbacteria bacterium | reverse complement strand
CGCGGAGAGATGGCCTCTAGGTAGAGTCGTCACGAGATGGACGTTTTGTAGAGTGGCTGTCATTCCCGCGCAGGCGGGAATCCAGGCAATAGATGTTGAAAAAAGCCCCGGATTCCCGCCTACGCGGGAATGACAAGGGGGGGTAGTTGCTACTGGTCAATATCTCGTGACGACTCTACCTAAGCCAGAGCAATTCCCCAGGCGGCATACCCCAATAGGATCGCCGTCAGCAGCAGTCCGATGACCGGTATTATCGGGACTTTTCCGATCCGACCCGGAATGGCGTACGGACGGCCCAAATTCGGATGGGTAAACCGCAGCACAATAACACTCACATTCATCAATATGAACGTCACACAGATAAACAAGTTGGCAATCAAGGCCACAAGCTCGATTTTGCGGATTAGACTCAGCGCCAGTATCACGATCGTAATAACTACCAAGGCCAGCAGCGGCGTATGGCGAACCGGTGAAATGTAGGACAACGGGGCCAACCCCTTGATCTGTTGCCCCATACTCATCAATACACGTGAGGCACCCAGCATATTGGCCAAGACGGTATTGGTAGTGGCAAAAAGCGCAATGATCGCGATCGCCGCCACGCCACTCTGGCCTAACCACTGCCCCAACGCATCGGCCAAAGGTCCGGCAGAGGCCGACAAAATATCGGGTGGTAACAGCCGGGTTACGGCCACCGAGACCGCCATATACAACAGCGCCACGATCAAGCTAGCAATAAACAGTGCTCTGGGAATGGTTTTTTCGGGGGTTTTTGTCTCTTCGGCCAGGCGGACAATTTCTTCAAAACCCACGTAAGCAAAAAATCCCATTGCAGCTCCGAGGAATAGACCATTAAGCCCTTGCTGGGGCAGCGCGAAAAATGGCTGAGGTCGGCCATGAAAAAAACCGGCATAGATGACCAATAACAGGCCGCTGATTTCAACCAAGGTAAATAGAATATTCACGGTCGAGGAGAGGCGGATTCCCCAGACATTTACCATGAACAGCACCACCACAATTGCCCAGGTCGCCCACAGGTAGGGCATGGGGATGAGTTTGGTTAGATAACCCCCAAATCCCAGTGCCACTGCGGCTCCGGTCACCACGCTGTTTCCTACGACTATCGTACCGACAAATGCAGCCCATTTTCGGCCCAAGGCGTGATTGAGATACACATATTCCCCACCGGCCCTAGGAAACATCGACGCCAACTCGGCATAAGAAAAAGTCGTCATCAGTGCCGTCAACGCCCCCATCAAAAACGATGCCCATGTCATGAACCCACCCTGACCAGCAACTTTGCCGATCAAGGCATAAATACCGGCACCCAATATCGAACCCACTCCAAAAAACACACAAGAAACCAGGCCGAGAGTACGGGTCAAACGCGGTTTATGCCACGAGAAATTCATAAGGCCCATTGTAGCAGGCGAGTAAATAGGTAGTGATTGGCGATTCTCAAGGCGTCAGTCGACAAATAGGGTAACCGGAACATCCAAGGCTTTAGCGATGGCACAGACCAAAAGGAAAGAAGGTTTGCGCTGATCCGTTTCAATTTTATAAAGACCGTCTTGCGTGATTTCCACGGCCTCGGCAAGCGCCTTTCGGGTTAAATTCGCGCGGAGTCGAGTATTTTTGATTTTTGCACCCAAGGACATGCAAAAAATTATACGATTGTCTTATTTATTGATATATCATACAATAGTCGTTAATACTAATGTAGTGTTATGGAGGCAGAATTAATGTTTATAGGAACCAAAGCACTTCGGGACCAGTTTTACTGCGAAACTGATATTCGATTGGAACCCACTTCCGAGGATTGGAAACAGTATGCCTTGTGGTTAGAAAAAGACGTGGCCACCCGTCTTAACGCCGAGACCATGGCTGAAAACACCCTGCTGCGCAATGCCTTTTTTCATGTCACCGATCTTTTGGAAAGTACCCTGACGCAGCCGGTCTCTGTCGATGTCGTCCGTTTGTCTCAAGCATGTTAGCATACCCCAATGATTCGCTTGATCGCTATTTGTTGCCTATGGGTCCTACATCTGTCGGGAGGTTATGCCATGGAAAAAGCAAAGTCCTATACGAAGCCCGGTGAGGCCGCCCTACACAAAAAGTTGACTCCTATGCAATACAACGTCACCCAAAAAGAACAGACCGAGCCGCCCTTTAGAAACACCTACTGGAACCACAAAGAAGAAGGCATCTATGTCGACATCGTTTCCGGCGAGCCCCTTTTTTCATCTCGGGACAAATATGACTCGGGATGTGGGTGGCCCAGCTTTACCCGACCCATCGACAAAAGCACCATCAAGACCAAAACCGACACGAAGCTCATCGTACCCCGCACCGAAGTCCGCAGCAAATCTGCCGATTCTCATCTGGGACACGTCTTCGATGATGGGCCCGTGGACCGAGGCGGTCTACGCTATTGCATCAATTCCGCCGCCCTACGCTTTATCCCCGTCAAAGACCTCGAAAAAGAGGGATACTCCGACTATAAGGCCCTGTTCAAAAGTGTTAAATAATGTCTGGCATTTTTGAGTCCCGCGTGGCATAATTGAGCCCTCATTTGGGCGGTTAGCTCAGCTGGTAGAGCATATGCCTTACACGCATAGGGTCGTAGGTTCGATCCCTACACCGCCCACCAATCGAGCTCCGATAGCACGCCATCTTCACAAAAATCGACTCCGGTCATGTATCTTTCGATACACTCCCTACGCGAGTTTTTGCGAATCTGACGCACTCTCGAAGCTCGATTTTACTTCCAGTGTTTTATTATAAATCGTGATTGGAAAAATGATTATCGCTCAAGGCCGCAAGGCCAAGAAAATTATTTTTCAAACCGTATTAAGATATGAGTCGTTGAAATACAGGATCGAGTTTAGCCGCGATTGATCCCTTTTGAGCAATAATTTTGGCTACTCCAATACAGAATTGGTTATATCCGATATTCGCAGATGCAATCTGCCTCTGATAAAATGATTCGAGAATATTTTTACCGCGAAAATGATTTAACTGATTGCCAGAGCTTATAATCTCTTCGACTTCCGCCGTAGAGGCTCTTACTAATTCTTTAAGAATTTCGTCACTAGGTAAAAGGTTTTTTATTTCGTCTATCTCTTGTTCATGTTTTGCCTTAATTGTCGCGACATCAGCACCACCGAGTCTAACCGTACGACTTTTTAAGCGACGTCGAGTTCTTAATTCGATCTCTTTTTCGCGAAACCCTTGAGCGATTTCCTTTAGCGTCTCACTAACGGCTTCTGCGTTGTTAAGGTTGGTGATACCAACAGACCGCATAAACTCATAAATACTTCCTGACTCTAATAGTAGGTTCTCAATCATAGAGACGGGAAGTGTTTCAATTCCGTCTATTGATTCCCGCGATTGATCGGCGTCCACAAGACCACGGATTTTTATCCGATAAGTCTCTTCTGGGACATGTTCTCGCAGTTTAGTCACGGTGTTTATAACATTGCCTTTACCAGTAGTCGGAACCAACGTGACGGCTGTGGCGCGAGGGTAAAGAATTTCCAATAATCTGGCGTCTGTTGGTTTGTCTGGGTCACTATCACCTTCGCCCTCAATACAAACGATCACTCTCCCAGTCGTTAGAAAGTATGTACTCCCGGTTAACTGCTTTAACGCTTCCAATCGCTCCGCGTTCGTAGCAATTTTCCGAAGTTGATTTTCCTCTGCGTTTTCGGAAGGAGGACTTAAAACGAAGAGTTCGGTATCAAACGCTTGATCCAAAATCGTAGGTGAGTGAGTAGTGATAATAAACTGAGTATGCGTACTCTGGCTAACATTACGCATATAAGTAAGTATCTTGGCTTGCAAATCTGGGTGTAGGTGTTGCTCAGGCTCGTCAATTAAAATGACTCTATCTTCCGAAGCTGATGTCTCTTCGGCATTTTCATTACCAAACCGCTCAAGTTCTTTTACGCGCGCCTGAATTTGTTCCTCTAATAGAGGAAGGAATAAAACTACAATAGCCTTTTCACCAGAACTCAAGTCATCTATGTCAACAGAGATGGAGCCGTTCGAGTCCGTGCGCTTCCATGAGCAACGGATATTTTCTTCGTTAGTGAAATCGACTTTCTCAAAAATAAGATGAGGAAGTAAAAATTCCGTTAGTTTTCTTAGTGGCTCATATATGTCTGGAACAGCAGTTAAATCAAAACTCTCGCCAGAACTTTTAAGACGGTCTACTGTCTGGGCCAAAAGTGTTTGTCGTCTATTTTCTATTTTACCTAAGGTGTGTTTAATAGTGCTGCCCGCTTCGTCTACGTTTTCTGGCGTTCGAGTAGGATTAAAAAAATTCAGGCCCTCAAAACCTGACACTTCATTCATCCCCAGAAGATCCAACATACTTCTAACAGCACCGCCCAACCACTTGCGCTGAACAGTAGTACGTCGCAGTACTCGATGTGGCCCTTGATAGAAAAAACGCGTTCCTTCATCCGCTACCCGACCACCTTCTTTTATAGCAAAAAGTAGCGTAGACTTGCCGACTCCATTAGGACCAGCAATAACCATTACAGGAGGAACTGAATCGGCCACTGCCAACTTAATTGATTTTCGTTCTTCTACTTTAAAACTTTTTAATGCCATGTGGATTTAAAATAATTTTTCTTTGACATAATTTTATCCCCGTGGCGGAAAAGGATCGTTCCCGTAACTATTGCGTTCCTGAATTTTTCCGTCTTTGCCGTGTATGAAATGTTCGACTTCCCGTTCTTCAGCGATTTTTTCTCCCCTATCTAGTGCGTTTTCCTTGGTGTGGTGAGAAGAAAGAGGTTGGTCGCTACCCTCACGTTTGTTTTCCCACATATGCCGATTTGAGTTATAAACTGTGTGAATATTTTTTGCCATATTATTTATTTAGTACAAGTCAGGGGGCAATACTGAAACTACAACACCCTGAACGGTACAGTTATCTGTTAATACTATTGGTTTATAACTTGCCTTGGACGATTTTGGGCGAAGAATAACCACCCCTCCCTTTCGCTCTAGAATTTTTATAGTTGCTTCGTCGTTAATAAGAGCAACAACTATATCCCCATCTTCGGCCGAAGACTGCTGCCGAACTAAAACGATGCTTTCGTTTTTTATTTTCTCACCGCGAATTTTTGCTTCATTCATTGAGTCACCAACAACGCGCAGTAAGAAATATTTTGACCCCGGCCGAGCCAATCCACTTGATATTGGAATGCTTGCCTCTATGTTTTCCTCCGCAAGCATGGGAGCTCCAGCTGCGATATACCCCACGAGCGGAACCTCAACTGTCGAAATCGAGCGATTATCTTTGAGTCCGAAACTCACAAGTCGGATTTCTCTGCCTACTCGTTTAATGAGTCCGGCTTCCTGAAGTCGCAAAAGCGAAAGGATGGCCGACCTTGGAGAAGATTTTCCGGTAACTTCGTTAATCTCCCGAAGTGTAGGAGCGCCTTGATCGTGAACCAGCCGGTTGCGGATAAGGGCGTAAACTTTTTTATCGTTGTCGTTAAGCATTTCTGGCATAGGTAAAAAAAGTATAAACGAAAGTGAAAATAAATGCAAGCCCCACAGATATGTTGGTTTAATCATGTCGCGGAGTTCAATCGGAGGAGGTTGCGGCCATAGTGACGGCCAAAGTATTCGGATAGGATTTCTTGTAACTCTAATTTCGACGTTGGGTAAACAATGCGGCCGATAACAAGATCTTTAATAGCTGGGTCGGCAAAACGATTCAATCCAATCTTGTCGTAGACACCAGACAATAGCTCATAAACAAACAATGGACGACTTTCGGTGATTTCAATCTCCGAAAGATGGATTGGTGCTGCCCAGTCTCCCAAACGCGTCTGGCCCGTATTTTTCTCAATAAATTCTTGCGCTTTTAAATAAAGGGCTGTTCGCTCAGTCTCTGTGCCAAAACTTCCGATGTGACGATGAACCGTAACCTTCCCATAGCGCTTCGACACCACTTGAACGGCACGTTTTCCCGAACCAGTTTTTACTTCTCGGATTCGCACCCACGAATTTTACAGCAACCTACCAAATTATCCGATTTAGTGCCCCAAAAATCAGGGTTTTGTGCCTAAGGTGTGTTCGGTGATCGAAGTCGGGAGAATTTGTGGCGTGCCAGAACCCACAAAGCGCGCGGCGGATTCTGAATTTCTGCCCGTGAGCTCACTATGCAAACCGCTCAGTATAAATATCCAACAACCCCCGAATCATTTTTTGATAATGAATATGATTGACTTTCGCCTGTTTTTTGAAAAAATCCACACTAGATTTACTTAAGGCTATTGTAACCTTAACCGTTTCTTCCTTGGGAACTAAAAGTGCTGGTACCGGCAAAAAATCTCTTACGATTTTTACCTTTCCGATTGGCTCATCCTTATATTGAATTTTCTTTTTCATAAATTTGCTTTCCTTTCCGCCAATATCCGGCCCCAATAATTCGGATTTTTGAATTTCGATAAGTAAATCTTACGGTCACAATTCCACCATCTACCTTTCCAAAACAATAATACCGAATTTCTTCTTCAGCACTGTGTCCAACATCCTCTGCAATTACCCGATCTGAATCAAAAAATGCTTTCTGTGCAAATTCAAAGGAAAGGCAATGTTTTCTCTGATTCTCAAGATTTTTCTTTTCGTCCCATTCAAAATCAGTTCCCACAATTCGAGCCTTTCATTTATATGGCTAAGTATACATATTATTATAAATATCTTCTAGAGGCCATCTCATAATACCGCCATGGTGCCCTCTGCTCCGCTCAAAATGCCCTTCATGGGCTCCGCCCAGCCGGGCAGCCTTGACCCGACGTGCCATTGGGCACCTCGAGTCTACGGTTCCGTCGCTATGCTCCTCACACATAGCGCCGCTATGCTCCCCGTTTTGTGCTCACAGAGAACTCCCTGACGCCATTCTGAGACGGCCTTTGGGTTTTATGAGATGGGTTCTAGTTTGCAAGCCTGAGCGCGCGGAGCTGTAGCAGCGCTACAGTGAACACGCGAAGGTGAGCGATGACGCCGCATCACGGCTTTTCAGACACCCTCTTAGACGGAACCTCTGTCACCGACAGAATAGTCACGTCTTCCGCCGGCACATCGCCAAAGGGTCCAAAGGTCGTGGTTTTGACATGGGAGATTTTTTCCACGACGTCGTAGCCCTTAATCACTTTGCCAAACACGGCGTAACCGATGCCGGAGGGTGTCGGATTTTTGAAATTCAAAAAGGTGTTATTGGCCACGTTGATAAAAAACTGGGCCGTGGCACTATTGGGGTCACCGGTGCGCGCCATGGCGATGGTTCCAACCTCATTGGCGAGGCCATTGTCCGCCTCGTTGACGATGGGATCTCGGGTTTCTTTTTGGTGCATATCCGAGGTAAAGCCTCCCCCTTGGACCATAAAACCCGGAATCACGCGATGAAAAATGACGCCATTGTAAAAACCCTCTTTAACATACGTCAGGAAATTGGCCACGGTTTTGGGCGCTTTTTGGGGGTACAATTCCACCACAAAATCACCGGCCGACGTGTGAAATTTAACCTGGGGATTTACAGCTGCGCTCATAGTGCCTCCTAATAAACCTAATGCAACGACGGTCATGACCCACTTTTTAATCATCTAACACTCCCTATCCCGTTCTGCCGACCACGCCCGCGGAGGCCGCTACGACCCATTTTCGAAGTTCGGTTAACTGGGAAACCCGAGCCGTATCCTTTTTGTGCTGCGCCTTGGCAAGGGCCCGCTCGAGTGCCGTTTTATGCAAACCCACGGTGGCCAACCATTTGAGGCGTCGCTTTTCTTCGCGGCTCCACTTTAACTGTTCCGTGGGATGCTGCGCAAAATAGTCCAATACCTCGTGAATGGTATCCGCGATGATACCAGCAAATGGAGTGCCGTTCAATTCCATCGGAAATGCGGAAAGGTGCGTCAGATACAGCAATTCACGAACCCGATAAATGATATCCATCCGAACCGCAGTTAGCATGTGGTGGGTCCGGGTACCGGCCTCTACTTCAGACAGTTTTTGATAGCTTGTGCACCATGTGTTTAGTGTTCCTTTAAATCGCACTTACAGTTAAAAGTTAAAATAATCGGCGATGTACAGCGCCGAATTGCAGCGGAATTATGCCCCCGCGATTAACCGTACGTTGACGATACCGTCTACTTTTTGCAGATCGGCGATCAGCGCTTTGGTATTTTTGATGCCGGAAAAATCAACGATGTTGTAAGCCACATCCCCACGGCTCTTGTTCATCATTTCGGAAATGTTGCCCTTGTGTTCGGCAATCACCGTGGTGATCTGACCCACCATATTGGGTACGTTTCGGTTGATGATGGTGAGGCGCGCATCAGAAGTAGGCTCCATCACACAAGTCGGGAAGTTCACGGAATTGCGAATATTGCCATAAAGCAAAAAGTCTTTGAGTTGCTGAGCGATCATTACCGCACAGTTTTCTTCGGCTTCGTGGGTCGAAGCGCCCAGATGCGGCAGACATACGGCGTTCGGCGTACCCAGCAACGCCTCGCTGGGGAAATCACAAATGTACTTTCGGAAAACCCCGCCATTTAGCGCAGAGATGATGTCGGCCTCAACCACCACTTCGGAGCGAGAAAAGTTGAGGAGCACGGCCGATTTTTTGAGATGCTTTAGTCGAGACGCGTTTAAAAAGCCACGGGTATCCGCAACCAAAGGAACGTGGATGGTCAAAAAGTCCACGGACCTGAGCATCTTTTCCAGCGACTCGGCCCGTTTTACCTCTTTGGAGAGGCGCCATGCCCAGTCTACGGAAATAAAGGGATCATAGCCCTCCACCGTCATACCCAAGCTGATGGCATCGTTGGCCACCATTGTACCGATGGCGCCGAGACCCATCACGCCCAGGCGTTTTCCGATCAGTTCAATGCCCACAAAATTGGATTTGTTTTTCTCTACGATACCCGAGATTTCTTTACCTTTGCCTTTGAGGCCTTTGACAAACTCTACCCCCCCGACAATGTCACGAGCAGTCAACAGTAACCCTGCTAACACCAGTTCCTTGACGGCATTGGCATTGGCACCAGGTGTGTTAAAAACCACGATGCCATCTTGGGTGCACCGATCCACAGGAATGTTATTCACACCGGCACCGGCGCGACCAATGGCTTTTACGCCGCTGCCCAAGGTGGCGTCCAGCAAGCTGTGACTGCGAACCACGATGGCATCGACATCGGTGCTTTCTTTTTCCAGAACGAACCGATCATCTTCGGAAAATTGATCCAATCCCCGAGGGGAAATCTTATTAAACGTGCCAATACGATACATCGGCTTACCGTTTGCGGTACTGGAACCCTTTTCTCGCGCGCTTCCGGCCATACTTCTTTCGCTCTTTGATGCGAGAATCCCGGGTAAGTAAATCTTCGGCCCGAAGCGCCTTTCGAAAGGTCTCGTTCATGGCGACTAGGGCACGGGCCACTCCCAATTTACCAGCATCCGCTTGGCCAGTAAGCCCACCACCTTTGGCTGTCATTTTTACGTCGTATTTTTTGCCCAGATCCAGAACAGTCAGGGGCTTTAGCATTTCGGCGAACAACACGTCCCGTTTGAGATAATCGCGCCCACCCAGACCGTTGATTTCCACTCTGCCAGATCCAGGGAATACCCAGACACGTGCGATAGAGGATTTGCGGCGACCTGTACCATAAAAGGCACCAGCAGGCACTTTTAATCCGACAGATGCCTTGCGCGGCTTTTTGACAACGGGCATAGCCGTTTTTTCAGCCACAACAGCTTTGGGTGCCGCTTTCGTCGCAGATGCCTTAGCGACGGGCTTAGAGGCAGGCTTGGCTTCGGCTTTTGCCTTCGGCGCCGCTTTCGCAGCAGCAGGTTTTGCGGCAGCCTTTGCAGTCGGTTCTCTTTTGGCAGCCGCTTTTGTGGGGGCTGCTTTCTTGGTTTCTTTTTCAGCGTCTGATTTTCGAGGCATGGGTGTTTACTTTCTCCTTACTACGCGCGGATCGTCACTGGCTTGGGATTTTGCGCACCATGAGGATGCTGGTCCCCTGCATAAATTTTGACTTTGGCCAACAAGTTCTTGCGCAACCGGTTTTGGCGCAGCATACCACGTACGGCAAGCTGAACCAACCGGGTGGGATGCTTGGCCAATACCTCCGAAAATCGCTGGGTCCGCACACCCCCCGAGAAACCGGTATATCGGTGATACAACTTATCTGTCGTCTTTTGACCGGTTACCCGTACCTTGTCCGCATTAATGACAACAACAAAGTCGCCCTGGTCTACACCAGGGGTGAAATTGGCCCGGTGTTTGCCACGGACACGACGTGCAATTTCGGTTGCCAGCCGGCCCAGTACCAGCCCATCCGCATCGATGAGAACCCATTCATGAGAGATGTCCACTGCCTTTGGATAATACGATTTTTGCTTGTTCATACAGGATCTCCTTCATTCACTTCGTCGTACACAACGTGTACCAAACACAGCCCTTGCGCGGGCGCTGGTGTATAAGGTTTATTCAAAATACCCGGTTCTGTCAATATTGAACGCAGTTGTTCGAGCGTAAGCCGGCCTTGCATAACCGAAAATATTGCCCCCACGATATGGCGCACCATGCGCCGCAAGAACCCGTCGGCCTCGATATCAATGTAGTAAACAGCGTACCGTTTGTCCGCATACAAACACCGATGCCATCTTTTGCCCATCTCCAACCGATAGAGGGTCCTCTGCATCCGCGTTTCATCGGATCCGGTATTTTTGAAGTTAGAAAAATCGTGGGTGCCTTCCAACAGCGTCCGGATCGGGGGGAACACCGTGATGTCCGGCGCAAAATGAACGCGCGCCACATACGGCCGCAAATATACCGGCAAATCGCCATTGGTAAAGACATACCGGTATTGCCGGCGTTTGGCATCAAAACGGGCGTGGCGGCGCTTCAATAGCTGTTTTGCGGACATTAACTGAATATCGCTAGGCAACTGGCCCTGTAATGCACGACTTAATTGCGCTTCCGACATCTCTTGCGCAATTTCCAAGGTCAGTACCTGGCCGACCGCGTGCACGCCAGTATCCGTACGGCCGGCATAGGTTAGGCTAAATTCGCCAAAAACCTTGCCAAACCGATCCTCCAGTTCACCCTGGACTGTCCGCTTCTGCGTTTGCTTTTGAAATCCTGCAAAACCAGACCCATCGTATGCAATGGTAAGTTGATACCTAGAAGCCCTCTCATAAATGCCCCATGTTGCGTTATCCTTGCGTGCGACGTGCTCACGTACAGGAAGTACGCTCCGCGCGTCGTACTCAGGATGCCTTGCCTGGAACCTTTCTGAGACGGCTTCCCTATTTATGAGACCAGCTCTAGGCAACAAATTCGAGCAATGACATCTCCGCAGCGTCACCACGGCGAAATCCAGTGCGAACGATGCGAGTATAGCCACCGGGTCGATCGTTAAAGCGAGGAGCAGTTTCGGCAAAAATCAGCTTAACCACGTCGGCATTCGGCAGAATTTGCAATGCACGGCGCCGCGACGTCAGATCTCCCTTTTTTCCCAAGGTCACCAATTGTTCGGCGACACGTCGAGCCGCTTTCGCGCGATCAACGGTGGTCTCGATCCGGCCGTTTTCAAATAACCCTTTGACCAAACTGCGAATCATCGCCAAGCGCTGATCGGTAGGTCGTCCTAATTTCGCATTTCCACGTCGGTGTCGCATAACCTTCTCCTAGGCCTTTACAGCGGTCATTTCAGGCAGCACCAGCCCGTATTGCCTGAGTTTGTCATTGATTTCGTCGGCACTCTTTTTGCCAAAATTCTTGATCTTGATCAACTCAGACAAGCCCCTATCCATCAATTCCCGGACGGTCTTAATACCCGCACGCTTCAAACAATTTGAAGACCGGGCAGACAATTCAAGGTCGTCAATAGAGAGATTAAGTGCATTCTCATAGCGCTCGTCTTGCAAATCCAGATCCGCGGCAACTTCATCTTCCGGCTTTTGGTTCAAATATCCAAAAAGCTGGACCTGTCTGGTCAAAATTTCAGCCGCTTTTTGAACCGCTTCATCTGGACGGATGCTTCCATTTGTATGGACATCCAGCGTCAGCTGATCGTAGTCCAATTCCTTGCCCACACGAATGTTTTCCACCGTATGATTCACCCGAATAATCGGAGAGAAAGAGGCATCAACGTTAATCGTCCGAATATCTTGCTCGTCATCGGAGCGGGATTCCGCAGGAGAATAGCCCACCCCTTTTTCCAAGCGCAAGCGAATTTGCAATTTACCTTTTTCAGACAACTGCGCAATGGGCTGATCTGGGTTGATAATTTCGACATCGGAGTCGTGCTTAATATCGGATGCCTTCACAACGCCCTTGCCGGAAAAGTTAATTTCCAAGTTTTTTGGCTCGCCGCTTTTTAACTTAAAAACAATAGCCTTGACATTAAAGATGATGTCCAACGCATCTTCTACAACGTTCTCCATCGTGGAGAATTCATGCTCTACACCTTCGATTTGCAAAGATGTGATAGCGGCCCCTGACAGAGAAGACAACAATACACGACGCATCGAATTGCCCAGTGTCGATCCCATGCCCCGATTCAATGGAGACACGATGAAGCGACCGGCATTCTCACTTATTTCCTCAAACTTGACCCATGGTGCAGCATTAGCCACGTTAGCCTCCTTCAAAATCTTATCGGGAATAGTACTCTACAATCAGCTGTTCTTGGACAGGGACATCAATGTCTTCACGCTTCGGCGCGTGAAGAAACTTAACGGTCAACGCCTTCTCGTCGAATTGATACGTTGCAGGGATCTGCGCATCTTTGAGCGCCTGCAAATTGCCGATAAAGAAATCCCGTTTCTTATCGCTTAGCTCAACGACATCGCCTACGCGAATTTCAAAAGAAGGGATATCCACCTTGCGACCATTGACCTTGACGTGGCCATGCCGAACGATTTGGCGCGCCTCTTTGCGAGAACGGCAAACGTTGGTGCGGTACAGAACATTGTCCAAGCGGCTTTCAAAAATCAAAAGTAGATTGTAGCCGGTAATCCCCTTTTTTTCGCTGGCCCGTTGATAGGAACGGCGCATCGTATTTTCGGAAATACCGTAAAAGTAACGCAGCTTCTGCTTCTCACGCAGCCGAACGCCATACTCCGACATCTTACTCGCACGGGCCCCTGGCGCAGAACCGGGAGGAAAATTGCGCTTTTCAATTTCACACTTCGCGGTGAAACAGCGCGAGCCCTTCAAGAACAGCTTTACGCGGTTCCGTCGGCAAATCTTACAACTAGGTCCTTTATAACTTCCCATATCCTCTACCTCCCTTACACCCGGCGCCGTTTGCGAGGCCGGCAACCATTATGAGGAATCGGGGTAACGTCTTTAATGGATAAAATATCCAATCCAACGGACTGCAAGGCCCGAATTGCCGTTTCACGGCCGGAGCCCGGTCCTTTTACCAGCACTTGGGTCAAAACGCGAAGGCCTTGCTCCATTGCCTTTCGGCCAGCTTCTTCGCCGGCTTGCTGCGCAGCAAAGGGCGTGCCTTTCTTGGTGCCTTTAAATCCAACCATTCCGGTTGAACACCAGGAAACAACATTGCCTTGCGCATCGGTAATGGACACGACCGTGTTATTGAAGGTGGACTTGATGTGAGCCATTCCTTCGGAAACATTCTTTTTTACACGTTTTTTACGCTTAACGCCCAAGTGACTTCCTCCTCGCTTAAAAGCCGAACTATTTGGTTACTTTCTTCTTGCCGGCAATCGCGATCGCTTTGCCGCGCTTGGTCCGCGCATTGGTATGCGTTCGTTGACCCCGACAAGGCAATTTACGGCGATGCCGATTCCCACGATACGAACCGATATCGGTTAAGCGCTTAATATTTCGGGATACATCCCGGCGCAGATCTCCTTCAAGTGTGAACTGAGAAAGCGTTTCACGGATCCGAAGAATTTCGTCCTCGGACAGGCCCTTAACCCGAGTTTCAGGGTCAATTTGCGTTTTGGCCAAAATGAGCTTGGCTCGAGACAATCCCACACCAAAAATATAGGTCAACGCGACTTCAATGCGTTTATTGGCAGGTAAATCTACACCTAAAATGCGAGCCACAACTTTCCTCCTTAGCCTTGTCTTTGTTTATGCTTTGGGGTTTCGCATACAACGCGAACAACGCCCCTGCGGGTTACAATTTTACATTTCTTACAGATTCGCTTAACAGAAGCGCCAACTTTCATACTAACCCCTTACTTCACCCGATAAATGATACGACCGCGAGTCATATCATAGGGTGACAATTCAACCACAACCGTGTCACCCAACAGAACCCGGATATAATTTTTTCTGATCTTACCTGAAATATGGGCAAGAACTTCCTGCCCGGTTTCGAGCTTGACCCGAAATTGGGCATTGGGCAACGATTCTACCACAACTCCGTTTATTTCGATAACATCTTTTTTCTTACTCATCGTTCACTTGTATCCAAGGTTAATATTTCGGGACCATTTTCGTCGGTAACCAGAATCGTATTTTCATAGTGTGCCGACCATTTTCGGTCTGCAGTCACAACCGTCCACTTATCGGCAAGGGTAACGATCCGATCCGTTCCGATGTTCACCATCGGCTCCAGAGCAAATGTCATCCCGCGCTTGAGCACAGGACCTTTCCCCTTTTTCCCATAATTGGGAATGAGTGGATCTTCGTGTAACGACTTTCCAATACCGTGACTGTACAAGTCTTTCACCACTGCAAACCCGTGGGATTCCACATAGGTTTGGATGGCGTTGGAAACGTCGCCCAGACGGTTGCCAGGAACAGCCCGGCGAATACCCTCAAAAAACGATGCCTTAGTTACTTCTACCAATTTTCTCGCCTGATCAGAGACCGGCCCGACGCAGTACGTTCGCGCCGCATCGGCATAGTATCCGTTAAAGCGAACACCGATGTCAATACTCCATATATCTCCCGGTAGTACAATCTTGTCTGCATAAGGGATCCCATGCACGATTTCCTCGTTTCTGGAAATGCAAGCGCTATACTTGTAGCCCTGATAGCCCAAAAATCCAGGTTCGGCACCCAGGTTCTGAATCGTATTTTTCACCAGATCATCCAACGTTTTAGCCGAAATACCTTCCCGGACTTGAGGACCTACGGCGACAAACGTCAGCGCCAAAATGCGGCCCGCCTCTCGCATAATCGACAACTCAGACTCGGTTTTGATGGAAATCATAAACAGTATTGGGCAATCTGCTTGGCGATCGCCTCTTTGGCTTGCTGCCCGTCAATACGGACCAACGTCTCGCCATAATACGCCACGATCGGTCCGATTTCTTTTTCATAAATGGCATAGCGTTTTTTCACTTTTTCTTCTGTATCGTCCGAACGATGAACCAGACGGGTCTGACAGACATCACATATCCCCGGAACTTTGGGTGGGTATAGTTTGGCATGGTAGATACGCTTGCATTTTGGACATTCTAGCCGGCCAGCAATGCGAAATATCACTTCTGGCAAATCCACCTCAACGAGAAACACTTTTGTCACCAAAATATTGGCTTTTTCCAACAAATCGCTCAGCTGTTGGGCCTGGTTTAAAGTGCGTGGAAATCCGTCAAAAACAACACCGTTTCGTGCCCGTTTATCACCTAACTGATCTGCAACCATGTCTAGGATAGGCGCATCCGGCACCAATAGCCCTTGCTCCACGTACCGTTGGGCCTCTAGCCCCGCGGGACTTCCTTCTGCGATGGCCTTGCGCAACAAGGTGCCCGTCGAAATCTGAAGTGCCTCCATCCTCTGGGATAGGATTTCAGATTGCGTACCCTTGCCACATGCAGGAGGCCCCAAAAAGATAATTGCCCTAGCCACCCACAAATCCTTCGTACTTCGAGGACAGTAGGAAGGTTTCGATTTGTTTGACCAAATCCATAGCAACGCCCACGATAATCAGCAACGCCGTACCACCCAAGCCCATAAAACTCGTCACATTGGTTATATTGGCCGTTGCGATCGGCACAATGGAGATGGCCGCCAAAAAAATGGCGCCAATCAAGGTCAGCTTGCTGACCACGCGATCCAAAAACTCAGCGGTTGGCTTACCTGGACGTATCCCCACTACAAACCCACCATACTTTTTCAGATTTTCCGCAAGTTCATCCGGGTTAAATGTAATAGCGGTGTAAAAATAGGCAAAAAACAGAATCAGCAAGCAAAAGCTCAGATTGTACCAAACACCCGTATAGGAAAATATCGTCATGAAAGCATTCTTAAATGCAGGGAAAGGCAGATAATTCACAATCAAAAAGGGGAACTGTAGCAGCGCTGAGGCAAAAATAATCGGCAGAACGCCACCTTGGATCAAACGCATCGGAATATAGGTCTGCCGATGGGCGGCGCTAAGGCGTCCGACCACGCGCTTTGCATATTGGACGGGAATCCGCCGTTGCGCCTCTTGCATAAACACGATCGCGACGATCATGACGACCAACATGGCAACGAATGCCAGAACAGCTAAAATGCTGGTGCCCCCTTGTATCAACACGTAGGTATTTTTGATATAGAAGGGCATCTGGGATACAATACCGACAAAGATCAAAATGGACGCGCCATTACCAATGCCATACTCACTAATCATTTCCCCTAACCACATCACGGCCACAGAACCGGCAACTAGTGAAACGGATGCATATATCATGAAAAAGGCAAAAGAAACGTCAGGGGCCACAACGGCCCGAAAGCTTACCGTCATAACGATAGCTTGAACAATGGCCAACCCCACGGAAAGGTAGCGGGTATATTGCGCCACCTTTTGGCGCCCGGCTTCCCCTTCTTCTTGCAATTCCTTAAGTTGAGGCCAAGCCACAGTCAACAACTGCATGATAATGGACGCATTAATGTAAGGAATAATACCCAAGGCAAAGATAGAAAATCGGCTCAACGCACCCCCGGAAAAGAGGTTCACAAAGCCCAGCACACCACCTTCGTGCAAAAACATGGCCTCAAGCTTCACCAAATCCACGCCGGCCATAGGAATATGGGTTCCCACCCGGTAGATCAAGATGATAATGGCAACGAAGCCCAGTTTTCGACGAAGCGAAGCGTTCTTAAAAATCTCCCAAAAAAGAGACATCAGACTTAACCGAGCAGCTGAACTTTGCCGCCCGCTTTAAGTACTTTTTCCTGAGCTTTCCCAGAAATAGCATGGACTTGCAAATGCAAGGCAAATGCCAACTCACCGGTACCCAGAACCTTAATCGGTTTTCGAGGATTTAAGCCGAAACGCCGAATCAAATCCTCCGGCCCAACAATTTCGTTGGCCTGGCATAGTTTGGCTAAATTTTGCAAATTGACGATTTCGTAATCCACACGGGTTAAAGACCTAAACCCGCGTTTTTTCGGCAAGCGCCGGTACAGGGGCATTTGCCCACCCTCAAAGCCGGGCTTTGAGGAATACCCGGTGCGGCTCTTTGCACCCTTATGACCACGACCCGCTTCCCCACCCCAACCGGAGGCGTTCCCCCGCGCAACACGCTTTCGTACTTGTATGGAGCCGTCGGCAGGCTTAACTTGATTTCGTTTCATGTGAGGTATCCCTTTCCGCTCTCAAATCCTATGGCTTACGCTTCGTTGTTTTAGCTGGTTTCTTTTTAGACTTCTCTGCCGTGGTCCGCCCAACTACTGCGGCACCTGCTTCAGATGCTACTTCATCCGCAACGACGATTTCTTCCAGAGCAGAGCCTGCAACAACCGACATTATCCCAGGCGTCTCGACACTGGTATAAAAGCGAATAGGCAGCGGCTTACCCCGCTCTTTTTCGGCCTGCTCTTTACTGCGCAACTGCAACAACGCATTCATCGCGGCACGAGAAGAATTAATAGCTGAGCTGGACCGAATCGCCTTGGCAACCACATTTTGGTACCCAGCCGCCTCGAGCAAAATACGAACGGCACCACCCGCAATAACCCCCGTTCCAGGGGGTGCCGGCTTCAACAATACCCTGGAAGATCCTGAAGTTCCGGTAGCGGCATGAGGCAAGGTGCCCCCAACAATATAAACCCCTTGCAGATGTTTCTTGGCACGATCAATCCCTTTTTTAATGGCACTGGGAACTTCTTTGGCCTTGCCCAGCGCAATGGCAACCCGGCCCTTGCCGTCACCAACGATAACCAAAGCCCGAAAGGCCAAACGCTTTCCACCCTTAACAACCTTATTAACGCGATCAATTTGAATAACCTTTTCGACGTACGGTGATTCTTCGGTTTCCATTCCAACTCTGCTTGACGCCATGATGACTCCTTTAAAAAATTAGACCCGCTTCACGAGCGCCATCGGCCAATGCCTTAACACGGCCGTGAAACCGGTATCGTCCACGATCAAAATAAACAGAGGTAATATTTTTCCCAACTGCGGCTTCGCCCAAGGCCTTGCCCACTTCTTTTGCGATGGCAACGTTTAAGCCTTTACCGCCTTTTTGTGAGCTGGCAGATACCAATGTTGCGCCTTTGGTGTCATCGATAATCTGCGCATAAATGAACCGATTGCTTCGAAATACCGACAAGCGCAGACGTGTGGACTGTCGTTTTAGAATCTTTTTATAATCTGAACTTCGCTTTCTCATAAGATCTCCTACTTCACACCTTTACCTTGTTTGAGCGGAATATGTTCGCCTTCGTAGCGAATTCCCTTGCCTTTATATGCATCTGGACTGCGCAAGCGCTTAATGTTGGCGGCTACTTGGCCAACGGCACGCTTGTTAAGGCCACTCACAATGACTTTGTTTTGGCCATCGACCGCAAATTCAACACCTTCGGGCGGCAAGACATTGACGGGATGCGAATATCCCAACGCAAACACAAGGCTGTCGCCCTGTTTCTGAACACGAAATCCTACGCCTTGTAACTCAAGGCGGATCTGGTATCCCTTCGTGACCCCTTCTACCACGCTAGCAATCAGGGCCCGATAAAGGCCGGAGTTTGCATTTTGCTGGGCTGATTCAGGATCGGTTACATGGACGGTAACAACATTGCTTTCAACAACAACCCGAATGGCGGGATCCCGGACTTCCACGGTATCCTCACCCTTGGGACCCTTCACGGTAACACGCGAACCGTCCACACTAACTTGGACCTTATCGGGAACTGGGATTGGCTTTTTGCCGACACGAGACATGGTAAAAACTCTCCTTTAACGATTCTAGAAAACAACGCCCAGCAACTCACCACCGACATTGCTGATGCGCGCCTCGCGACCAGACATGATACCCCGAGACGTCGATACAATAGAAATCCCAAACCCGCTTAGCACTTTTGGAATGTGTTGCTTGCGAACATACACGCGATTACCAGGCTTGCTTTTACGGATAATTTCGCGAATGACCGGTTGACCGGATTCGTTATACTTCAATCCAATCTTAAGAACCTTGCGCTTTAGATCAAGAGATTCCACATCATAATAAGACAAAAAGCCCTCGTCCTTTAAAATGCGAACAATTTCTTGACTAACCCGAGAATGAGGCACATTGACCTCGTCATGCTTCACCATCAACGCATTGCGAATGCGGGTAAATAAATCTGCGATTGAATCTGTTACTGCCATTGCTATTCTCCCCGTTACCAAGATGACTTTCGTACGCCTGGCAGCTTTCCATCGCTGGCCAGAATCCGAAAACAAATGCGACAAACGCCAAAAAAGCGCAAAAATCCCCGGGGCCGCGAGCAAATACTGCATCGATTGCGGTGCTGAACCGTGCCCTCTTTTCGTCTATTTCGCCAAATCATTGATGTTTTTGCCACTATCTACTCCTAACGGCTCTTTACTTTATCCCGAAATGGCATGCCAAAGCCTAACAACAATTCATAGGCTTCTGCATCCGACTTCGCGGATGTCACAATGCAAATGTCCATTCCACGGGTTTTATCGACATCCCTGATTTCGGGAAAAAGGGTATCTTCCTTGATGCCCAAATTCAGATTACCTTGCCCATCAAAACCATTCACAGATAATCCGCGAAAGTCACGGACTTTGGGCAAGCCCAAATTAATAAATTTGGACAAAAATTCATACATCTTGTCCCCACGCAACGTTACCTTGCAGCCAATAACTTGGCCCTTGCGCAGCTTAAAGTTAGAAATGGACTTGCGGGACTTGGTTAGCAACGGCTTTTGCCCGGTGAGGGCATGAAACTGCTCAACCGTTGTATTGATTACTTTGGAATTTACCAAAGATTCACCTAGACCCCGATTAATGACAATCTTTACCAACTTGGGAATTTGATTGACATTGCCGTACTGAAACTTGTCTTGCAAAGACTGAAGCACTTCTTCCCGATAAACCTTTTTAAAATGATGCTTGTTAGCCATACCCAAAATCCCCTTACTTATCCAGAACCTCGCCCGATCGCTTGGCAACGCGGACTTTTTTTCCGTCTTTTAATACTTTGAACCCAACGCGAGTGGGTTTTCCATCAAGACCCACCAGCATAACATTAGAAATATCGATCGGCAAATTTCGCTCTACGATGCCACCCTCAGAGGTCTGACTGGGCTTCATGTGACGCTTTACGATATTCACCCCTTCAACGACAACTTTGTGCGCTGTGGGGTTAACAGACATGATCGCGCCTTGCTGACCTTTGTTGCGGCCTGCAATGACGATAACCTTATCTCCCTTTTTTAACTTTGCAGCCATGATTTAGACTCCCTACACCACTTCTTGTGCCAAAGACACGATTTTCATATAACTCAGGTCACGCAATTCCCGTGGAACAGGCCCGAAAATACGGGTCGCGCGAGGATTACCATCTGGATTGATCAATACAACGGCGTTGTCGTCAAAGCGCAAGGTCTCGCCGTTTTTCCGGGTACGGCGTCCGCGCATGCGGACCACCACGGCACGAACCACCTCGCCTTTTTTCACGCCACCTTTCGGGATGGCCTTTTTAACCGTACAAATAACAACATCGCCTAGGCGGGCATACTTGCGCCTACTACCGCCCAACACCCGAATAACCAGAACTTCACGTGCGCCAGAATTATCGGCAACGTCTAGGACGCTTTCTTGCTGAATCACAGCTCCTGCTCCTGTTCTTGACGGGCTATCAGTTCGGCCTCACTTACGTTTTTAAGCAGATCGGACACCCGCCATCGCTTCGTTTTGCTCAGAGGACGAGTTTCTGTAATCTCGACAAAATCCCCTACCTGAATCTGCGGATCCTCACAATGGGCATGGTACTTTTGCGATACCGTGACAACCTTGTTATATACCGGGTGACGACGACGGCTATTGACGACCACGGTCACCGTTTTTTCAGAACTTAATTTTGAAACCGTTCCCAGACGGCGCTTTCGTAAACCCCTCATTGGACTATCCCTTCTTTTGCAGTGCCGAAATGCGTGTTTTTAAGCGCGCGATGGCTATTCTGGTTTTCTTAATTTGAGACACATCTTTCAAATCGCGGATGTCATTTTTAAACACCAGCTCGCGAAGATGATTGGCCTGCTCACGAACTTCTTTTTCCAATGACTCAATCGATTCAACAGCTACTGTTTGTTTGGCCATAACTTATTCCTTAACCTTTATCTTGGTTTTCACGGGCAATTTGAATGCTGCCAATCGCAAGGCCTCACGGGCTGTAAGCTCGTCAACACCTGCCAGCTCAAAAAGCATGGTTCCAGGCAAAACACATGCAACCCAAAATTCGGGAGCCCCTTTTCCTTTCCCCATCCGGGTTTCGGCGGGGAGCTTGGTCACGCTCTTATCAGGAAAAATGCGAATCCAGACCTTACCGCCACGCTTCATATGACGGCTGAGCGCACGACGGGCTGCCTCGATTTGCCGTTCGGTAACCCAAGCGGCATCCAAGCTTTGCAGACCAAAATCACCGAAGCTAATTTGGTTGCCGGTTTGGGCCTTACCACGGTTACGGCCACGCTGAAACTTTCTGTATTTGGTTTTCTTAGGACTTAACATGATTTAACCCTGCCATTAAATGTAGGCCAGCTCTTTGCTAGAGATGGCTTGACCCGATTTACCGGCCACGATGTCGCCTTTGTAAATCCAAACTTTTACGCCGATTTTGCCGTATGTTGTGAGGGCCTCCGAAAAGGCGTAGTCAATATCCGCCCGAAACGTGTGCAAAGGGACTTTTCCTTCGTGATACCGCTCGGTACGGGCAATTTCCAGACCACCCAAACGCCCACTGCAACAAACCTTAATGCCGCTGGCACCGGCCTTCATGACCCTTTGAATAGAGGACTTCATCGCTCTGCGAAACGGAATGCGCTTTTCCAGTTGAGCAACAATATTTTCGCCAACCAATCGCGCGCTCAGCTCGGGATGCTTTTCTTCAATAATATTCAGTTGAATACGCTTATTCAGCTTTTTACCCAGGTCTTCACGCAAGATAGAAATGTCACTGCCACCACGACCAATGACAATCCCCGGGCGGGCCGCGTAAATGTCGACATCCACCTGATCTGCCTTGCGTCGAATAAGCACTTTAGAAACGCCTGCCCGCTTGAGAGCGTCACGCAGATATTTGCGGATTTCCAAATCCTCGACGAGGAGGGAACCGTAATCTTTGACGCTAAACCAGGTGCTGTCCCAGTCACGAATAATGCCGACTCTTAGCCCGTTTGGGTTTGCCTTTTGACCCATGACTTACGCACCCCCTTTTTTGCTTTTACGTGCAATCCGCACGATGATATGGCTTGAGCGTTTTGTGATCTGATAGATACGGCCGCGGGCCTTGGGCTGAAACCGCTTGGACCGAGGACCCTCGTTGACCAACAATTCACCGATAACCAATTCAGATTCATCCCACTTGTTGTTGTGAACCGCGTTTGCCGCAGCAGATTTGATGACCTTGTACAGATAGTCAGCCCCGGCCTGAGGCAAAGCCCGAAGCATTTGCAAGGCCTCTTGAGGCGTTCGGCCACGAATAACATTAGCCACTCGGCGAACCTTAGAGGGAGAAATGCGCAGATAATTGCCTTTTGCCTCGACCATTTCTTGGCGTTGTTCTTGTGTAATCATCGCTTAGGCCTCCTTACGCGCACCGGAGTGGCCCTTGAACGTTCGCGTAAAGGCAAACTCACCCAACTTGTGTCCGATTTTGTCTTCCGCGATAAACACGGGAACATGCTTGCGGCCGTTATAGACGGCAATCGTGTGTCCAATCATTTCGGGAATAATTGTAGAACGGCGAGACCAAGTCTTAATTAAAACCTTCTTTTTTTCCTTGTTTAGCTGCTCCACTTTTTCAAGCAACGGAGCATCTACAAAAGGCCCCTTTTTACGAGATCGAGACACGATTTTTCCTCCTACTTACTACGCCGCTTCACAATATATTTGTCAGACGGATTATTCTTTTTACGTGTTTTATAGCCCATTGTCGGCTTACCCCAAGGCGTAACGGGAGAAGGGCGCCCAATCGGAGCACGGCCTTCACCACCACCATGCGGGTGGTCAACAGGGTTCATTACCGATCCCCGAACTTTGGGACGGCGCCCACGCCAGCGGTTCGCACCCGCCTTACCGATGACCCGGTTGCGGTGATCTGCATTACTAACCTCACCAATAGTAGCCGTACAATCCAAGTTCACCAAACGAACCTCACCAGACGGCAATCGAACAGTTGCATGCGCTTCCGTCTTGGCCATCAATGTCGCACCGGTGCCTGCAGACCGCGCAATGCGGAAACGACTGTTGAGCTTCATCTGCACGTTGTGAATAACGCTCCCTGTGGGAATGGCCGACAGCGGTAACATATTGCCCAACTGAATCTCGGTATCATTCTCAGAAGAAACCAGTGCCTGGCCTTCCTTTAGCCCCTTGGGGGCGATGATATAGGTTTTTTCGCCATCCGCGTATCGGATCAAAGCAACCAACGCCGAACGGAAGGGATCGTACTCAATAGACAATACGGTTGCAGGAACGCCTACCTTGGTACGGGAAAAATCAATAACACGGTATTTTCGTTTTACTCCACCGCCACGACGCCGAACAGTGATGCGACCGAGGTTGTTACGACCACTACCCGCCTTGGTACCACGGAGCAACGATTTCTCACCGGACTTAGCCATAACCTCGTCGTTTTGAACAACGTGCCGAAAACGCGCACCTGGAGTGGCAGGCTTAAATCGCTTGATACTCATTAGAATAGCCCTTTCACAGCGTCAATTTCTTGCCCTTTTTTAAGGGTAACCACAACCTTTTTCCGGTCTTGTGTGGCACCTTGAATGTTGCGACGCCGACGCGTTTTCCCCTTGACATTCAGCACGTTAACGGCCACGGCATCCACGCCAAATGCCGATTTAAAAAACCGTTGGATATCCACCTTATTAACCGTAGGGTCTACATAAAATACATACTTACCTTGCGCTTTAAGCGCAGCGGATTTTTCAGTTACTACCGGTATAACACGCATGATCTTTTCTCCTAATCCTTACGCCAGCACGCCTAGGGCGTCTTGAGAAAAGACCACCACGGGATGCGAAAGCAGCCGATCAATTTTAAGATAACGAGCGGTTACGATCTCGATCGAGGCGAAATTTCGAACAGCCTTGTACACAGGATCAAACTCATCTCGAATCACGATGACGGCCGACCCAACCTCATCGATAACCTTGCGGCAATCCTTTGTCCGAGACTTATCCTCGACACCACTCAATTTTAACAAGCGCTCCCGTGTAATCAGAGCAGATACCACACTTTTCTTGACAATCTTTTGGTTCAGACCAGTCGCATAACTCCGATACTTCGGGCCAAAAGCAACACCACCACCCGGCATCAATGGCGTCCGGTTACTGCCCCGCCGTGCGCGCCCGGTACCCTTTTGCTTATAGGGTTTGCGACCGCCGCCGGAGACTTCACCTTTTGTTTTTGTAGAAGCCGTACCTTGGCGTTCCCGATTTAGCTGATACTGCATACCCAAATAAATATGATGAGCACCAGACTCAGCCATCTCCTGATCCAATCCCAAGGCTCCGCGTTCTTCTTTTGTTAACTCAACAACTTTGATAGCCATACCATCACTTCCCTAAGATCCTGACCAGACCACCGGCTTTACCCGGGAACGATCCTCGGATGGCCAGCAATCCCTTTTCCGCATTAACATCCATTACAATCAGGTTTTTGATGGTTACAAACTCGTCGCCATAGTGCCCCGCCATTTTTTTGCCCTTGATAACATGGCCCGGAAATGTCCCGGCACCGATAGACCCCGGTATTCGGTGACTCTTTGAGCCATGGCTCATAGGACCACGACTGAAATTCCAGCGGCGAATCGTTCCGGAGAACCCGCGACCAATTGTTTTGCCCCGAACATCCACACGATCGTTTTTTTGAAAGACATCGACATTAAGCACATCGCCCGCTTTAAAGCTATCGGTGTTATCCACACGAAATTCTCGAACCGTTCGGCAAGGCGCAATACCAGCCTTCTTAAAGGCACCGCGAACAGGAGACGAAGCCTTCGATTCGGGCACGGTTTCGGTAGCTACCTTAATGGCAGTGTATCCATTCTTGTCTTTACTTTTGACTTCGATGATATGCAACGGCTTCACGCTAATCAAGGTAACCGGAGCAACGACGCCATCTTCACCGATGATTTCGGACATTCCGACTTTTCTGCCCAATAAAAACTTCGAACTCATGAGATACCCTTTCAAAAAAACTTAATTTAACTTGATCTCGATATCAACGCCCGCAGGCAAATCAAGCTGCATGAGCGCATCAACAGTCGAGGATGGCGGATCCACAATATCAATAAGACGCTTGTGAACGCGAACCTCAAAATGCTCGCCACCACGCTTATCGATATGAGGGCTCTTCAGTACGCACCATACCTTTTTATTGGTGGGGAGAGGAACAGGACCAAGCACCTTGGCCCCGGACCGCTCTGCAGTCTGAACAATTTTCTCAGCGGATTGATCAATAACTCGAAAATCAAATGCCTTCAGACGAATACGAATCTTTTGCTGGGGCTTGATTTTCTTTTTCTCTAAAGTAGCCATACGCTCACCAAATCTTTCTCAATACTTACGCGATAATCTTGGTGACAACGCCGGCACCCACGGTCTTACCGCCCTCACGAATTGCAAAGCGCATGCCTTCTTCACAAGCAACAGGCACAATCAGCTCCACATCAATTGTGATGTTGTCACCGGGCATGACCATCTCAACCTTTTCAGGAAGGATGATTGAACCCGTTACGTCCGTTGTTCGAATGTAGAATTGAGGCCGATACCCTTTAAAGAAAGGAGTATGGCGACCGCCCTCTTCTTTTTTCAATACGTAAACCTCAGCGCTAAACTTTTTGTGGGGCTTAATGGAACCGGGCTTAGCCAAAACCATTCCACGCTTGATGGCATCCTTTTCAACACCCCGCAGTAATGCGCCCATGTTGTCGCCTGCCTGACCCTCGTCCAAAAGCTTGCGGAACATTTCGATACCGGTAATGGTGGTTTTGATAACCTCATCAGCCATACCCACGATTTCAAGGTCATCACCAACCTTTACGCGGCCACGCTCAACTCGGCCTGTCGCAACCGTACCACGGCCCGTGATCGTGAAGATGTCTTCGATGGGCATCAAGAAAGGCTTATCGACTTCACGCTCTGGGATCGGAATAAAAGAATCAACCGCATCCATCAACTCCCAAATACACTTGGCATCAGCGCTATCGCGAGACGCATCAGACGCATTGAGGGCCTTCAAAGCAGATCCGCGAATAATGGGGGTAGTGTCACCAGGATACTCATACTTGCTCAACAATTCGCGAACTTCCATCTCAACCAATTCCAGCAATTCGGGGTCATCCACCATATCGCACTTGTTCAAGAAGACCACCAAGCTAGGGACGTTCACTTGTCGAGCCAACAAGATATGTTCACGGGTTTGGGGCATCGGTCCGTCAGCAGCGCTAACAACCAAAATGCCGCCATCCATCTGCGCCGCACCGGTGATCATGTTCTTGATATAGTCAGCGTGTCCGGGACAATCCACGTGGGCATAGTGGCGCTTTTCGGTTTGGTATTCAACGTGAGCAGTAGCAATGGTAATACCCCGCGCTTTTTCTTCAGGCGCAGCGTCGATTTGATCGTAGGCTTTAAACTCGGCAAGACCCTGGGAGGACAACACACGTGTAATCGCAGCGGTTAATGTTGTCTTCCCGTGGTCAACGTGACCAATGGTACCGATATTAACGTGCGGCTTTGAACGATCGAACTTTTCCTTAGCCATTTTCCATGTCCTCCTTAAGACTTTTCCGCTATTAAATTTTCAAAAATTGTTTTAGGCACTTCACTATATCTAAAGAACTGCATAGTGTAAATACCTCGGCCCTGCGTAAGTGAGCGTAAAGTCGTCGCATATCCAAACATCTCGGACAGCGGCACTTCCGACTTGATTTGCTGGATTGCGTTCGCAAGTGGATCGATGCTTTCAATCTTTCCACGACGGCTATTGATATCGGAAATAACGTCACCCATTTTGTTTTCGGGAGCTTCAACTTCGACGGCCATCATCGGCTCCAAAATCACCGGGCCCGCCTTTTTAACAGCATCCTTAACGGCGTATGATCCCGCAATCTGGAATGCGATATCAGAACTATCGACATTGTGATAAGACCCATCCAGAAGCGTCACCAACACATCAACCATCGGGTAACCGGCAATAATTCCGGTCTGAAAGGCCTCTCGAACACCCTTTTCAACAGAAGGAATATATTCCTTCGGAATGCGTCCGCCTACCACTTTGTTGACGAATTCAATGCCTTTTCCTCGCTCGATAGGTTCGATTTTCAAAATGACGTGACCATATTGACCACGGCCACCGGTTTGGCGAATGAATTTTCCTTCTGCTTCCGCTTTCTTGGAAATAGATTCTTTATAAGCAACCTGAGGTTTGCCGATGTTAGCCTGCACACCAAATTCTCGCATCAACCGGTCAACAATAATCTCCAAATGAAGTTCACCCATACCGGAGATAATGGTCTGACCGGTTTCGGGATCCGTTCTAAAATGGAAAGTCGGATCTTCATCCCCCAATTTTTCCAAAGCCTGGGACAGCTTGTCTTGGTCAGATTTGGTCTTGGGTTCAATCGCAACAAAAATGACCGGTTCTGGAAATTCAATTGACTCCAGCAAAATGGGATTATTTTCAACCGTTAACGTATCTCCGGTTCGAGCCTTTTTTAGCCCGATGACACCGATGATTTGACCTGCATGGGCGTCTTTTAACTCACTGCGCGTATTCGCATGCATAAGCAAAATACGCGAGATGCGCTCACGAGTGTCCTGAGTTGTATTTTCCACATAGGTTCCGGGAACCAAGGTTCCGGAATACAAACGAACGTAGGTCAAACGGCCAACGAAAGGATCGGTTTGGACCTTGAATACGAGCCCTGACATCGGTGCCGCTGGATCGGGTTCGCGGGTTTCGGTCTCTTCGCTATGCGGTTTTTTTCCAACCACAGCTGGAATATCAATCGGAGACGGCAAAAAGGCAACCACCCCATCCAACAGGGCTTGAACACCTTTGTTTTTAAACGCAGTCCCACAGTAGGCCGGAATAATAGAGCCAGCGATCGTTTGCTTGCGAATGCCTTCGATGACCTGGTCTTGGCTCAGGGTGCCAGTCTCCATGTAGGTTTCGAGCAAAGCATCACTACCCTCAGCTGCGGCTTCAACCAATTCGGTACGGAGCTTTTCAAAAAGCGCTTTGCGGCTCGGATCAATGTCGGTTTCCACAATTTCTGTACCGGCATCATCTCCGAAATGGAATTCCTTGGTATTCAGGATATCAATAATTCCCTTGAACTGATCTTCTGTACCGATCGGATAATTCATCATGACGGGTTTGGCACCCAAGTTGTCACGAAGCATGCCAATGACGCGCTCATAGTTGGCGCCGACGCGGTCCATTTTGTTGACAAATGCCAACCGGGGAACACCGTATTTGTTAGCCTGACGCCATACCGTTTCGGACTGAGGTTGAACCCCAGCCACAGCGCAAAATACGGCGACCATGCCATCCAAAATACGAAGCGAGCGCTCAACCTCAACTGTGAAGTCAACGTGCCCGGGCGTGTCGATAATATTGATAATCGCATCTTTCCAATAACACGTTGTCGCAGCAGAAGTTATTGTAATGCCCCGTTCTTGTTCCTGGACCATCCAATCCATGGTAGCCGTACCATCGTGAACCTCACCGATTTTGTGAGATTTACCCGTGTAATATAAAACCCGCTCAGTCAGCGTGGTTTTACCCGCGTCAATATGAGCCGCAATTCCGATATTACGGATTTTCTTGAGATCTTGCCTATCTGCCATGACCTACCACCTAAAGTGCGCGAACGCTTTGTTGGCCTCAGCCATTTTGTGAGTGTCTTCGCGTTTTTTCATCGCAGCACCCACACCGTTATAGGCATCTATCAATTCGTTTGCCAAATTTGTGGACATCGATCCAGACTTGTCACGGGCCAATTGGATAATCCATTTCATGGACAACGAGTCCCCACGCTCCGGCTTTACCTCAATAGGTACTTGATAAGTAGAGCCCCCAACACGTCTGGGTTTTACCTCCATCATCGGTGCAATGGTACGCATGGCCTTCTCGAAGGCCTGAACAGGGTCGGCATTAACGCGTTGCCCCAATGCGGCCAAGGCCTCGTATACGATTCGCTCGGCAAGGCTCTTTTTGCCTTGGATCATAATTTTATTGATAAAACGGCCGATTTTGACGTTGCGATAGACAGCATCCGGTTCAAATACGCGCTTAAATTCTCTTTTTTTCCTAGGCATAACTCATTACCCCTTCTTGGCAGCCTTGGCACGCTTGGTGCCATACAGCGAACGTGCTTGCTTGCGGTTGTTTACGCCTTGCAGGTCAAGGGCCCCTCGGACAAGGTGATAGCGAACCCCCGGAAGATCTGGGACCCGTCGTCCTTGAACCAATACGACAGAGTGCTCTTGGAGATTGTGGCCTTCACCAGGGATATAAACCGTTACTTCATGTCCATTGGACAAACGCACACGCGCAACTTTACGAAGGGCAGAGTTTGGCTTTTTGGGGGTCGTTGTATAAACACGGGTACACACTCCCCGGCGTTGCGGACATTGTGTCAGCGCAGGGGCTTTTCCTTTTTGAATTTTCTTTCGCCGTCGCTGGCGAACCAATTGGTTAGTCGTAGCCACTATCAAACTCCTTCATCTTCTAGACAGGCGGGATATCCTACCCCGCCTGCGTGGGAATGTCAATTATTCAACAGAAAAGATGCGCTCCTCCTCTGTGATCCGGATTTCCTCACCGGCAAGTGATTTCAGACTGACACGCCCATAAGCTGCGAGACCTGTTCCTGCCGGAATCAGTTTTCCGATAATGACGTTTTCTTTCAATCCATACATCTCATCGGTTTTGCCTTTCACGGCTGCATCAGCCAACACACGGGCCGTTTCTTGGAACGAGGATGCAGAAATGAAACTTTCAGTATTCAACGAGGAACGGGTTATGCCCAACAATACCCGGGCTCCTTCAGCGACCTTTTTGCCGTCCATTCTCAGACTCTCGTTGGCAGATTCGAATGTCCGGATATCAATCAATTCGCTCGGCAAGAATTCGCTGTCACCCATTTCAGATACATTTACCTTGCGGGTCATTTGGCGAACGATTACCTCCACATGCTTAGAGTGAATCTTTACCCCTTGCGAGCGATAGACCTTTTGAATCTCGTCCGACAAATAGGTTTGCGTCGCATAGACGCCGCGCGTGTCCATAATGTCGAAAGGATTGATGACACCTTCGGTGAGAACGTCACCTTTCTCAACTCGCTTACCGGAAAAGACTTTAACCCGCGATCCAAAAGGAACTTTGTACTCCTGCTGTTCGCCATCGGGTGCGGTCACAACAACAAAACGATTGCCGTCCCGCTCTGCAATTTCGACTACACCCGTAAGGTAAGACAAAATGGCACTATTTTTGGGCTTCCTGGCTTCAAAAAGCTCCTCGACTCGAGGCAACCCTTGAACGATATCCGTGGTTTTGGAAGCATCAGATTCGCCAACGCGTTCTCGGGCCAAAATGTCGCCTTCCCGTACCCGATCACCTTCTGAAGCAAATAAACGGGCCCCAGACAGAACCGGGTAGGACTCGCCCGGTACAATCACCATTTTGACCATCAGGTTTTTGGTCTTCTTCTTGGATTGACCGGGGATGTCTTCAAATCGCGCAATGATACCCCCAACATCCAGTGTTTTGGCCTGGGCAATTTCTGTGCCCACTTTGATCCGATCCCCGACACGATAGTCCTCTGTTAACGAACTGTATATCTCGTACTCACGTTCCTTGTCCGGATTGTTCACAAAAATTTCGCCATCGGTTTGGGTGTACACCTCGGTGCCTTTTTTGGAACGGCTTTTCCGTGTAACCAAATCCAGCCCGAAGAACCGTGCAACACCCGAGCGGTGGCAAACAACATATTCGTAAGCCGGATCGTACTCAGCCAGAATGTCTCCCGGATTCACGTTGTCGCCTTCTTTGACCATTAAGTGGCTGCCTTTTGGCAACAGGTGAATACGCTTTTCGCCAGTTTTGGTGTTGTTGTAAAGGCGAGATTCGCCAGTGACAACAACAACCTGTTCTCCCGTTTCCGTACGTGCCGGGGAGACGGTTAATGTTTCGTCAAAAGAAATCTTACCGGCAAACTTGGCCTTAAACTCGACTTTGGACGCACGGCGAAGATCCACACCACCCGTATGGAAGGTTCTCATCGTCAGCTGTGTACCCGGCTCACCGATGGACTGCGCCGCGATAATACCAACGGCCTCGCCCACATTGATCAGCCGTCCTGAAGCCAAATCCAAGCCGTAGCATTTTTGACAAATGCCCCGTTTCGCCTTGCAAGTGTAGGGGTGGCGAACCTTAAAGGAGGTCCGACCGGAGTCTTGGATGCTTCGAGAGACATCGCCAGAAATGAGCTCCCCCGCCGAAACAATCGTTTTCTTACCTTGCGCAATGGTCTCAAGCGAAATACGCCCGTCAATCTGCTCTGCCAACGACACCACCGACTCGACACCGTCTTGAACAGGCTGCATGTCGATGCCGTTGGTGGTTTCACAATCTTCTTCGGTGATCAGCACATCTTGCGCCACATCCACCAGACGCCGAGTTAGGTACCCCGAGTCGGCGGTTCGGAGCGCCGTATCAACCAACCCTTTACGGGCCCCGTAACAGGCGTTGAAATACTCTGTAAGCGTCATTCCCTCGCGAAAATTGGACTTGATCGGAATGACCAATATCCGGCCCTGAGAGTCGGACATCAACCCCCGCATACCCGCCAGCTGACGAACCTGGTCGATGTTACCCCGCGCACCGGAGTTCGCCATAATAAAGACGTTATTGAGAGGGCCAAACGCATCTTGCATTTCGTCGGATATTTGGTGAGTTGCACCACGCCAAATATCGATGGTACGAAGTTGCTTTTCACGAGGAGTAATCGAACCAGAAGCAACCATATCGTCCAAATGCCTGATCTCAGCTTCAGCTTTGTCCAAAATACCTTTTTTGGACTTGGGAACCTTCAGGTCATCGATCGAAATAGAAATGCCGGACTGTGTAGAATAGCGGAAACCCAGATTTTTAAGCTTGTCGGCAAGCTCAGCGGTAACCTCGTTTCCGAATTGGGTGTACCAGCCAAAAACCAGATCCGACATCTCTTTTTTGCCAACAGTCTGGTTAACAAAAACATCGGTATGTAAACCATATTTTTCCAGCGTTTCCAAAACAGCAATGTTAAACAACAGACGACCCAAGGTGGTGGTGACACGTTTACCTTGATAGCGAACAACAATTGAGGCTTGCAAATCGACTCCATTAAGCTCCCATGCCCGCATGGCTTCGTCTGGGCTACCAAATGCCTTACCCCGCCCCTTGGTAGCATCCGGGTTGTCGACAGTCAGAAAATAGCAACCCAAGACCATATCCTGGGTCGGCGTAATGATGGAGCGACCGTTAGATGGAGACAAAATATTATTCGTCGACATAATCAGGAGTCGGCTTTCAGCTTGCGCTTCCAGAGAAAGCGGTACGTGAACAGCCATTTGGTCCCCATCAAAGTCGGCATTAAATGCCGTACAAACCAAGGGGTGAATCTGAATGGCAGAGCCTTCGACCAAGATCGGCTGGAACGCCTGAATTCCCAAACGGTGCAAGGTCGGCGCACGGTTTAGCAGCACACACTGGCCTTTAATAACACCTTCCAAAACGTCCCAGACAATAACATCGCGGCGTTCGATTTTGCGCTTTGCGCTTTTGACGTTGGATACCACACCATTTTCGACCAGCTTGCGAATGACAAAAGGCTTGAACAATTCCAAAGCCATTTCTTTGGGCAATCCACATTGGTGGAATTTCAAGTGCGGTCCCACCACGATAACTGAGCGACCGGAGTAATCGACCCGTTTACCCAACAGGTTTTGCCGGAAGCGCCCTTGTTTACCCTCGATAATGTTGCCTAGGGACTTGAGAGGACGTCCGTTAGAACCGGTTACAGACCGGCCACGTTTGCCGTTGGAAATCAAGACATCCACTGCTTCTTGAAGCATGCGCTTTTCGTTGCGCACGATCATTTCGGGCGCCCCAATATCCATCAGCCGCTTGAGACGGTTGTTGCGGTTCACCACGCGACGATACAAATCGTTCAAATCCGATGTCGCAAAACGGCCACCTTCAAGCTGAACCATCGGGCGAAGATCTGGCGGCATCACCGGGATGACTTCCATAATCATCCACTCAGGGCGATTGCCGGATTTATACAACGACTCTACCACTCGCAGGCGCTTAATAACCTTGAGCTTCTTTTGGCCTTTCGAATCCACCAGATCTTTGCGCAACTCAGCAGTCAGCTGCTTTAAGTCCGTTGCCTGGAGTAGTTTTTTAATGGCTGACGCACCCATTTCGGCCTTGAACCGGTCTCCATACTTTTCTTTGAGATCCATATATTCTGTCGTCGAAAGGGTTTGCTTCACATGGAGGGTCCCCGCTTCGGCGAGCTCCGGCGCGACGTCCAGCACGATATAAGAATCGTAATAAATGACCTCTTCCAATTGGCGGGCTGACATCTCCAGAACCAATCCCATATAGCTCGGGATCCCTTTTAGGAACCAAATATGGGCAACGTCAGCAGCCAACTCGATATGGCCCATGCGTTCGCGACGCACTTTGGAATGGGTGACTTCGACACCGCAGCGCTCACAAACAATACCGCGGTATCGGACACGTCGGTATTTGCCACAGGAACATTCCCAATCTTTGACAGGCCCGAAAATCTTTTCGCAGAACAAGCCTTTGCGCTCTGGCTTAAACGTACGGTAATTGATGGTTTCAGGCTTTTCGATCTCCCCGTGGGACCAATAACGAATCCGATCCGGCGAAGCTAGGCCAATCTCAATAATATCAAAATCACTTGGGCTATTTACCAGCATGTAATGTCTCCTTTTAGACCTATCGCGTATCTACTTCGGTGCCATCTTTGGATTTCACGCGGACGTCCAAAGCGATGGAACGAAGCTCTCGCAACAATACGCGGAATGACTCTGGTGTACCTGGACGAGACAGCGGCCGTCCTTTAATAATCGCCTCGTAAGCCTTGGCGCGACCGGTCAAATCGTCAGACTTGATGGTCAACATTTCCTGCAAGGTATGCGCGGCACCATACGCTTCGAGAGCCCATACCTCCATTTCACCAAAGCGCTGGCCACCGTACTGAGCCTTACCACCCAACGGCTGTTGTGTAACCAGCGAATACGGTCCTGTTGATCGTGCGTGGATTTTATCTTCGACCAAGTGAATCAACTTGAGGACGTACATATAACCAACGGTGACATCCCGCTCGAATGGCTCACCCGTACGCCCATCACGCAACCGAATCTTTCCAGTAGGCTCAACCCACTCATATCCAGACTCTTTAGCGGCTTCGTTCAGCTTGGATTCGACTGCCGTTACGGAAACTTCGGGGCCCAAGATTTCGTCGAACAATTGGACTTCGGAGTTAGTACCCAACACATGGCACGCCAAACCGAGCAAGGTTTCAAACAACTGGCCGACATTCATCCGAGAAGGGACACCCAGGGGGTTTAACATCAGGTCAACCGGAACCCCGTTTGGCAAGAAGGGCATATCTTCGACAGGTAAAATCGTTGATATAACACCCTTATTACCGTGACGCCCCGCGATCTTATCCCCGACGGAGATCTTGCGCAATTGGGCTACATATACGCGAACAATAGCATTTACACCGGGGGGCAAGTCGTCGCCCAATTCACGTGAAAATACTCGGATTCCGATGACTTTTCCGGATTCCCCAGAAGACACTTTCAATGAGGTATCCCGCATGTCACGGGCCTTGTCCCCAAAGATGGCACGAAGCAGCTTCTCTTCCGCTGGTGGTTCGGTTTCCCCCTTTGGCGTTACCTTACCGACCAAAATGTCCCCGGCCTTGACCAATGCCCCGATGCGAATAATCCCATTTTCGTCCAAATTACGAAGGGCATCTTCGGACACATTGGGGATTTCGCGGGTGATTTCTTCGGGACCCAGCTTCGTCGCTCGAACGTCAACCTCATACTTGTGAATATGAATGGAAGTGAAGACATCTTCCTTCACAAGACGCTCGGAAATGATCATGGCGTCTTCGAAGTTGTACCCTTCCCACGGCAAGAAGGCCACGCAAATATTGCGGCCCAGCGCCAACTCGCCGAATTGCGTGGAGGCCCCGTCTGCCAAGACATCCCCGGCCTTTACTTTTTGACCCACTGCAACAATCGGTTTTTGGTTTTTACAGGTGTTTTGGTTGGAGCGGAAATACTTCTGCAACGCATAAGTATCTTCGCCCTTATCGGTTTTAATGATGACTTCTCGAGCGGTTACCTTCTTGACGGTGCCTCCGCGCTTGGCGTGTAGCAGCACTGAGGAATCCCGGGCAACTACACCCTCAAGACCGGTACCGACATAAGGTGCCTCGGGGCGAACCAAAGGCACAGCCTGGCGTTGCATGTTAGATCCCATCAACGCACGGTTGGCGTCATCATGTTCTAAGAAAGGGATCAAGGCACAGGCAATTCCAACCAATTGCTTGGGAGATACACCGATGAAGTTTACCAAATCGGTATCCACGATCTTAAACTCGCGGTTGTGACGAACAACGATAGTCTCGCCAACTAATTTGCCGCTGCGAATTTCCGAATCCCAAGGTGCAATATAATACTTATCCTCGACGTCTGCGGTCAGACTCTCAACCTCCGTTGTGATTTTCCCCTTTTTAACCTTCAAATACGGAGTTTCAATAAATCCGAACTCGTTGACTCGGGCAAAGGTCGCCAAGGGACCGATCAACCCGGCATTCGGCCCTTCGGGAGTTTCGATGGGACAAATGCGGCCGTAGTGAGAGGGGTGAATATCGCGCACCTCAAATCCGGCACGCTCTTTTGTCAAACCCCCTGGGCCCAAGGCGCTCAAACGCCGTTTGTGTGCAATTTCGGCCAATGGGTTGGTTTGGTCCATAAACTGGCTGAGCTGAGAACTGCCAAAAAACTCCCGCATCACAGCCACCAAAGGCCGGATATTAATGAGATGCTGCGGAACAATCTTTTCGTTTCCTTTAACAGCCATTTGCTCACGAATCAGGCGTTCTAGGCGGGCCAATCCAACACGGAATTGCTTTTGGAGCTGTTCACCCACTGTTCGGATGCGGCGATTGCCCAAATGGTCGATATCGTCGGTATGGCCTTCCTTTTTGACAAGCTTCAAAACATAGTTCACCACGCCGACAATGTCATCAACGGTCAGAACGGTCGTGTCGATGTTAATATCCAGGTCCAGGCGCTTATCTATTTTATAACGCCCCACCCTGCCCAAATCGTACTTCGCCTCATTAAAGAAAAGGTTATGCAATAACTGGCGTGCGCCTTCCACGGTAATCGGATCACCGGGTCGCAGCTTTCGGTGAACCTCCATTAAGGCCTCTTCTTTTGTTTCAACAGAGGCTTTTTCGTAGGTCTTCTCCAAAAGCTCACCGTCCACCATTTTGGACATGACTTGCTTTTTATTCAGACCTAGTGCCATCAATACAATGGACACCGGCAATTTACGCATTTTATTGATGTGCGCATACAAGATATGATTGGGATCGGCTTCGATCTCCAGCCAGGCACCCCTGTTTGGAATAATCGTGGCGAAAAACGACTCCCGGTCCTTAGTCACGCCGGCCTTGCGGCGGAAATAAACCCCAGGTGATCGAATAAACTGGCTGACAACAACCCGCTCTGCCCCGTTTATAACAAAGGTCCCCATATCCGTCATGAGCGGAATATCGCTCATAAAGACTTCTTGCTCTTTAACCTCGCCAGTTTCGCGATTGGTCAAGCGAACCGGTACGCGCAATGATGCCGAGTACGTCAACTCACGTTGCTGGCACTCGTCCAGAGAATAAGTTGACTTTTCTAACCGATAGCCATCCAAAAATTCAAGCTCAAATTTTCCACCATACCCCACAATCGGAGAAATGGCTTTCAGTTCATCGCGAATGCCTTCTTTTACAAATTTTTCAAAAGATTGGGTTTGGATCTCAACTAAATTAGGATAAGGGACGATCTCACTGGGGACGTGAGCGTGCAGGGGAATGCGGGGTCTTGGTTTCAGGCCAATCACTATTGTCACCTCGTCAGAAAATCGATTCTAAAAAAAGAAAAAAAACAGCCGGAAAGGGGTGAAAACCCCTTCCCGGCCTAACCTGCTACAGGTTATTTAAATTCAACTTTTGCGCCTTGCTCTTCCAAAGCCTTCTTAATCTTCTCAGCTTCTTCGCGCTCTACGCCTTCTTTAATAGGCTTCGGAGCGGAGTCTACCAAGTCCTTGGCTTCTTTCAGGCCCAGGCCAGTCAATTCACGAACTACTTTTAAAACCTGGATTTTCTTATCGCCAGAGTCTTTCAAGATAACATCGATTTTCGCGTCGGCTTCCTCGGCAGGAGGAGCACCAGCGGCAGCACCACCAGCGGCTACAGCCACAGGGGCGGCAGCGACAACACCAAATTTATCTTCTAAGGCCTTCACGAGATTAGACAGTTCCAATACCGTCATTTTCTCTATTGATCCAATAATTTCCTTTGCAGTTCCAGTCAATTCAACTGCTTGCTTTTCTTCCGTCGCAGCTGCTGTCATTGTGCACCTCCAGATTTTTTTTCCTTAACAGAATTTAATACATAAACCAGGCTTGAGATTTGACCTGATAACGTATAGACCAAACGAGAAAGCGGCGACTTGATGCTGCCGATAGCCCTTGCGATCAACTCCTCGCGAGACGGCAAACTCGCCAACTCAGTCACCACGCCAGCCTGAACCACCTGGCGCTCAAAAATACCCCCTTTAACCTGAACGTTTTGATTTTCCTTGGCAAATTCAATAATGACTTTGGCCGTTTTTGCAGGATCCGTGTCGGTCGTAATCACGATGGAAGGACCTTCCAACAGATCCTTCGGGCAGGAAATCCCGAGTTGGTTTAAGGCAATCTGCGTAAAAGTGTTTTTGGCCACTTGTACGGTACAGCCTGTTTCCCGAAGCGATAGGCGTAGTTGCCGCATCTTGGCCACAGTAAGGCCACGATAGTCTGCAATAACCGTCAAAGCGGCTGCATCAAGCCGGCCCTTCAGATCTGCAACAGCTTCTTTCTTCTCTTCTCTCACAACAGCTGTCATCGATTACCCTTCCTTTTTATTTTTCAAAGGATCAATGCTAACACCAGGGCCCATTGTCGAGCAAGCCGTGATGGTCTGCATATAGACGCCTTTGGCCTTCGAAGGCCGGGCCTTCACGATGGTTTCGTGAACTGCCCAGTAATTTTCGACCAACTGATTTTCGGTGAAATTGACCTTGCCGATTACCACATGAAGATTGCCCAGCTTGTCGTTACGATATTCGATACGGCCAGACTTGAATTCTTTCACAGCCTGTCCGACCTGCGGGGTCACTGTCCCGCCTTTTGGGCTGGGCATCAAGCCCTTAGGGCCCAGAACCTGACCCAGGCGGCCGACCTTGGCCATCATATCCGGCGTCGCGATCAAAAGGTCAAACTCAAACCATCCCCCGGCAATTTTATCTACCAATTCCGCGCCGCCCACTTCGTCAGCGCCAGCCTTTTTGGCCTCGTCTTGCTTGTCCGGGGAGGCAACTACCGCAACCCGAATCGACTTGCCTGTACCGTGAGGCAAAGACAATGTACCTCGGATTTGCTGGTCGGCATGGCGAGGGTCGATGCCAAGCTTAAAATGAATTTCTACACTCTCTGGGAATTTGGCATAGGCTGTTTGTTTGACCAGGCTCATTGCTTGATCCGGTGAGTAGGCCTGATTGGCCTCTACCAAAGCCGCCTTCTCTGTGTATTTTTTTCCGCGTTTCATGACTCTACCTCTACCCCCATGCTTTGACATGATCCCATCACGATCCGAACAGCCTGATCCAAATCGTTGGCATTGAGATCCGGCATTTTAATCTTGGCAATTTCTTCCAGCTGGCTGCGTCTAATACGTCCGATCTTGTCGCGATTGGGTTTTGCTGAGCCCTTTTCCTTGCCAATGGCTTTTAAAATCAACTGACTGGCTGGCGGCGTCTTGAGAACAAAGTCAAAACTGCGATCATCATAAATTTTGATTTCGACGGGGACGATAGTACCGACCTTGTCTTTCGTACGGTCATTGTATGCCTTACAAAAGTCCATGATACTGACACCGTGCTGACCGAGCGCAGGACCGATCGGAGGCGCAGGCGTCGCCTTTCCGCCGGCGATCTGCAATTTAACAATGGTTTTGAGCTGCTTTTGCTTTGCCATGATCTACCCTTCCAAACTTAGTTCACAATTTTTTCGACGTGATCGAAATCCAGCTCTACCGGCGTTTCGCGGCCGAAAATAGAAATCAAAGCCTTCAATTTACCACGTTCCGGAGAAATATCAGAGATCGGACCAGAATATCCACGGAATGCACCGTCGACAACTTTGACAACCTCACCCATTTCGAAGTCAACTTCGATTTTTTTGGATTTGTCACCCACTTTACGCAATACCTTGAGAATTTCGTTTTCAGTAACAGGGGACGGTGCGAACTTGGTCCCCATAAACTTCACGACCCCAGGAATACGGCGAATTTCGAAACCAACTTCATCGTCCATTGCCGCTTCGACAAATACATACCCGGGAAAAATTCTAGCGGTACTTTCAACGCGCTTGTTGTTGCGGATTTCAACGGTTTCTTCTTGAGGGACAAGGACGCGAGCAACCTTGCCATTGAACACCTTGTCATCAATAAGCTGTTGAATGCGGTCGCGAACTTTATTTTCATGATTGGAGTAGCACTGCAAAATATACCAAAAGCGAGCAGGCTCCGTCGCCGTCGCGGTGCTTCGGGGATATTCGGTTTCGATTTGCGCTTCGTTTGAAGGTTGGTTAGTCATTTTGTTTCCTAACTGTTTTGGATTACAACGGGATTACTGCAACTTTAATAAAAGGACGCCTTTGGCAAAGATCATATCTAACACACCTACGTAAATCACTGCAGCAAAGACCATTAGCACAATCAAGACAGAGGCACGGACAACGACCTCTCGGGACGGCCAAGTCACATGGCGCAGTTCGGCGCGATAGTCAGCAAAAAAATCTTTCATCGTATTGCTCACATTCTCCAGTCTGGCAGGCCCGGTCGGATTCGAACCGACAACACTCGGTTTTGGAGACCGATGCTCTACCAGTTGGAGCTACGGGCCTAACTCAATAGCACCACGCTGCAGGTTCTCTGCACAAAACGTAGACACGAAATTTAACATTTTAAAAACGAAAGTGTCAACATCTTTTAATATTGGCTCGGCATGCTCGCAGTAGCTCACGAGCACTCGCCCCGTTCGCCCGAAATGAATTCAGGCTCACTCGGCTCAAGGCTGTTCCTGTCCATGCAATTGGAGGCACACAGCGCCGACCGCGAAGCGTCATACAAATGCAATATGAATTGACATGGGAATTCAGGCTAGATATAGTAAGTGGCTTCTGACGTCCGCAAGGACGCAGCTATAGACGTGCCAGTGATCGGGCAGGAGGTTTGGAATGTTCGCAGTAATTGAAACCGGCGGAAAACAATACATCGTAGAGCAAGGCACTACCCTAGACATCGAAAAATTGACCGCAAATCCAGGGGAATCCGTAACCTTTGAGCAGGTGCTACTAATTGGCACCGATACGGATATCGAAGTAGGCCAACCTTATCTGGCAGGCAAAAAAGTGGTGGCCAAGGTTATCGACCAAATTAAGGCTCCCAAAGAAATCATTTTTAAATTCAAACGCAAAACAGGCTACAAAAAAACCCAAGGTCATCGCCAAAAAATGACCACGGTCAAAATTGAGTCCATCGGTTAAGGAGTCGCGTCATGGCACATAAAAAAGGAAAAGGTAGTACAAAAAACGGTCGCGATAGCCATTCTAAACGATTGGGCATTAAGCGATTCGGCAGCGAAGAGGTATTGGCTGGCAACATTTTGGTTCGTCAACGCGGTACGGAATTCCATCCGGGTCTCAACGTCGAGATGGGCCGAGACTTTACATTGTTCTCCACGATCAACGGCGTGGTCAAATTCGAACCCATTTCGAAACAACGCCAACGCGTTTCCGTTTACGCTCAGTAATTGAGCATTAAATTCGTCGATCAGGTTGAAATAGAGGTCCAAGGCGGCCATGGCGGCGCTGGGGCTATCAGTTTTCGTCGCGAGAAATTTATTCCTTTCGGTGGTCCGGACGGCGGAGACGGTGGTGAGGGCGGCAGCATCATCCTGCGTGCATCGTCACGTTTGCAAACCCTGATGGATTTGAAAGTAAAACGCATCTACAAGGCCGGCTCGGGCCTGCAAGGCAAAGGCCGCAATTCTCACGGTCAAGACGGCAAGTCCATTGTGATTGATGTGCCGCTGGGCACGATGGTCTTTGAAGACAATGAATTGGTAGCGGATTTGACCACAGCGGACGAAACACTGGTGATAGCCAAAGGCGGCAAAGGCGGCAAAGGCAATACCTACTTTGCCACACCCACCAACCGCACCCCCCGCCGTGCCCAGCCCGGACTGCCGGGAGAGAATCGGATATTGGTTCTGGAATTACGCCTCATCGCTGGGGTGGGACTGGTGGGTCTACCCAATGCCGGTAAGTCAACGTTGCTTAAAGCCCTCACCAACGCCAACCCGAAGATTGCCGCATATCCGTTCACGACGCTGACACCGAATTTGGGTGTATTAAAATTTGCAGATCAAGAAATTGTCATTGCCGATATTCCAGGGCTCATCGAGGGCGCCTCTGAAGGTGCGGGTTTGGGTGCAGCCTTCTTGCGCCACATCGATCGCACAAAAGTGCTCGTCCATGTCGTAGAAATGGTGCCTGACGCACCGGAACAGACCTGGATACATTTTCAAACCGTTCAAACCGAACTGGAAACCACCGACTATGAAATCACAGCCAAGCCCATGATCGTGGTCCTAAACAAGGCCGATCAATTGTCTGAGGCCGAGCAAGTGGAACAAACAAGTGCCTTCTCAGCCCAAGGCATTAAGCCAATTGTGTTATCCGCAGCAGCCCAAACCGGGATTGACGTGTTGCGGTATAAGATACTCGAGCTAGCATCATAAATGGGGAAGCCGTCTTAGAGCGTCTTGAAACCCTTACGGGGACATACTAGGATACCCCAATGGCGAACCGCCGGATGGTGATCAAGATTGGGACGAATGTACTGACTACGTCCCAAAACAAATTGGACCTTAATCAACTCCGTGATTTGGTCGAGCAAATCGCTCGCCTTCATCGGGCCCACCGAGAACTGGTGGTCGTGACGTCAGCAGCCATCACCTGTGGCGCCGAACGCATGGGCATTCATCCACAAAGCATTCCCGAAAAACAGGCTGCCGCAGCCATCGGACAGAGACTGCTAATGGAAAATTATGCCGCTTTTTTTGAGTTTCATGGCATTCAAATCGGCCAAATCTTACTCACCCAAGACGGCATGATGGAAGACCACCGCCGTGGTCCCGTGAAGGACACCATTGCCGCGTTGTGGCACCACAATGTCATCCCGATAATAAATGAAAATGACTCCGTCGCTACTGAAGAAATCAAATTTGGCGATAACGACCAGCTTTCTGCGCAAGTAGCCCAATTGGTTGAGGCAGATCTGCTCGTGATTTTGACCGATATCGACGGCCTGTTTACCGCCAATCCGATGGAAAATTCGCAGGCAACCTTGGTCGAGTCCCTGGATGGTATCGACGATACCGTCCTATCCTGGGCCCAGGACAAAGCCAACGGCAAGAGCCGTGGAGGCATGCGTTCTAAACTGCTGGCATCCAAACGTGCCTCTGACAGTGGAATTGATGTCATCTTGGCCAACGGAAGACGGCCAGAAAATCTGCCTGCTTTGCTATCTGGAAAAGGCATCGGAACGCGTATCGCTAGCCGCAAGGATACCTTATGAAAACTGTCGAGCAGCAATGCCAAGCAGCGTTAAGCGCCAGCCGGACGTTGGGGACCGCCTCCACCCAACAAAAAAATGATGCCCTTCTGGCGATGGCATCGGCCTTGGAGTCCCAAACGAGTACCGTCTTAGATGCCAATAAAGCTGACCTTGAAAACGGTAAAAAAGCCGGGTTTTTGGCCGCCATTTTGGATCGGCTCCTGTTGACTACTGACCGCATTACCGCCATCGCGCAAGCGCTACGGGATATTGCCGCTTTGCCTGACCCCATTGGAGAAGTGCTACATGGCTGGGTCAGGCCCAACGGGCTCAAAATCCAAAAAGTCCGCGTTCCGCTAGGTGTCGTCGGCATGATTTATGAAGGCCGTCCCAATGTCACCGCAGATGCCGCCGCGCTGTGCATCAAGACCAGTAACGCCGTTGTGCTGCGCGGCAGTGGATCGGCGTATCACTCCAATTCGGCCATCGCAACAGCCTTACGGATCGGGCTGAAAACAACTGGCCTCCCAGAACAGGCCATTCAATTGCTGGAGGATCCCTCTCGCGACAGTGCAAATGCCCTCATGCGGATGAACAAATACCTCAGTGTGCTGATTCCCCGCGGTGGGGCGTCGCTGATCCAATCTGTAGTGGAAAACGCCACCGTTCCCACGATCGAGACCGGTGTTGGCATTTGCCATGTCTACGTGGACGCATCGGCCGATCTGCAAATGGCTACGGATATTATCCGCAATGCAAAGGTCCAGCGTCCATCCGTATGCAATGCCTGCGAGACGGTATTGGTCCATGCAGATGTCGCATCCCGATTATTGCCGGACCTGGTGAACCAATTGGTATCCCTGGGTGTGGAAGTCCGCGGTTGTGAGGTAACCCAGACTCTGGCCCAAGTCGTACCGGCCACACCGGCTGATTGGGCAACCGAATATCTGGATCTTATTTTGTCTGTCAAAGTGGTCGACAGCCTGGATGACGCGATATCGCATATCCAAACCTATGGCACCCAGCATACTGAAGCCATCATTACCCGGGATTTGGAATCCGCCCAGCGATTTACGGAGGCCGTGGATGCCGCAGCTGTTATGGTAAATGCGTCAACCCGGTTCACCGACGGCGGTGCATTCGGGTTTGGTGCCGAGATCGGCATTTCGACTCAAAAACTGCATGCGCGAGGTCCGATGGGACTGGATGTACTGACCACATACAAATACATCGTGACCGGAACCGGGCAGATTCGGTCAGATTAAAGTGTTTTTAGCAGCTGGAAATACTGCTCTTGGCCGATGTCCAATTGCCTTAAAATATTCCGAATAACAAAAACAGGTACCCCTTTGTAACTCGGAATAATAATAGGTCGAGGCAAATCTGAGCGCACATATACTTTATGACTCCCTTTTTGCCTTGAAAAGGTGCATCCCAACAGGCGTGATATGAGCCATCAGGCAGCAAGCGCAAGTGGAGGCAATTGCATAAGGTCATGTTTGATGATTTGCGGCGGCACCCATTTGTTTTGTCGTTTCTGGATTGCCCACCCACAAGATTCTAAAACCCGTTCGAGTGTTCCCATTCGAATACATTCTTCAATAAAAAGTATAGTAGCGTCCCGCAAATTAATTTCGGCCTCCTCGAACGTCTCTCCACAGCTCGATAAATCAAATGCAGGCGTATAGGCAACGTACATATCCCCCTCTAAAAGGACAGTAATCGGAATATTTAAGTCAATATTTAACTTTAGGCGTTTTGGCATAGGACTTTTAGTTTAACATGCCAGTTACGCATTTAGGCAAACGTACTAAATCCATCCGGGTTATGGGGATCTGTGGGCGGATTTTTCGGATATAAAATGGTCTGATTTTTGATGTCTTCGATCTTCTGGGAGAGGTCAATGGACTCGAAGTTGGGATGGTAACGAGCCACATCTTGCGCGGGTAAGTATTGGGGTAGGTCTTTTTCGGTAATCACGACCAAGGGTATGGCCTGAGCCTGAAATCCGCGGGCCTCATAGCAAAACAAAACCGGGTTTTTGAGGTCACGTAGGCCGACAATGAAATGAAATTTATTGCCGGATTTTAAATCCTGAAACGAGGGCTCGGGCAAGCCCTTGGGATGGGAGTGGTATACTCCAAAACAGGTCAGGCGATGTTTTTCAAAAAACTGGTGGGCACGGAGCGTATCTTCGGGACCCAAGCCATAGGTATCGGTTTTGTTGTACAAATGCTGATTGAATACGGGCAGCACACCCAAAATGACACCAGACCGCCCTCCCACAAATCCACCGCTTTCTTGCGGATAGTTGGCTATGCCCTGGCGAATGATGAGGTTGTAGTGGCGGTCCGTAATGTAAAACGTTGAAACGGGATCCATCAATTACCCCGCCATACAACATCGTAAGTGGCCGCAAAATCCTGAACACGTCGATGTAAGCCCCGATGGGAGGAAATGAGGGTGTGCCACGCCTTTGGTATCACCCTAAACCCGCAGTCATCATAAAACCGGTTGCCAGAAAAAAAATGATTGGCAGGATACGCTCGGCACAATTGCGGCCGATTGGCGTAGTCCGCGCAAGTCCGGTCAGGTTTCAGATTCCGGCAGTTAAATACGCTACCCACACCAGCAGGCTCAAAGCAAGTCAATTCGGCGTGCTTTTTTCGCGCGTTCTCAAAGGCCTCAATCGTCTCAATCAGGTGGCCCTCCACCGTCAACACGATACCTTCACAGCAGTTGCCTGTTTTTTTACACGCCCCCCCGATATAAAAAAGCTCAAGCTTAATGAGTTGCCAAAGCATGTCTTTCCAGGCCGAAAACGGACACAGCGCATAGGCAAAAAATAAGATATGGAGAGCCAAGGCATTCTGTCGGGAGGTCATTGCCAACGCATGCATTTATTTGGACCGTTTCAGATCAATAAACGGCACGCCGCCAGGATACATTTCAATAACGGGTTCCGTAATCTGGTTGAGCTTTTGCATGACGTTTTCGATAGCGATCGCTTTTTCTTCGATAATTTTGCACAGGGCCTCCATTTTGGCGGCATCGCTTACCCGGTGCGAATTGATCATTTGAACCGCCGTCGAAATAGCAGTCAGGGGATTTCGGATCTCATGATGCAGGGTAAGCACCAGTTGCGAAATGATGCCCAATTTCTGAGAATGTTTGATTTGCTCTTGCATGGCAATCAGATGCGTGATGTCCTTTGCTGAAATAATCATCCCTTCGATCGTCCCAGAGTGCTCCGATCGCCACGGGGAGGCTGTAAACCCGATTATCTTTTCCGTTTTTTCGGGGGTGCGACTGACCCACTTGAACTCATCCACGCGCCATGCGGCCTGGGTCTTTTGAACCTGTTGCCAAGCCTCTGTCAGAACGCGAACAACACTCGGAGAAAAGGCCCGTCGGACGGACCGTCCCACGCGAGCGGCAGGACTGGCCATAAAAGTCTGCCATGCGACTTCGTTGATATATAAAATGCGAAGTTTGGAATCTGTGACCAGTAACGCCGACTGAATCTGTCGAACGATCTGTTCGTAAATCAGATTCATGCCACCGTCAGCTCACCCACGGACTCTCGCGCAGCCGCAATCAAGCGTCCGACCGACAACGTCGCGGCATCCAGCATGGCATCAAATTGATGGCGGCTAAACGGCCGTTCCTCGCCTGTGCCCTGAACTTCAACCAAGGCCCCGGACTGGGTGATAACCACATTCATATCCACTTGGGCGCGCACATCTTCATCGTAGCAAAGATCCACCATAATCTGATCATCCACGATGCCCACACTGACGGCGGCCAAAAATTCGGTAATCGGGTTTTGCCTGATTTTACGCTCGGACAATAGATACTGTACTGCGTCCCACATCGCGATCATTCCGCCGGTAATCGCCGCAGTACGTGTCCCGCCATCCGCTTGCAACACGTCACAGTCAACCGTAATGGTCCGCTCTCCCAGCTTTTTTCCATCGATAACCGAGCGCAACGACCGTCCGATAAGACGCTGGATCTCGGTAGTTCTCCCGGACTGATGGCCACGCTTGACCTCTCGGACGCTGCGGGTATGCGTGGCGCCTGGCAGCATCGAATATTCTGCAGTCACCCAGCCTTTTTGCGACTCTTTTAGAAAAGGCGGTACTTTTTCCTCGATGGTGGCCGTACACAACACCTTTGTCTCCCCGAAGGAAATGAGCACGGATCCGGGCGCATATTTCGTGAATTTACGGACGATGGTTAAAGGTCGTTCTTGATCAGGGTCTCGGCGATCAATACGCATGATTGGCATCTCCTGTGGGCATATGGGTCTCTTTATTTTTTTCCAAAACCTGGCGTCCGCTTTCAATGCTTTTTTCCATCGACTGCAGATTTTTTTGCAATTTGGCCACCAAAAACAGCATATTGGCCAATACTTGATCGGCATATTGATCGGCTCCGGCAGAAATCTGCTGGGCATACTGCTCAGCCTCAGCCCGACGCTGGGCAATTTCAGACTCAGGTATAGCCGATACCGTATCCGTCGAAAGGATCTGCGCCGATTCAGAGATAGGCGCTGACGCCCCTCCTTGAGCCCGTTCCAGAGACTCCCTCACGATGCGCCCTTCGCTTTTGAGGGCAAATCGGACCTTGTCCAGCATTTCGAGCAGCCGACGTTCATCCATCAAAATCTTGTCTGTCAGCGGGAAGCGCTTACACCCCAAAATGTAGGCCTCGATCGCATCCACCATTCCAAAGATCTCATTCATCGGTACTTCTCCTGTAATGCCTGTCCCACCACCGGCGGAACAAAGCGGGATATATTGCCGCCGAAACTGGCGACCTGCTTAACCAAACTTGAACTTAGATAAGAAAATGAAACGTCCGTCATCAAAAAAACCGTATCCAGCTGGGGTTGAAGCAAACGGTTGGTGTGAGCCATTTGGATCTCGTAGTCAAAATCCGATACGGCGCGTAATCCTCGAATGATGGTGAAAATCTGTTTTTGAGAGGCAAAATCCGCCAATAGGCCACGAAATCCCTCGACCTTTACGCGACCATCATCCACTGCGGACCGCACCAGATCGATCCGTTCATCCAAAGAAAACAAGCTAGCCTTAAGGGGGTTATGCAAGATGGCAATGTGGACTTCATCAAACAGCACCAGCGCACGCCGGATAATGTCGACGTGGCCCAAAGTAATGGGGTCGAAACTGCCGGCATAAATGGCTTTTTTCATCGCGTCCAAACCGTTAACACCGTGTCCCCGTACTGATAGGTTTTTAAAAAGGTAAAAGGCAGAGTGGGCAACTGTGTCTTTTTGTAGTGCTCCACCAGGAGTAAGCCCGATTCAAAAAGTATATCAGAGGCCACTATGCCCTTCAACGTATCGGTGAGTACGCGCAGATCCTGCCATGGGGGATCTACAAAAATAATATCCACTGGCTCGGTAGCAGCCGTCACAAAGCGCACAACCTCTTTTTGAACAATTCGGATTTCCGGAGTGTCTTTGCAGTTTTGGCGCACCAGCCTCACGTCCTGGTCCACGCAAGTCACGCTCACCGCACCCCGCGACCATGCCTCAAGTCCCATGGCCCCTGTTCCAGAAAACAAATCCAGAAAGCGGGACCCCGAGACACGGGTTTGCAAAATGTTGAAAACCGCTTCGCGCACACGGCTTTGAGTAGCCCGCACGGCATCGGTCTTGGACCGGGTCAGGGACTTTCCTTTCAATGTGCCGCCTAAAATGTGCATCGCCTCAAGCTATTCAGACCGACGGATAAAGCGAGACAACAAAGGGACTGCTAAAGCATACTTTCCATGCCGATTTTTATAAACGAGACCCGCATCCGCCAAAGAGGCTAACATTTGAATAATATGGCTGCTAGAAAAGGGTTTCTGGGTGTTCTTTGATGCTGAAGCGATTTCCTGAACCGTGAACTCATCTTCACAATTAGGAAGCGTCGAAACAAGGGTTAAAAGGTCTCTTTGCCTATCTGTTGCCTTAGCCCATCGACCCTGAAAAAAATCCGTATCTAATTTTCTTAAGATATCATCAGAAGGGAGAAAGGTTCCTGGAATTTCACCTTGTTCTAATTTTGGAATCCAAATATCAAATACTTCCTTACAAATAAACTGAATAAAATATGGGTAGCCCCCAGACAGGCTGACTATAATCCTTACAGCATCCTGAGAAAAAGTAAGAAGAGATTTTTCTTTCTGAATAGGAATATTAATTGCATCTTCAGAATCTTTATCAGAAAGTTGCTTAAGAAAAATAATATGAAACATTCGCTCGGCATAGGTCCTTGCTTCTACAAGCTTTGGAAATAGCGTGGGCAACCCTGTCAAAATCAGTAAATACGGTATTTTTTTTCTTTGTAGCGATTGAAATACTTCTAAAAGCAACGATAAGGGATATTCGTCTTTAGCTGCGTGGTCGGACAAATTTTGAGCTTCGTCGTAGGCAAACACAATGCCTTTTAACTTGTCATGTGGCAGCATTGGCCATACCCATTCCAAAGTAGCTTTTAACTTGTCGGATACTAGCCCGGGCGTACTATCAAAACGATATCTTAAGACCTCATAGTTTATAGGATGGGAAACCGTTTCTTCTTGCGTAGCAAAACCCATCTTAGAAACTTTAACCTCACTGGTAATGATTGCGGATGTGACCAAAGCAATATCGGTCAGGATCCGCGTAGCTAGATTTTGCTCTGTTATACTAGCCGTTTCTGATAAATCATTTCCAGCCCATAGCCAGTGGTTTTCATAGGCAATAGGCTTAAAGGTTTCTAACAGAACCGTTTTGCCTACACCTCTAAGGCCGGTCAAAACCAGATTCTCTGTTATAACAGTTTGCCGCAGTAGCTTTCGCATCTCGTCTTGTTCCGCAGTGCGTCCCGCTAAAAAAGGAGGGGGATGGCCGGCGCCGGGCCGGAAAGGATTTTCAATTTGCATATTTATATCCCATTATAGAAATTCATAAATTTATTCTATCAACTAAATTTAGTCTTTTAAGTAAATTTAGTCAACTGTCTAAGTCGTTCTAAATTTGCCATTAATTCAACCTCCCCCAGCCCAGCCGCTGATTCAACCGGGCCAGCTCAGATCGGATCCATTTGTGGGTGGGTTGTTTCAGTGTCGGATCCGATGCCACCACTTTTCCTGCCATTTCTCTTGCCAAAAGCAACAGCAACTCGTCCGTGATGAGATTGGCCAATTTGTAGTCCGGCATACCGGCTTGCCGCAACCCATTTAACGCCCCGGGACCCCGAAGCTTCAGATCGATCTGGGCAAGCTTGAAGCCATCCGTCGTTTCTACCAGCGCTTTGATGCGAGCTCCCTTGGCATCTTCACGGGAGGTACATACCAACACGCAATCACTGCGGCCACCCCCACGTCCGATGCGACCCCGTAGCTGATGCAACTGCGCCAATCCAAACCGCTCGGCGTGATAGATGACCATTACCGTTGCATTGGGAACATCGATACCGACTTCGATGACGGTGGTGCTCACCAGAACTTGGGCAGCGTTGGATTTGAAGCGATCCAACACCTCTGCCTTTTCCCGGGTAGTCATTCGTCCGTGCAACAACCCAACCTTATAACCGGTAAACACCGATGCTTGTAAGCGTTCAAATGCAGCAACCGCTGAGGCCAAATCGATCTTTTCGGACTCCTCGATCAGCGGAAACACGATGTAAACCTGGCGCCCCTCGCTTAGTCGGTCCAAGCACAAGCGGAATATTTCATTTTCGTTATCTAGCACAGTCGACGTCGTCGTGGGAGGTACTCGACCAGGCGGCATTTCCGAAATAATGGATTTGTCCAAGTCGCCATAGGCCGTCAGCATGAGGCTACGTGGAATCGGTGTGGCCGTCATGAAAAGACAATGGGGATTGGCCCCTTTCCGACGTAGTTCGGTGCGCGCAAGGACACCAAAGCGATGCTGCTCATCCACAACAGCCAACCGCAAATTCCGGATAACCAGCGCCTCTTGAATGAGGGCATGGGTCCCCACTACAATCAAAGGGTCTTCTTTTGACAATTCGCTCAGTGCCGCTTGGCGTTGGCCTACCGACTGCTTGCCGGTCACCAGCACCACCTTCACCCCGAGTGGGGAGAGCAAGGTTTGGAATTTCAGAAAATGCTGATGGGCCAGCACCTCGGTGGGGGCCATTACGGCACCCTTTCCGCCCGACTCGACTGCCGCCAGAAGCGCCACTGCTGCCACATCCGTTTTTCCCGATCCGACATCGCCCTGAACAAGCCGATTCATCGCCTGTGTTTTTTGGACATCGGCCAAAACATCTCGGATGACCGCTTGTTGGGCCTGGGTCAGGGTGTAAGGCAGACGGGCGGTATAGTGTCGGGTAAGTTCCCCGGAAAGCATCAACGGGTCACTTTTCATGGTGGTCTGCACATGGTAACGGCGCAGCCCGATGGCCAGCTGGGGATAGAAAAATTCGTCAAATACCAGACGCCGTCGAGCCGCATGATAGGCATCGGCTTGCTTGGGAAAGTGAATGTCAACGATAGCCTGCCCTAGGCCCATGAGGTGCGCCTCCTGCAGCATCGTGTGAGGGTAGGGCTCAACACGCTGTGGCACGGCCATCAGGATGGCTTGGCGCATCCACGTCCGGAGCCGTACCTGGGACAAGCCTGCCGTCAGGGCATACACGGGCACAATGCATCCCACCGCCACTTCACGGTTGGCCGCAGACATCCATTCGGTATCCGAAATGATCCACTGCCATTCATCCTCATGGCCATTCCAATTCAAGCGGCCCTTCAGCCAAAGGTCTTGACCCGGCTTTAGCTGGGCCTTTAGGTATTTTTGATTAAACCACACGGCCCGAACGGTGGATTTGCCATCAGACACAGTTGCCTTCGTAATCCCCATGCGGTTACCGGCCTGGCGATGGGAAACGTCCACCACGCGCACCAGACCATAGCCAACTGTATCCGGCTTTAACGCAGATAGTGCCGGCCAGGTTCGACGGTCTTCGTATTCTCGCGGAAAATAGGTCACCAATTCCCACAGTGTCCGCACGCCCAACTTGTCCAACAACTGCGCACCGTGCGGGCCGACGCCTTTGAGGTATTGAACAGCATCATGCAATTTCAGGCAGGGCGCCTCGCTCATCGCAGGTCGTAAAGCAATCCTGCTGATTGGGCAAGTTGATCGATCGTTTTAAACAGGCGCCGGTTCCCGATCACCGCTTCGAGGTTAGCCTCATCCGCATCCCGAAGGCGGGTAACGATGCGGGTATTGCCAATCACCTGTCGGGCCTGGTAGCTCCGCAAATAGAGACGGACCAGGTTTTGCTCAGCTTTTTTGACGTCGCTGGCTTTTAGAGCCCGGCAAGTCAGGTTAACCGTCTCGGGCGTTTCGACGCGAACAATCTGGGCCATGTGTTGGTCAACCAACCGGTAAAAGGCAGGTGTATCGGCGTCTCGGATATGGAGCCAGATTAACAGCCGTCGCCACCAAGACGTCGGATTGGCTGGCTTTTGATCGAGATACGCCAAAGACCGTCGATAGTCCGACGCAGCTGTGGCCAGGATTCCGGACAAGCCGTCCAAGGGATAGATAATATAATGCTTCCAAACAACACCATTGAGTAAATGGTATGTGATGGCCACGCCCAGCGTAGCCCTGGCGTTATACAACAAACTCATCCACAATTTTTCTGCAGGCGAAAGGGCCGGCAATGCCGTTAACTGAGCCAAGGCCGCATCGACGTGATCCGATACCGACTGTAACGTACTGACTTGATCCGTCAGTTTGGCCAGGCCCGTATACGCGGTTTGAACAGAAACCATCGCCAGACGATAGGTTGCCACCGCACCGTAGAGTCGATAAAAAGAGGTTTCCTGCACATCAGGTGTTGTGGGAATCAGCTGCAGCACGTCGCGGTACGCACGGCCCGCCGGCACCCAGAGCCCTGCATTTTCCCAACGCAGTGCGGTCTCAAATTTTTGGGCCACATCTGCCGTACCGACCACCGGTGACGCCGCAACCATCCCCGAGGGGATGAGAAAGGTTAGCACCGCTAACAGCAGCTTGGTTTTCATGCCCGTCGTTTCCATACTACAGCCACATCGGCCAGGGGCCAGTTCACGATCAGGTTACCTTGCTGAGTCACGTTGAGAGTAGGATGGGATTGGGTCATACCGACTTCATCCCAAGGAACGTTTGCCGTGGTCAAGCGCCGTCGGACGTCGCCTATTTTGTCCGCTGATACTTCGATCACAAATCCCCCATTTTCAGAAAACAGCCAGGAAAACGGATGCACCCCTTCCGGCAACTGTAGCTGCACTCCGATAGTTCCTGTCGCGCGGGCCCCTAACGCCATTTCCACAACAGCAAGCCACAACCCACCTTGCGAAATGTCATGGCAAGCCAATACCATCCGTTCGGCGATGAGATTCCAAACCACATGATTAGCCAAGCATTCCAGCTCAAACCGCACCTGCGGCGCCACGGTATTGAGGCCCCGAAGGATGTCCGAGAGGGCCGTTCCACCAAACTCAGGATAATACCCCCCGATCCGAATCAAAACCGAATCCGCGGCCTTTAGAGGGATGCCGGGAATACGGCGAAAATCATCGACCCGCCCACAGCATGCCACCACAGGCGATGGCACCACGGCACGGCCTTTTTTGGATTCGTTGTAAAAACTAACATTGCCGGAAATGATGGCAATGGGCTCTTCGCCGAAGGGATTTAATTTTCGCGCTGCATCGGCAATGCCCTTGACGCCTTCTTCGAAATCGAAAAAGACGTCGGGCTTTTCCGGATTGCCATAGTTCAGACAATCCGTCAGGGCCAGCGGGACACCCCCTACCGCAACGACGTTGCGAATGGACTCGGCAACGGCATAAGCACCGGACACATAGGGATCGTGATTGCCATAGATGTTGCTATCCATACTCACCGCCAACCCCGTAAACAACCCGCGAACCGGAGCAGTAACGACAGCATCAACTTCACCCGGATAGCACACCGTCTCCCCACGCACCGCCTGGTCAAAATGACGATACACATAATATTTGGACTCGCCGTTGAGATGGGCTACGATCTCTTGGCAGGCTTGAGCCACGACTTCGGACTGTACCGGCGCGGGATCGGCAGCAGTACGGTTGATCGGCCGAGAAATAGATTCCCGATGGGCAGAAACCTCGGTGGTAATCGCTTTTACAGGCAAATCGCACACGACATGTCCGGCTCGCAGCAGGGTGAAGGTTTGCTCGGTTTTGACGGTGCCGATGACCACTGCTCCGGCATGCGGATACAGCTGAGGCAACGCAAAGTCATCATTGAAAATCTGGAGAACCCGGTCCTTAAAATTACGGGGCACCACCAGGCAGAATCGCTCTTGTGTTTCCGAAACGGCAATCACTTCGGAAGGCAGATCCCGGATCGCCACGTTCACCGCATCCAGATCCACCGTTACACCGAAACCTCCGGCAGCTGCAATTTCGGACGTTGCGCAGGCTATACCCCCGGCACCCAGGTCTTTGAATCCGATTTCGACACCCGTCGTTTCCACTTCTTTAAGCAATTGCCGAATAGCCTCCACCACGACCCGTTTTAAAAACGGGTCATGGACCTGAACCGCGCCCATATTGGCAGACGTATCTTCTTCGTCTAGCGTGGCCGATGAAAAGCTGGCCCCCCCAAATCCAGTGGCGTCGGTCGATTTGCCCACCAAAATCACGTCATAGGGCTCGCGGGCGGCCCGCTCGGGCACCCGGCTACGGATGATGCGATCCTCGGTGAGAAGCCCCACCGCGGCCACATTCACCAAACAATTGTCGTTATAAGAGGGGTGAAAAACGGTCTCCCCGCCCAATACCGGAACCCCCAGTGGGTTGGCGTAATCGGATACCCCCACGACCACATTGGTCGCGATTTCCTCAACGTGGGAATCCGGCCCTTCAGGAATCCCAAAGTGGAGGGAATTCAGTACGCCGATTACATCAGCACCCATGCAGTACACATCCCGCACCACCCCCCCCACGCCAGTCGCGGCACCTTCGATGGGTAAAATCTGGGATGGGTGGTTATGTGATTCGTGGGAGATGGCGATGCAGTAAGACTTTCCCTCATGGTGAGTCCAACGGAAAATGCCAGAATCCTCGCCAATGCCCAATGCCACTACGGCGCTTTGGGTAGGCAAGTGGGCCTTCAGAACACGTTTGCTACTTTTGTATGAACAGTGCTCACTCCACATGGCATCAAACACGTAGGACTCAACGACAGACGGATCTCGTCCGAGTAGCACCCGGATCTGATTAAGATCCGACTCACTTAATCGCATGCAGCTTTTTGCCGGCCGCTTCCACGAACGGCCGGATTTCTTTCATCAGGGTGTCAAATTCTTTCGGGGTTAGGGATTGCGGGCCATCCGACATGGCTTGCTCAGGATGCGGATGGACTTCCAAAATCAATCCGTCGGCGCCTGCCGCAATGGCAGCCTTACTCATCGGAAGAATAAGGTCCCGCCGGCCCGTGCCATGGCTGGGATCAACAAACACCGGTAAGTGCGTCAGTAATTTGAGTGCAGGGACAGCATTTAGGTCCAATGTGTTGCGGTATGCCGTTTCAAACGTCCGGATGCCCCGTTCACACATGATCACGTCATAGCTGCCCTCGGACATGATGTACTCCGCCGACATCAAAAACTCTTCGATGGTCGCGGACATGCCACGCTTGAGTAATACCGGCTTTTTCGTTTTGCCAGCAGCCAATAGCAGGCCAAAGTTTTGCATATTGCGCGCGCCCACCTGAATAATGTCGGTATATTCGGCCACCAACGGCGCGTCTTGCGGGGTGACCAACTCGGTGACGATGCCAAGACCGGTTTCTTGCTTGGCCTTTTGTAAGATGCGCAGTCCTTCGTCTTTGAGACCTTGAAAGCTATAGGGCGAGGTGCGGGGTTTAAAAGCCCCACCGCGCAGAAATTGTGCGCCGGAGGCTTTAACGGCCCGAGCAGCCTCCAGGGTTTGCTGCTCGGATTCGACCGAACATGGCCCTGCGATCACCACGAAATTACCGCCGCCGAATTGAACGCCATTTACGGAAAATACCGTATCTTCTTTTTTAAAGGTGCGGGAGGCCAACTTATACGGTTTGGCAATAGGCATAACGGATTCTACCCCAGGGTAATTCACAAACGAGTTGACCCGCTCTTTGTCCTTGTTTTCGCCGATCGCGCCTATCACGGTATTCATGATCCCACGAATAACGTGGGCCTTCAGTCCCAGTTCTTCCACTTTTTCGACGATGATTTGAATGTCACCGTCTGTTGCTTCACGTGTCATCACAATAATCATGATCCTTAATCCTCCTGGGAAAACCCCCACACAGTTTAGGCATTGTATCAGGCGAAGCTAGCCCCCCGCTAGTACATCAGCAATAGACAGGATATAGTGTTGCAATGACACGAAAATGGGTCCCTCGGCCTATGCGTTCTTGGATGGACCGTTGGGCAGAATACAAGGAAAACCTCAAGCAACGCCGTCCCGCCACATACTGGGTGGTGGAACTGGCTGAGACTTTGGGTAGCGCCATCATTCTCGCCCTACTCATCAAGCAATTCATCTTGCAATCGTCTCTGGTGTTTTCCGGGTCGATGATTCCCACGCTTCAGATCGGGGATCGGGTCATTGTTAACAAGATCCCGTTTTACTACCGCATACCCCGTCAAGGCGAGGTCATATTGTTCGAGTCACCTTACAAAGATAATCGCGAATTTGTTAAGCGTCTGATCGGGTTGCCCGGGGATCGCATCCTTATTCAACGCGGCGACGTGTATGTCAACGACCAGTTCCTGGATCTTCCGGGTGTAAATGTGGATACGGATTACAGTTTTTTTGGCCCCATCACCGTTCCCAGTGACCATTACTTTGTGTTGGGAGACAACCGTGGGAATTCCGCGGATTCGCGGGTGTGGGGCTTTGTGCCCAAAAAGGACCTCATCGGTATCGCCGAATTCATCTACTGGCCACCCGCCCGGGTACAGGTTGTCCATTGAGTTTAGTCATCACAGTTAACGGTAAAGCGACCCAGCTCCCGGAAGACCACGTGACCCTTTCCGAATTACTCACCCATCTACAATTAGATACCAAGCATCGCGTCATCGAGATGAATGGCGTCATCTACCAGTCTCAGCATTTTGACGCCACCGTAATCCCATCAAAGGCCGTCATCGAGATCGTGCAGTTTGTGGGTGGGGGGTAGAATCCACTTCGTCCTTTTGGGTCCTGCAAGTGTAAAGAACCGAAGCGTTGAAGAGGCGTAGACCGATGAGGTAACAATGGCGATTCTGTTAACAACATAAACTCTTAAAAAAGACCCTGAGCTCGTGCTATATTTACACTTAACGACCTGAGGGAGTTTCATCATGACAACACAAGAATACACAGCTGCCCATATCAAGGTCCTCGAAGGCCTTGAAGCAGTGCGCAAACGGCCGGGCATGTACATCGGTACTACTGCAAAGTCCGGCCTGAACCATTTGATTTTCGAAGTCGTCGACAACAGTATCGACGAGGCCATGGCCGGCTATTGTACCGAGGTGAAAGTTACCATTGATGCAGATAACATCGTCACCGTCGAAGACAATGGTCGCGGTATTCCGATCGATATCCAAAAAGACAAAGGGGTTCCTGCCGTCGAAGTTGTCCTAACTACCTTGCATGCCGGCGGTAAGTTTGAGGGCGAAGGGTACAAGGTATCCGGTGGTTTGCACGGTGTAGGCGTTTCCGTTGTAAATGCCCTGGCCGAATGGCTCAAGGTCATTGTTTATCGCGATGATAAAAAATACACCCAGGATTTTAAGCGAGGCAAGCCAGTCAAGTCTCCCGGCGTTCTGGAAGCGGCTCCCAACCTTCCGACGGGTACAACGGTTATTTTTAAGCCAGATGCCCAGATTTTTGAGGAAGTGGACTTTACCTCCGAACAAATTGATTTTCGGTTAAAGGAGCTGGCCTATCTCAACCCCGGTCTTCGGATTTTGTTCACAGACAATCGATTCGAAGTCCCCACAGTTCGGGATTACCAATTCGAAGGCGGTATCAAGTCTTATGTGGAAACCTTAAACGATGGGAAAACGCCATTGTTTTCGCCTCCGATCTATTTGAAAAAAGACCGCAACGACTACGAAGTCGAGGTCGCGATGCAGTATGTCAGTGACTACTACGACGAACACTTGGTGTCATTTGCCAACAACATCCGCACCCGAGAAGGCGGTACTCACGTCGTGGGGTTCCGTTCGGCTCTCACTCGGGTAATGAATAGTTTTTCAAAAAAATATGAATTGCTGGGTAAAAATGGGACGCCCTTAACCGGAAACGATCTGCGTGAAGGGTTAACGGCCGTCATTTCGGTGCGGCTGCGCAATCCCCAATTTGAAGGCCAAACCAAAACGAAGCTCGGCAACTCCGAAGTCAAAGGCCTGGTCGACTCGATGCTGGACGAAGGCCTTACCGACTACATCGAGACCAACCCCAAGGTGGGCCGTTCCATCGTCGGCAAGGCCCTGGAGGCCCAGCGTGTCCGCGAAGCCACCCGCAAAGCCCAGGATCTGGCACGGCGCAAAGGCGCACTAGAAAGCTTGGCACTGCCCGGCAAGCTTGCCGATTGTTCGGAAAAAGATGCATCCAAATGCGAAATCTTTCTGGTCGAAGGGGACTCCGCCGGCGGATCCGCCAAACAGGCACGCGACCGCAACTTCCAGGCTATCCTGCCGTTACGCGGCAAGGTATTGAACGTCGAAAAGGCACGCTTGGATAAAATTTTAAGTAACGAAGAAATACGCTGTCTGATTACCGCTATCGGACCCGAGGCCATCTCTGGCCTCCAGCCAGCCACTGAGGACACCGACAACCCACCCACAGCCGCCGACCTGTTGGCCAAATTGCGCTACCACAAAATCGTGATTATGACCGATGCCGACGTTGACGGTGCACACATCCGGACCCTGCTTTTGACCTTCTTTTTCCGCCACGCCAGACAGCTCATCGAGGCCGGCGCACTCTACATCGCGCAGCCACCGCTATACCTGGTGAAAAAAGGCAACAGCAAGCGCTATGCCTACAACGACAAAGAGCTCGAAGAAGTGCTGACCGAAATCGGTCGTGAGCGCGTGAACATTCAACGTTATAAAGGGTTGGGTGAGATGAACCCCGATCAACTTTGGGAGACCACGTTGGATCCCAAGGTCCGCTCGATGCTGCAAGTCACCCTCCTGGACGGCGAAGAGGCTGATGAAATCTTCACATTGCTGATGGGCAGCAAAGTAGAGCCTCGCCGCGAATTTATTGAAAAGTATGCCAAAACGGTCCGTTGGATCGACGTTTAATTAAGGAGACACCATGGACGAATCCCAACTACCAGACGAAATCGTATCCGCATACAAACCGATCTCCATCGATGAGGAGATGAAGTCCTCGTATCTGGAATACGCCATGTCGGTCATCGTGGGCCGTGCCCTTCCTGATGTCCGCGACGGACTAAAGCCGGTTCATCGCCGGATCTTGTATGCCATGTATGATGCAGGCTACACCTCCAGTCGACCTTACAAAAAATGTGCCAGAATCGTGGGCGACGTGCTGGGTCGATACCACCCCCACGGTGACTCGGCCGTGTACGATTCTTTGGTCCGGATGGCCCAAGACTTCTCACTGCGCTACCCCCTGATCGATGGCCAGGGCAACTATGGGTCTGTCGACGGCGATAATGCAGCGGCGATGCGGTATACCGAAGCCCGCATGGCCCCAATCAGCATGGAATTGCTGGCCGACATCGAAAAAGAAACGGTCGATTTTGCTCCCAACTTCGATGAATCCTTGCAAGAACCCACCGTCCTGCCCTCTCGCCTACCCAACCTCCTGCTGAACGGCACGTCCGGTATCGCAGTCGGCATGGCCACCAACATTCCGCCCCACCATTTGGGGGAATTGGTCGACGGCATCTGCGCCATGGTCGACAACCCCGACATCGATATCATGGACCTTTGCACCCTGATCAAAGGTCCGGACTTCCCTACCGGCGGCATCATCTGCGGCCGCAGAGGCATCGTGGAAGGCTACACGACCGGCCGGGGCATCATCACGGTCCGCGGAAAAACGCACATTGAAGAATCCAGCAAGAAGAATAAAAAGGCCATCATCGTCACGGAAATTCCATACATGGTGAACAAGGCCAACCTCATTATCAAAATTGCGGAATTGGTAAACGACAAAAAGATCCCTGATATTGCCGATCTGCGGGACGAATCCGACCGCAAAGGGATGCGCATTTATATCGAGCTCAAACGGGACGCCCAGGCTGAGGTCGTGCTGAACCAGCTCTACAAGCATACCCAGCTGCAAACCAGCTTCGGGATCAATATGGTGGCATTGGTCAATGGCATCCCGCGGACATTAAACATCAAAGAAATCCTTGTCCATTACATCGCGCATCGTAAAGTCATCATCCGACGTCGCACGGAATTTGATCTGAGGGCCGCCGAAGCCCGCCTCCATATTCTGGAAGGCTTGCGCATCGCGCTTCAAAACATTGATGCCGTCATCGCGCTCATTAAAAAAGCCCCCAATGTCGACGAAGCCCGCAGCGGTTTGATGACGAAATTCAAGCTCAGCGAAAAGCAGTCCGTGGCCATTTTGGAAATGCGCCTGCAGCGGCTGACCGGTTTGGAACGGGACAAGATCGAGGACGAATTCCAAAAACTCCTGGTCACCATTTCCGACCTCAAGGATATCTTGTCTAACGATGGCCGCATACTCGGCATTATCAAAACCGAGCACTTGGAAATCAAAGACAACTATTCAGACAAGCGGCGTACTGAACTCGGTGGAGAACTTGAAGTGTTTGACATCGAAGACCTGATCCCAGACGAACAAGTCGCCGTACTCCTCACCAACAAAGGATTTGTCAAACGCATGCCCGTTTCCCTGTTCCGCAGCCAGCTGCGCGGTGGCCGCGGTATCAATGGGATGGCCACCCGCGAAGAGGACATCATCGATCAATTGATGGTGTCGAGCACCCATGATTTCTTGCTCTGCTTTACCAGCGTGGGGCGTGTCTTCAAAATGAAGGTTTACCAAATCCCCGAAGCCTCCCGTCAGAGCAAAGGCCTAAGCTTGTCCCACCTACTGGAATTTGGTGAAAATGAGCACCTTACGACTGTTATTCCGGTCCGCAATTTTGATACTGACGACTACCTGATGATGACGACCCAAAAAGGAGTCATCAAAAAGTCTGCGGTTCGTGACTTTATCCATTTTAAAAACCGGCCGATTATTGCCATCGATTTGGACGAAGGGGATTCGTTGCGCTGGGTCAAAAAGACTCATGGAAAAAACCACATCATTATGGTGACCTCCCAAGGCATGTGCATCCGTTTCTCCGAAGAGCAAATCCGGGCCATGGGCCGTACGGCACGTGGGGTACGCGGCATCACCACGCGACCCAAAGATTACCTGGTATCGATGGACATCATCGAGCCGGAGTCCAAATCCATCCTCTTACTCATTACGTGCTACGGCTATGGCAAAACCATTCGTATCGACGAGTTCAAAACCCAGAAGCGCGGCGGCATTGGGGTGCGGTCGTTGAAATTCCGAACCTCACTTAAAGGCGAACAGGTTCAGGATGCCCTGATCGCACATAAGGTAGACGAATTGATGATCGTCACGAAAAACGGCACGCTATGCAGGCAATCGATACAAAACATCTCCACCCAGCGCCGTGAATCTCAAGGGGTTCGGATTATCAAGTTGGACTCTGATGACCGCGTCGTCGCGTTTGCAAGACTGATGGAAGAAATAGACGAAGCGCCGTCAGCGGATCAAAAAGCGGAGTAAGTTTAAAACGGCGGTATGATCCGGTAGCCGAAAGGCCGCTTGGGTTGTACCGTCGCCCACTTTCAATGTAATGGCCTGTTGGCGGGCGATGCCAAACATCGTTTCGTCCGTAACATCATCACCGATCACCATGGCAAACTGCGGTCGATCTTTTAGCCATCTTGAGATGGCCTGTCCTTTGCTCATGCCATGCGGCTGAAATTCGACAATATGATTACCCAGGATAATGTCGATTTTGGCCGCCTTAAAATCCCCCTCATGCCTGGCATAAAAACGCGACCACGCATCCCTGGCATGACGGCTATCAGCGGGTCTGTAATGCCAAACCAGACCATATCGTTTGGCCTCGATCAACGTGCCAGGCACCCTATCGCAGAGGTCCTCTAAAAATGGCTTCAGCCAGGTCCACCAGTTGAGGTCTGGCGCCGTTTCAATCACCCTACCCCCCTGGCGCAACCATCTGCCATGTTCGGCCACCAAGTCAATGCGGGGGTCCTTTATCCAGGTTTTTAGGGTTTGGTGATCCCGCCCACTGACAATGACCACCTGGGTATGCGGGGCCAATTTGGCCAATAGCCGTCGTAACGAGAGGTCAGGCGCACAGCGGACTGGATCTGTGTTAAACGGGACCAAGGTTCCGTCATAGTCAAGCATCAGGGTGCGGGAAACCGCCACCTGAAAATGGCGTTTCCATTCCTGCTGGAGGCCTTCATCACCCACCCGAATACGGGACGGCAGTGTAGCGGCCAGGGCGTCTCGTATCTGCGCTACCCAACGCTTCACAGACTGCCGGCGAACCCGGACTACCATCAGGCGAAGGCGTCGGCGCTGCTCGGCCAACGGCATTTCCAACGCGATCCGGATGGCATGCGCAACCTCCTGAAGGTCAACCGGATTGACCAGTAAGGCTTGGTGCAATTCATATTTGGCACCCGCCATTTGACTCAGGATCAGCACGCCAGATTTGTGGCCTTTGGACGCCACAAACTCTTTGGCCACCAAATTCATCCCGTCGCGGATCGGTGTAATGAGTGCCACGTCAGCCCGGTGATATAGGGCTACGAGCTGATCAAAGGGCACCGTTTGTGACAAATAGGAAATGGGTTGCCATTCCAGAGTCGAAAAGCGGCCGTTAATCCGGGCTACGGTTTCATCCACCTGGCTTTTGAGACGCTTATAGAGGTCAACTTCAATGCGGGACGGCACCACTACCATCAGCCATACCACGCGCTGACGCCAATCGGGATTGTCCTCCAAAAACCGTTCGAAAGCCGCCAAACGCGGCAACAACCCCTTCGTAAAATCCAACCTATCCACCGAAAACATGAGTTTGACCTGGCCAAAACGGTCGTCAAGGCGTAGCAATTCCTTTTGGACACCCGGTCGCTTTACAGCCCTAGAAAAGACCGTCGCATCAATGCCGATGGGGAATACGCCGACCCGGCTCTGGTGCCCAGTCCGGCATGTCGTGTGGTCTTGCCACTCCACCGACAAAAAACGCGAACAGGCACGCTCAAAATGGAGGGCATAGTCGAAGGTATGAAAGCCGATCACATTGGCACCCAGCAGACCGGCCAACAGCTCCCGATGCCAGGGCAATACCTCAAATACCGTAGAAGAGGGAAATGGAATGTGATGAAAGTACACAATAGTGGCCTCGGGCAAGCGTGTTCGCAATATGGCTGGCAGCAACATCAGCTGGAAATCCTGTACCCAGATCTCGTCTCCGGGGCGGTACACGCTGCAAACCGCGTCCGCAAACTGGCCGTTAACTTGTTGGTAGGCCTCCCACGTTTCTTGCTGATAGGCAACGGACTCTGTGAAGTAATGACAAAGCGGCCACAAGGTTTTGCAGCAAAACCCGTTGTAAAACAAATTAACTTGTTTTTCTGACAGCGAAACAGGCACGCAGCGCTGGCGCGCAATCTCCCGATACAATGTGGAACTAGCACCCTTATCTGCACTGACACCAGGCCATCCGACCCATAGGCTGTTAGGTTGGGCATGTAAGGATGACAACGCCGTGGCCAAGCCACCCACGCTGGGTGTTAGCACCCATTCTTGTTCGGCCTGAGACACGCTCAGGGGCAACCTATTGGAAACCAGTATCATGCTGGGCATAGCCCCATGTTACCCCATTTGCATCGCTTGACGAGCCGTCTCACGTCCCAGAGGGGTGAGAAACAGCCGATCTTGCGAGTGAGTCATCAATCCCTGGTCCACCGCATAAGCCGTCACGCGACGTGAAAATCCGGCCGCCCATTCCATATGATGTTCCATGTGGGACACCGTATTTTCCGTTTCTTCTTGCGAGGTGCCTTCATGGTCTAGGAGCTGGACCAGCAAAATCTTGGCCGCAAAAGATACCCGTTGATTTTGAAATCGAAAGTAGCGGGTCAATAGACCATTTTGTGTCGAAAAAACGAGGCTGATCAAAAAAGCCACGCCAGTCATGCACGCCATGGACCCTGCGATGGACACGTTAAGCGCAATGGCCATCCCATATCCTCCAATAGCGGAGGCGATGCCGATGGCAATACTTAAGGCAATCATCCGGGACAATCGGTGTGTCCACAAATAGGCTGCGGCCGGCGGGGTAATCATCAATGCCACGACCAGAATAGACCCCACAACATCAAAGGCCCCAACAGCCGTAATCGATACAACGGCCATCAGCAGGTAGTGGATCAACGCCGGCGAGAACCCCAGCACGCCAGCTAGAGCCGGGTCAAATGTCGAGAGCTTCAGCTCCTTGTAAAACACGGCGATAAAAGCGGCATTAAGTACCAAAATGGTTCCCATTACCCAAAGTCCCATGGGTCCGAGGTCCAGGCCGTTGACCACCAGACGGTTAAATGGGGCAAATGCCAGTTCGCCCAGCAATACCATGTCGTTGTCGATATGAACATTGCCGGCATACAGATTGATCAAAATAACGCCAATTGAAAAAAAGACCGGAAAAACAAGTCCGATCGCCGCATCTTTTTGAAGTCGACCGGACTGAATAATCAACTCTGTCAGGCTGACCGTCAGCAGGCCTGTTGCCGCCGCTGCCACAATCAAAATGGGCGAGTTGAGGTCCTGAACCACAAAAAAAGCCACCACGATTCCCAACAAGATCGCATGGCTGATGGCATCACTCATCAGCGCGACACGCCGAAGCACCAAAAAGACACCGGGAAGAACACATGCAGAGGCCACTACGCAAGCAATCAGCAAAATTTCGAGACGGGCCAAAATCATGACCGCACCTCCGCCAGATGCTGCGCTTGAATATCGCGAGCCACATCAAGCCCCTTGGGTGTTAGCGCCCACGCATCTCCGTTGGGATTGATCACCAACCCATGCCTGGCAAGGTTGCCAAGCGCTCGTCGGGCAGGGCCACGTCCGATGGCTGTCAACGCCGCGATGTCATGGGGATGGAAGGGATCAAAGTCGCTTTCTGAAAACAGGAGCAAGTTCGTCAGCATCGTTTGTTCCTGAATGTTGCGCCGATACGCTGCCGAAGCCAAAAACGCCCACAAAATACCCCGCCTTGGCGCAAACAACAGCGAGACAAATACAAAACCACTCATGACCAGAACGATCACCGGGCCGGTCGGCAAGTGGGCAGTGGTGCTGCTGATCACAGCCCCCACGATGCCCGACGTCGCACCGAGGCATCCGCTCAAAATCACCATTACCGACAACCGATTGGTCCATTGCCGCGCTGCCGCAGCCGGCGCGATGATCATGGCGCTCATCAACACAACACCGACCGTCTGTAAGCCGATGACAATGGCGATCACCAACAAAGACGTGAGCAGGATTTCCAACCGTTTGACGGGGTATCCCAGGGCATGGGCATAGTCCCAATCAAATACCAGTAACTTGAACTCTTTCCAAAACAACATTAAAACGGCCAATGCGGCTACACCCAAAACAGCCATGGCAACCAGGTCCGCCTCCAACAACGTCGCCGCGGATCCAAACAGGTAGGTCACAAGCCCGGATTGGTTGGCCAACGACATCTTCTGAATGTAGGTCAATAGCACCAACCCCAAGCCGAAAAAAACCGACAAAATGATACCTAGCGCACCGTCTTCTTTGATGCGCGTGTTGCGGATGATGGTCAGGATCAGCAAGGTTCCTACCCACCCCGCCGCCGCTGCACCGGCCAGAAAAACCAACGGTGATTTGGTGTGGGTGATCAAAAAAGCGAGGGCGATTCCCGGCAATGCCGCATGCGAAATGGCATCACCTAATAAACTCTGTTTACGAAGCAACGCAAAGGAACCCAATGCGCCCGAGACCAAGCCCAGCATTCCCGTTCCCACGACAATCAGGCGTAACGTGTAATCCATCTCTACCCCAGGGTCGCGATTTGATCAGGCGTCACCGCGTGGCCCAAAAACGCACTGCGACCCCCATAGGCCGCCTTCAGATTGTCTGCGGTCAGAACCTCATCCACGGGCCCGACGGCTACCTTTCGCACATTGAGCAGCAGGACCCAATCAAAATAATCTTTTAGTGTTGTTAAATCATGATGCACGACCACAACGGTCTTGCCGTTTTCTCGAAGGGTTTTCAGAATCTGGACAATGGCCTTTTCGGTCGCGGCATCCACACCCACAAACGGCTCATCCATGAGATAGATGGTCGCCTCTTGGACCAGCGCACGGGCCAAAAAAACCCGCTGCTGCTGCCCGCCGGACAACTGGGAAATGTGCCGATCGGCAAAATCCGACATGCCGACCATTTCCAGTGCATGTAACGCCGCATCCTTATCCCCTTTTGAAGGACGAGAAAACCAGCCCAGGCGACCATAACGCCCCATGAGCACGACATCCAAAACCGTCGTCGGAAAATCCCAATCCACAGAACCGCGTTGGGGAACGTAGGCCACCAGTCGGCGCTGGGCATTCAGCGGCTGGCCAAAAATTTCGACCTTTCCGGCTGCCGGGGTCAACAGTCCCAATACAGCCTTTATAAACGTGGTTTTGCCAGCCCCGTTTGGGCCCACAACCGCCAGCAACAGGCCAGCCGGAACATCTACGTCAATGTCCCATAGGACGGGCTTTTCCTGGTAGGCCAGGGTGAGATCTTTTACGGAAATGGCGATCGTGTCACTCATGGTTTTCCTGGCATTTTGGACGGTGCCAAGGCCGAAACCATGGTACGCACGTTATGACCCACCATGCCCACGTAGGTGCCTTCCGGAGTCCCCGGCGTACCCATGGCGTCGGTGAACAATTGCCCACCGATCTTCACATTCCAGCCACGAGCCCGAGTTGCCGCTTGGACTGCCTGGATATGGCGCTCGGGGATGGATGATTCAACAAAAATAGCCGGGATTTTACGCTCGGATATTAAATGGGCCAACCGCTGGACATCCTGCACGCCGGCCTCGGAAGCGGTACTGACGCCCTGAAGACCAACCACATTCATTCCATATCGTCGGCCAAAGTAACCAAACGCGTCATGAGCCGTGACCAAAATACGGCGCTCCGGCGGCAAGGACTGGACGGCGACCTTCACGTCCCCATCTAATTTTTGCAAGGACGCAATATAGGTTTTTGCCCGCATTTCGTAGTCTGCCTTGTGCGCGGGGTCCATGTGGATCAACGTGTCTCGGACCACCTCGGCTGCCTTGCTCCAAAGGCTGACATCAAACCAAATATGGGGATCATGAAGACCCTGGTAGTTTTGCGGCGAGATAAGGTCAGCAGAAGGAATTGTTTGGCTGACCGGAACCACTTTTTTTCGCTTAGACATTCCTTCCAGGACCTCTCCCATACGGGCCTCCAAGTGAAGCCCGTTATAAAAAATCACCTGCGCTTCTCCCAACGCCTGCACGTCCCCTTCGCTGGCCTTGTAAAGATGGGGATCCACACCCGGACCCATCAGTGCTTTAGACTCTACATGGGTACCACCAATATTTTGGACAATGTCGTTAATCATACCTGTTGTACTGACCACACGCAGCTTACCGGAGTGGGGCTGTGCACAGCCGGTCAATGCCACCGCAAACAAAATTCCCAATGTTAAAAAACGCATGTGTTTCATCAAAAAAACTCCTAAAAGGACAGATTCAGAGATCCCAGCACGGCCCAAACATCCGAAGCTGTTTGATAATCATCTTTTAAGATAACCGCTTTCATCAGCACCACCGGAGCCGGCAAATACCCAATTCCGATCTGGTACCGCTCTACCCGCTGATCGGTCGCGATGGCCAGGCCATCAAAACCGCCATAGCCCGGGTTGGGTAGCAACGCGTGAGACCCATTGGCATCGGCATCGGTGGGCCGCCAGAAAGACCACTGAGCGGCGGTAAAAAACCATGGGGTTACAAACCACGTACCCTGCGCCATACCAACGCTGACATCATCTGCTGTACCGCTGTTGTGATCGTCGTAGCGCAAAGACCCAACATTGCCCAGGATGACAAACGCGCTGCTTTGATAACTGGCGTCAGCAAGCCACCCCGAAAAATCCGCAGCGAAACTGGTGCTACCGCCGATGCCGGCATCGGCCCGGTCGTCCGAAGACATATAAGACCCGGCTACCGTCCAACCCGTATCTGCCACCGGCATGGCGCCGCCTACCAACCATCCCAGATGGTCATCTCCAGAGGCGGCTGTTTCGCCGGTGCCGTTATTGACACACCCCGTCCAGTCGATCCCCCATTGTTTCCAATCCACCTTTACGCCCAGGGTATTGAGTGTGCCAACAGGCCCACCCAATGCGCCATACATCAGGGAATTGACCATGACCGGGTTGGCAAACCCATCCCCATTGTTGGAGAGCAACTCGGTACCTAGGCCAAAGGGCGTATCAAAAGACCCCAAAGTCAGGGCTAGGTCCGGGACCTGAAACGTGAGTCCTACATCCGTAATGACCGTATTCGGACCTGCGAATCCCAGCACGCCACCGCCAGGACCTGTCTGAAACTGCGCGTAAAAAGCCCATTCTGTTGTGAGGTCATACCCCAGATCCAGATTCAACGCATAGTCAAAACCACCGCGGCGAGCAGACCCCTGCGAAAGCACATTTGTCATGCCCATAAACGTCCCCCGAACTTGCAGGAAGTCGAGATCCACCGCATGAGCGGTAGCCCCAATCGCAATCACCATAGCCGTTATAACACACCACCGTCTTATAACCATAAAACCCCCCAAGTTTAAGTAAGCCTAAAATAAATATTTAATCGGCCTATATAATAAGGAGGTCCTCCTAAAAATTCAAGAGAGGGGTTTTACGAAAATATGCTCAGCCGCCCGTTGGCTTAAGGGCAAGGTACGACCTTCGCTGCGGCACATGACGGTGTGATCAAAATCCAAAACCGCATCCACAGTGAGTTGCGCGCGCAAATGGATACCCATCGCCTCGAGGTGAATCAAAAAACCACCATCAAGATCAATCACACGTACCACTTCCACCCGATCTCCCGGCTTACAGGCAGAAAGGGGTCTCTCATTGACAATTTCAGGAATGTGTCCTTTTCGATCCGGTATGGGATTGCCATGGGGATCAAATTGGGGAAATCCCAGCTTTTCCTCGATACGGTCCAACAAGTAATCCGAACAGGCGTGTTCGAGCCGTTCGGCCTCTTCGTGCACACGGTCCCAAGGCACACCCAGTTCCTGAAATAAAAACAGTTCCCACAGGCGGTGATGACGGGTCATATTGCGACCCACCGCGAACCCTTCTGTCGTCAGTTCCACGCCTTTATAGGGACTGTTTTTGACATAGCGTTGGGTTTCCAGCTTTTTGATCATTTCCGTCACGGCAGCCGGCGACACATCCAGCTTGCGGGAGATGTCACTGACTTTGATCAATTGGTCCCTCTTTCCCTTACCCAGGGAGAAGATGGCCTTGAGGTAATCTTGCGCGGATTGTTTTAACGCCATGGGACTTCATTGTAAATTTGAACTTTCTTTTTCGATAGTGTTAACTGATGGATTGTGTTGAACACGTCCGTTTTTAAGCGTTGTATTCGAAGAGGATGGGGGCTGCTTCCGCTATTACTGGTGGGCCATCTCTATCTAAATCTCATTCCCTCGACGTATGCCACGCCGGCGGGAAGAGGATCCGCTTGTGGTATGTCATGCTGTGCGACCGTCTGTCATTGCGGTGAGACCGCCACCGGCTGCCATACGCATTCCCATTCGGATGGTAGTCAGACCATCATCAAGGGACTGAGCTGCGCCACCCCCGATACGGGGGTATCCTTTGGCATCATTCATTGGCTAGTTGCGCCCGCCTCGCTGTCACTAAATTCCAGTTCGGGTAGGTTCCGATGGGTACTCGTCTTGAGTCCCCTATCTACCCCCTTCGTACCTTGCTGTCCGACACCACCGCCCCAAACCGCAGCCTGATTTTCCACTTTTCTTTTTTTAATTCAATACCAATAAAAAGGATCTAGTATGGATTTTAGATTAAAAATGGGTCTTTTTCTGGCTGGCTGGTGTGCTTTGTCTTCTGTTACGTATGCCTGTGACTTGGCCAACTGTACCTATGAGAGGACCCTTCCAAGTGGCTGGACGACAATCCAGTCCGTTAAAACCGCTAGTTTTCAGCGGGGTAGCTTCACGGGAAGTTACGTGGCGTGGACGCCTCAGATGCGATGGCAAGCCGCCCAAGGATGGGCGCTGGGCGCGTTTGTAACCGCCCTGTCGATGACTTCCACGGCACAGTCCGCTCAAGGTCTGGGTAATGTGGTTCTGTTTGCCGAAATGCCGCTTTGGTTATCAGATACCCTGATGGTGGGAACGCAAATTCAACTCCCCAGCGCACAGACCAACACCGGGCTATCGAGCGGCCATATCGAGATCATGCCCTATACCCAATGGGGGTCTCCCATGGGCTTTGGCTTTGTTTTTGCAAAGGGCGGCGCCCGTTTTGTGCTGGGTGACACCGGGACGACGGGTCATGGGATTTTTGAAATTGCCTCCCATGGCCCCCATCTTCGTCCTGCAAACAATGACGTTCATGAGGTAGAGGTCTTCCCTCATACCGATCGGGAGTTCGTGGGACAAGTGGGATGGGGATGGCAACTGGACTTGTTGACGGTTACTCCTTATGTGAGTGGCTACTACTCGTTGGTCACCGCCAGCGAGCAAGGGCTGTCGGCGGGTTCACGCGTGGACTGGGCACTGAGTCCCCAATGGCGCGTGTCTGTAACGGGGGAATGGCCGGTCACGACGGCACGCCGTGAAAACAATAACATCGGGGTTTGGATCACGACATTGCTCTAAATTGCATCTCGCAGGAAATGGGCGGACGGCGAATTGACAACCTGAATCCGTCCGCCCTATCCTCAGTAGGTCTGCGCTGTGGAGGGATTGCAGAGCGGTCAAATGCAACAGACTGTAAATCTGTCGGGCTTCGCCCTTCGATGGTTCGAATCCGTCTCCCTCCAAATACCTTAATAAGGGGCTCGCGTCGCCCCCTCACTCGAAGTAAATTCGAGTGAGCCTCCCCCTCTCCGGCCCCTTGGGCCTTGCCTCGCTTCTCTCGGGAATAAGGGGCTCGCGTCGCCCCCTCACTCGAAGTAAATTCGAGTGAGCCCCTTCTTGGCTCTTCGAGCCAGGCGGGCAGCCTTGTCCTGACGTGACATTTAGTCACCTCAGGCCTGCGGTTCCGTCGCGGGTACGCTCCTCACCCCCTCTCCGGCCCCTTGGGCCTTGCCTCGCTTCGCTCGGAGATATGGACGCAACTTGGAGCTGCACGGCAGCGACCACGGAGCGTTAGCGTAGGCGAGAAAAGCGTACAAAGAAGTGTACGTTCGTGATGCTATGAATTTGGACGGGGATGGTAATGAGATGATAAAGTAAGCGAATGAGAAATTTACCAATCGGTATACAAACGTTTGAAGGGATTGTTAAAGGCGAGTATGTCTATGTGGACAAGACGAGATATCTATATGAGTTGGTAAAGGCTGGCATCCGGCCTGATGCCGGCAGTCCCAAGTTTTTCTTATCTCGCCCGCGTCGATTTGGAAAGTCCCTCACGATTTCAACATTGGAAGCCCTCTTTTTAGGCAAACGTTCTTTATTTGAAGGATTGTGGATCACCCAAAACACCGATTATGCGTTTGAACAGTTTCCTGTGATTCGCATTGATATGTCTAAAGTAGGTGGCGCAGTAGGCGATGAACTGAATCGGCAACTATGTGAGCAGATTCGGGTTGTAGGTGAAATACATGCGATCGCAGTTGAGCCAGACCCCAATGCCGGTATTTATTTTGAACGCCTGATTCGAACACTTGCGACACATCGCAGCGGACGAGTTGTGATTTTGGTTGACGAATATGACAAGCCCATCATTGACCATATCACTCGCTCCGAACACGCAGCCATCAACCGAGATATTTTGCGACAGTTTTATTCGGTGATTAAAGCCATGGATGCACATATGCGCTTTGTGCTGTTAACCGGGGTGAGCAAATTTTCGAAAGTATCGGTGTTTTCGGGTCTGAACAATTTAGAAGACCTGACTATGCAAACGGCTTATGCCGGCATGTTGGGGTATACGCAAGAAGAGCTTGAATTTAATTTTAAAGCCCATAGTGACGCTTTGGCCGAGGCCGAGCAACTGACACTGCCTGAAACCCTTGAGAAGATCAAACACTGGTATAACGGCTATCGGTTTTCAAAGGCTGACACGAAGGTGTATAACCCGTTTTCGACATTGTTGTTGTTAAAACAGCAAGATTTCAAGGCTCACTGGTTCGAAACGGGGACGCCGACGTTTTTGGTTGAACTGCTCAAACAAACCGGGTTTGACATGGCCCACGTGAGTGAATTGGAGGTCGACGAAAGTGCGTTTTCGACCTATGACATTGAAAATTTGGATCCGATGGCGTTGCTATTTCAAACGGGTTATTTAACGATTCGCGATTATGACCGGGAAACCGGTCGGTATCGCTTGCACTATCCGAACCGCGAAGTAGCAGCTGCTTTTTCAGATGCCCTGTTGAGCGGGTTTTCTGAAAACACCCCCTCGGTTTCCCAAAGCCACCTGGCCCGTTTGGAACGTAGTTTAAAGGCAGCTGATCTTGAAACCTTTTTCGACACATTAAAGGTATTTTTCGCCAAAATACCCTATACGATTCAACTGAAAAACGAGAAATATTATCAAACCATTTTCTACCTGATCTTCACACTGATCGGCCTGCGCATTCGGGCTGAGGTGACCACCAACAAAGGCCGGATTGATGCGGTGGTGGAGACAGAGAAGGAAATATTTATATTTGAGTTTAAGTTACAAGGCACTGCGGAAGAGGCGCTGCAGCAAATCCTAGACAAAGGGTATGGGCAAAAGTACCAAGGGAAGAATAAGGTCATCCGACTGTTTGGGGTGAGTTTTGATCCTCAGGAACGCAATATTGGGCGTTGGGTGGAGTCACTTTAACCCCGTGGAAATAGGGCCACGCTTGGCCGGTAGCGTAGTACTGGCCGTGTTCGTACTGGTGGTAGGCATGATGCCCCTACTCCCCGGCTGCGGCCGTGCGCCCACGACATCGTCCGGAGGCGGCGGGTCCACCACCCCGACCTACGACCTGACCCTGACGATCACGACGGTGGATGGGACGGTGAACCGGTACCACCTGGAATGGGGGCCGTCCGGGAATGTGGGGCCGTATACGGAAATTGCAATTGGGGCGCGGTACGGTGGGGGCTTTATCGTTGACCCGATGACGGCCCGACAGACCTCGGTGAATATTGTGCTGGATGTGAATACGACGTATTCGATGTCGGTCATCAGCGAAATCACGTCGACACGAAATCATTTTTCACAAATCGCAGGGTTATCAGTGCCGTTGCCGGACGACTATCCGAGACCGGTGGATTTGAGTGTGGCGCGTGTGGAGACTCTGAGTCCGGAGGGGCGAACCACGAATATTGTGCTGACATGGACGCAGAGCACGTTACCGGCGTCGGAATTTGGACAGTATGAGGTGTGGGATATTACGGAAGATACGATGGGATATTACCAGGCCCGAGACCCCTTTGCCCGTGCATTTAATGCCAGGCGGCTGATCCTCTCCGAGGATCAGACTTTAGGTGTTTGGTCTACGTAGTAGACACCCAAGGCCGCCGGACGCCGTCGAACTATATTGTCATCCTGTTCCGTGACGACTATCCGCTGGGAGAGCAGTCGATCCGCACCGGAAAAGTCTCGATCATCAACAACGGCGAAGAGAGTCAGATGACAATTGGGACGTTTGTGCCGATACCGGATTTTCCGATAAACGGGTGATTCTTTGGCCAGAGTGTGAGGCAAAAGAAACGCTTTACACACCCGTTACCAACCGATAAAGTAATTGAAATTCTAACGTTTCTAGAGATGTAAAAATGCATATCGGAATCCTGTGGATAAAAGGAGCCGCACGGCGGCGACCGCGAGTGGTAGCGAGGCGTAATACAAGATGAAAACGTGGCGGTATCGACGGGCGCTGG
>CAYINU010000001.1:23109-75356 GCA_964364855.1 uncultured Candidatus Marinamargulisbacteria bacterium | reverse complement strand
CCCGGCAGCATCGCCCTCGGCTCTATGTTCGGCCAACCAGCGGGACACCGATTCCGCCAACGCCTTTAAATGCACGGTATTTTTGGCGGACGCCAGGACAATGGCATCAGTCACGCTGGACTTTTCGGCCACGTCATATACCACAACAGCCTCTGCATGCCGTTCGGATAGAAAGGCGGCCAAGGATAAAATAATGGTTTCCATCATCTGGGGGAGCCTCCGATCTGAGATTCTGACCAATCAGCGCCCAGTACCAATGTCGCGTCCAACTGCTTAGTGGGTTTGTTATACACGATAATGCGGTCCGCATCCACGCCCAAGACCTGTGCCAACTGCACGACCGGCTCTATTTTTCCCTTCCAGTCTACCAGCAACGTCTTTTGGTATCCGTGGGAAGCCGCATTCCCCACACGTAATATTTTAAAGCCTTTTGCGCGAATCAAATCCGCTGTCCGCCGCGCTTGGCCAGGGGTACCGTTTCCATTTAACACCTCGATAACCAACGACTGGCCAGCCACTTTTAGCTCCGCTGTCGCCACCGACGCCGGGGCTTCCAGAACTTGCATTTCCTTGTAGGTCAGGTAACGCCGCTTTTCTTCGGCAGAGGAGCGGCGATCTTGGGTTTCCACTGTCGCAAGTTCTGGGGCCTGGTTGTTTAGCCCAAACAAGGCATTGTCCACGGTGCGGGCCAGAGCCAAGGTATCCGGCCGCCAATAACTCACACCGCCGATCAGTGTACCCTCTCCGGGAACGGTCGTAATCTCAATCCGGCCATTTTTAAAAATACCCAATAACGAATTGGAAAATCCCACCGTTTGTTCAGAGGACATATTGGTCTTAAAATGGCTCTGAAACTTCGTCAGCAAAAACGGGATCCGCAATACCCCACTGGCAGTAAACAATTGCCGCGTGAGGGCCTCCATCAGCTGTTGTTGGCGGCGAATACGGCCGATATCCCCCAGGCCATCCGCACGGTACCGCAGAAATTCGACAGCCTCCTGGCCCGTCATATGGTGGTAGCCCTTTTTAAGGTCAATCCGATAGTTCCCAGCACGATCGGCGTACACGTAATCCGTGTCGACTTTGAGAGTGACCCCCCCCATTTCATCAATCAATTGGGCGACGCCATTGAGGTCGGCCTGGATGTAATAATCAATCGGAATATTTAAAAATTCGGCCACTGTCTTTTGAAGTAAAGGCGCACCCCCACGGGCAAAGGCGTGATTGACCTTAGTGAGCCCCACGTCGGGCACACTCACGCGGGTATCTCGCGGAATCGACAAAACGCCCAGCCGGTTGTGAGTCAGATCCATTCGAAACACCATAATCGTGTCGGAGCGTTGGATGTCTTTGGTATCGTCAATACCAAAGGCCAAAATGTTAACGCCACCCATCCGGTCATAGGACAGCAAAGATAATAGGGCATTCATCACCACAATGCGGCTGATCAAAAAACCCAAGAGCTGTAATACCAGCCAAACGAGAACAATGCCCAGGCCAACCTTAAAGAGCAGTCGCCGGGTCCCGGGGCTCAAGCGATTCCAAAACTTCACACGTTAACTCGTTTCTACTGCAGTCAAAATAGCCTGACGCCGTTCGGGCGAAACAGCCTTAAGGGCAGCATTATAACAAGCTAGCGTTGCCGGGTGAATTTGAAACTGGCGGACAATCAGATTCCGCAGCGTCACTACCGTGATGCCATACACTGCGCTATCCAGGTCAGACACCGCTAACTGCGCTAGGTACCCAGCGATGGGCAAGGTACGCCCTGGCTCCACAAAATCAGCGACAAAAACAACCTTGGCCACTGGTGTCATCTGGTCATTCCCCGTCGTATGGTAGCGCATCGCGTCTAAGATGATCGGATCGGAGATCCCCCACCGCCGCTGCGCCAAAGCAGGTCCCGCATAGGCATGCCACACCGAAGGAAAAGCCGCCCATAGGTCAGGCAGACACTCCGATACAGCGCATCCCATCTGACCCGCCAGACTTTCAGGGGTGAGTTGTTTTGCGGCGTCGTGGAGCAGACCCGCAACTTGCACACGTTGACAATCGTCTGGCGAAAACCCCAGCTGTTGGGCCAGTTGATAGGCGGTGTCAGACACCCGCACGCTGTGCGCCAGGCGCGTCTCGGACAACAGTTCGGTCAACGCGGCACGCAGCCGATCGTCAAGAGGGGGCTGCAAAGCGGATACCGTCATGGCAGCCCCCCCTTGTTAACTACAGCAAGCCAAATTGGAACGTGTAATAGTCGATCGGATCAATGTTGATTCGCGACCCGAGTGCTTCTTTGTTATAGGCGAAATTAAAGTCGAGTATAAAGAGTCGCATCCCGACACCCCCCACAATAAACCCTTGGTTAAGACCCCCTCTCAGCTTGAATATCCAAAATGGCTTTTCGGCCCCAATATGGATACCCTTGAGCCAGCTTTCGCCATTAACAGGGAGGTAATAGTCCGCTGCCAGTAGAAAGGTGCCGATGCCATTGAGTACCGGAATCCAGGAGGGAACACCCGTGTTGAGGCCCACACCGATGCCCACTCGGCTTTGAATCGTGTCGGAAAAGGAGGCATTGGCGCTGCTAATCGTCGTCGTCCCCGAGATTCGCGTACCAATGTTGCGCACCACCACGCCCCATTTGCCGTCACCGGCAGGCGTTTTTAAAGGCATCAACACACCTGCGTCAAACCCGACCCCCGTACCGGACAGTCGATCGAAATTGAAACTCTCACTCCCATTCACCATCCGCAAGAACCGGGCCATACCCACCTGAAGTTCGGTGTCTGAAGTACTGCCATCAATGAGTTCGTAGCGGTAAAAATAACGAGCCGATAACCCAATATCCATTGGGATGCCGATGAGGGTGATCCCGAAAGACTTCCCAATGATGGCCGAGGCTTCGGACACGCCACTTAGCAAAACATAGGGATTGGACCGGTTACGCAATGCCTCCACAGAGTTGCTTTGATTAAACACCCCCAACCCCCAGCTATTGCCGGCCACAGAGACGACATTGCCGCCACCATTTAGCGCCACGTTGGTTGGAATAAGGGGGCCAAGAGAGTCAACTGCCTCTTGCGTATTCCCCCCAGAGTTTTTCACCTGGTTGTAGACATTATAAAATTTCGTCCAATTGGAAAAAACGGACGTCGCCACGTCTCCGCGAATCGATAACAGATTAAACTTGAGACTGGTCACATTGGATAATGCCGCCGGGTTTTGGTACAGCGCCGCATAATCATCCGCCACAGCAAATCCCGCACCACCCATGGCCATGGTTCGGATATTGGTCACAGGAACATCTTGCAGGACAGCAAAGGCCGGTGCCGATAACGCGATACTCGCCGCCACACCGATACAGATACTTAACTTTGTTAAACGCATGGCTATCCCCCCTTACCGACTTCTAAAGATATCTTCGAGCGCGGTACTGACGTTATCCGAAAAGGACGGATTGGACTCCGTCAGGTTCAACGTGGCTCCGGAGGAGAGGGTGTATACGTTATTGGTCGTACTTTGCATCGTGTTGTTTAAAACGGTCAACTCCGCAGATGCCGAGACAAGATTATCGACCTGCTTGCCTTGATCCGAACTAAGCGCATCGGCAGAACTCAGTCCTTGATCGGCTGCATTTACATAGGTGGAAACACCTTGGATAGTACCGGTTCCGACCACCAGTTGGTTGATATCTGCTTTGATATTTGCCGTGTCTTGGAGGTCAACCTGACCGTTGTTAAATGTCGCTACTTCTTGGACCAGGTTAACGGCCACCAGGGCATTGGTCACACCTCGAAACAACTGCGCGTCGGCAGAAATCTGCTCATTGGTGCTGGTGGACAGATTGTTGGCCGCGTTTATCGCATTGGCTGCTGCCGCCAGAGTATTGGTATCCGCCGAAGGTAGTGCGGAAATAAAATCTTGCACCGTCGCGTTATTCGAAGACGCCACATCGGCGATGTCGCCGAGTACCGTGGTCATTTGAACGTTGGCACTACCCAGCAATGCCTCCCCCAGTACCACGTAGGCCTCTTGCTTTTGTTCGGCAGTGGCATTGCTGCTCACGATGCCTTGGGCCAGATTGGCAGCCTGCTGGAACTGCGCCACGGTGGTGGCGTTGTCAAGAAGCGACTGGGCTTCTTCGGCCGAAGATCCTCCACCGGAGGTTTCTAAAAATGAAAAAAGATTGGATCCGCAACTCATCAGCGTCATGGCAACGCAAAGGCTGGCAATTAACGTGCCCGCTCGAAACACTGGGCTTCTCAAAGGAAGGCTCCTTTCTGCAAACATCGACTGTGGTATGGAAACGCTGCTTCTCATATTAGACTTTTTGATGCCTGTTTTGCAAGCAATGATCCCAGCGCTTGAGGGATGAGGCGCGCTTGCGCTTTTAGTGACATTCGGTTAATTTTGACCTGTTTTGATCCGGTAGCTCAGTTGGTAGAGCACTTGACTTTTAATCAAGTGGCCGCGGGTTCGACTCCCGCCCGGATCAGTTTATATTTGGCTCGGCATGCTCGCAGTAGCTCACGAGCACTCGCCCCGCTCAGCCGAAGTAAATTCGTCTTCGCTCAGCTCAGGGCTGTTTCCAGTCCACACAATCTAATTACCTCTCCGGCCTTTTGGGCCTTGTTTCGCTTCTTATTTATATGGGGCTCGCGTCGCCCCCTCAAACTGGCAAAGCCAGATTTGAGCCTCCCCCTCTCCGGCCCTTTGGGCCTTGCTTCGCTTCGCTCAGAGATATGGACGTATATAGCGCAGGTTATAAAATTAACCGGAGGCTGATTTTTCCAATTGCGAAAGCAGACGATCGGTTGATACAATGCGCCCGTGCCTACCCAATACAAACGCGTACTGTTGAAACTGAGTGGCGAGGCCTTTAAAGGCGATCGCGAATATGGTATCGACCCCAAGTTTTTGGTCTATATCGCCAACGAACTCAAGCGTGGGCAGGCGCTGGGCGTTGAAATCGCCATCGTGATCGGTGGAGGCAATATTTTCCGGGGCATGGCAGCCGCAGCCAATGGGATGGATCGGGTCACCGCTGACTATTCAGGTATGCTGGCCACCATCATGAATGCCTTAGCCCTGCAAGATGCCCTGTCCAAAGTCAATGTGGAGTCCCGGGTTCAAACGGCCATCGAAATGCGGGAAATCGCGGAGCCGTTTATCATGCGGCGCGCCGTAAGACACTTGCAGAAAAACCGTGTGGTGATTTTTGCAGGCGGCACCGGCAATCCCTTCTTTACCACGGATACAGCCGCTGCGTTGCGCGCTGCGGAAATCCGCGCTGACGCTTTGCTAAAAGCCACCCGTGTGGATGGCGTCTATGATGCGGACCCCATGAAGGTTCCGGATGCCAAAAAATTCACATCCTTGTCCCATATGGATGTCTTAAAGAACCGCCTTCAGGTCATGGATAGCACCGCCCTATCGCTGACGATGGACAACAAGATCCCCATTATCGTCTTTAACTTTCTCGAGGCAGGAAACATCGAAAAAATCTTGGCCGGTGAAGACATCGGCACACGCATCGGAGGCTAAGTCATGCAAGAGCTGAAAGAGCAAATCGAAAAAGCCATTGCCAACACCAAACGCAACTTGGCAACGCTGCGCACGGGTCGCGCCAACCCGGATCTATTGGCCCGCATTCAGGTCGACTATTACGGCAGTATGGTTCCTCTCAAGCAGGTGGCCGCCATTTCCGTTCCCGAATCTACTACGCTGATGCTCAATGTATTCGACCGTTCCGCCATTCAGGCCGTCGAAAGAGCCATCCATACCTCCGATCTGGGACTCAGCCCCCGTGTCGAAGGACAAACCGTCATTTTGAAACTGCCCCAACTCACCGAAGACCGTCGCAAAGAACTGGTCAAAATCGCCCGCAAAACCGGTGAAGAAGGCAAGGTTGCCTTGCGAAACTATCGTCGTGACGCGCTGGAGCGCATTAAAAAAGACAAAGACGCACCCGAAGATCAACAAAAAAAACTGCAGGACCAAGTCCAAAAAACAGTGGATGATGCGGTTTCTCAAATCGATAAGCTTGTTTTAGACAAAGAAACCGAAATCAGTCACATCTAACCTATGAGCCCTTTATCCGCCGAGCACCAGGCCGAAAAAACCGCACTTCACCAGCGTCACGGCCTGGACTCAACGCGTATCCCAGCCCACATCGCGGTCATTATGGACGGCAATGGGCGCTGGGCAAAAAAGCGCGGCCTGCCCCGCACAATGGGACACAAAGAAGGAGCTAACGCCCTGAACCGCGCCATTCGTGCATGTGCGACGTTGGGAATTTCATATTTGTCCGTGTACGTATTTTCCACCGAAAATTGGCGCAGACCGGAACAAGAGGTCAGCTTTTTGATGGATTTTTTCAAATTGCTGATCAAACGCGAATTGCCTGAATTAAAAAAAGCGCAAGTACGCGTGAGGTGCTTAGGCGCCACTTCGCAACTGGATGCTGGCTTAAAAGACAACATCCGCCTCATTGAAGACGAAACGGCCCATTGCGATGTGCTCAATTTGAATTTGCTCATTAACTACGGCTCCCAAAACGAAATCGTCTCTGCCGTTAAGACCATGGCCAAGACCTACACACACGAGCAGTGGGAAGCGCTGACGCCTGAGATCTTTGGCGGGTTTTTATATACTTCTGGAATGCCAAACCCCGATATCTTGATCCGGACAGGCGGGGATTTTCGGCTGAGTAATTTTTTGCTGTGGCAGTTGGCCTACAGCGAATTTTTCTTCCTCGATACGCTTTGGCCAGATTTCAACCAGGACATCTTAATTCAGGTCCTGACTCAATTTCAAAACCGTGACCGCCGCTTTGGCGGGGTGAAGGTTTAGCCCATGCTCAAACGCATCCTGACCGCCTTGGTCATTGCCCCCGCCGCGATAGTCATGATGGCGCTGGGCGGCGTGCCGCTCCTGGTGATTATTTTGCTCACCAGCTTTTTGACTGCGCAGGAAATTTACGTCATGCTCGCCCAAAACGGATATTCGCCCAATACCTTTGTTGGATATCTATTGATCTCCGGCATCATTTTTTCTGCCTTTGCCCACGAAACCCGGCCGCTATGGGATACCTTAGGGATGAAAGCCCTCGTAGTGGTCGTGTTGGGTGGCGCCGTGGTCGAAATAGTACACAAAAAGGTGTGGTTCTCCCACAATAGCTGGCTGGCGACCCTTCGCGTGGCCGTCTTTGTCGGCGTAACGTTTTCGTTTTATATCGTATTGCGGTCCGGTACCCATGGGCTGCGCAATGTGTTGTTTTGCACCCTGATGACTTGGCTTGCCGACATCGGGGCCTTGGTGGGTGGCCGTTATTTTGGCAACCATCCGCTCTCGGAAATTAGTCCCAAAAAAACGGTGGAGGGCTCAGCCGCCAGTATTTTAACTTGTATCGTGTTCTCGTTTGTCCTGATTTGGCTATTGGGCCTGACCTGGCACTACGTGTTTTTGGGTGTGATCATTTCGATTGTCGGCCAAATCGGGGACTTGCATGAGTCGCTGACCAAACGTGCTTTTAAGGTCAAAGATTCGTCCAGCTTGCTGCCTGGCCACGGCGGCATATATGACCGTGGGGACAGCGCCATGTTTACCTTGCCTGTCAGCTACTACCTCCTCAACTAATGGCCAAGCAGATTGCCATTTTGGGATCTACGGGGTCCATCGGCACCCAGACACTTGAAATTGTCGCGAGCCAGCCGAACCGTTTTGAGGTAGTAGCCTTAACGGCGGGAAAAAATGTGACGCTGCTTGCCCAGCAAATCCGCCAGTTTAAACCCCTCCTGGTCGTAGTGGGAGATGAAGCAGCCCGCACCGAATTGTGTCGGTTGCTGGGAAGCGACACGCTGCCCATCGAGGTCGGTTTGCCGGGGTTGCAAGCCGTCGCCCAATGGCCCGGACTGGAATTGATAATCGTTGCCATTTTTGGCACCACGGCCATTTTGCCCACCTATACCGCCATTTGCCGCGGCGTGGATATCGGATTGGCCTGCAAAGAAGTCTTGGTTTCCGCAGGGCCGTTTATAACCGCTGCAGCCAAAACCCATGGGGCACGCCTTTTGCCGGTAGATTCGGAGCATGCCGCCCTTCAACAATGTTTGGGGGATCAACCCATAGATACTGTCGATACGGTGATTTTGACAGCCTCGGGAGGTCCGTTTTGGGACACACCGACCGATCAGTTTGCAGGACTCACAGTGGAGGCAGCACTCCGACACCCGAACTGGACGATGGGATCTAAAATTACCATTGATTCGGCAACGCTCATGAACAAAGGTCTGGAGGTCATCGAGGCCCATTATTTGTTCGGCCTGCCATTTGAGCGCATCCAAGTGGTTATCCACCCCCAAAGCATGGTGCATGCCGCCGTCGAATTTATCGACGGCAATATGATCGCCCATTTGGGGAGGCCGGACATGCGCTTTCCCATCCAATATGCGTTGACCTATCCCGAAAAAGTCCAGGCACCTTGGCCCCGCGCCAGACTGCAAGACATGAAAACCCTTACCTTTTTTGAACCGGATACCGTCAAATTCCCGCTACTAAAGCTGGCTTACCAGACTGGCAACCAAGGGGGTGCTGCCCCGGTTGCCATGAATGCCGCCAACGAGGTCGCCGTCCAGCGCTTTTTAAACCGAGAAATTGGATTTATGGATATTCCACGACTCGTCACCGCCGCTGTTGACCGTTTCGGACAAAACCCCGTCCCGACGGTGGAAGCCGTAATCGCATTGGATGAGGAAGTCAAAACCGCAGTCCGCCATGCCCCATAGCCTCGGCTATCTCCTTAAGCTTAATTACCTGTTTCATGACTCGCCCCGTCGGATGCACCAGCTGTTGGAAAAGCTGCCCCGCGAATCCGATTTCAACGCTCACTTCGAAACGGTCTTAACCGAAGTTTCTCCGGCCAATGCCGCCTATTACCGCAAGCGATATGGCCACTGGAATCTCGACGCCTATATGACATCCCTTCAAAAAAAAGGCATCGACCCCATTGGCTTAGAAGATCTCACCTACCCCGAAGCTCTTCGACAGATCTTTGACCCGCCTTTGGTCCTGTTTGCCAAGGGTCAACTTTCTCTGCTGCAGTCCACGCAACCCTATACCGCCATCGTGGGAACACGCCACCCCAGTTCTTATGGCGAGAAAGCCTGTAGCTGGATCGCGGGCACCTTGAGTCCGGCCCACCTCATTGTGTCCGGATTTGCCTCCGGCATTGATACCTGCGCCCATCAAACCGCCTTGCAAAAAGGCGGGCCCACCATTGCCGTATTTTCCACGGGCTTAGACGCACTGTACCCGCCACAAAACAAAAGGCTATTGTCTGAAATCTGCGACAAAGGCCTCATCGTTTCCGAACAACCGCCGGGCACGCTGGTGCAGCGTTATCGGTTTGTGCAACGCAACCGGCTTATTAGCGGCCTGAGTCAAAACGTGGTGATTTGTGAAGCCAAAGAAAAAAGCGGCGCCCTCATCACCGCCCAGTTCGCCGCCGATCAGGGACGAGATGTCTGGGTGGTACCTGGCCCTATCACGACTCCCCATTTTGTGGGCAGTCACCAGCTCATCGGCGACGGAGCCCGGGTTTTGGTTCACCCCGGCGAACTGTTGGGGAGTCAGGTCACTCAGCCGTTGCTGGCTCTCATGAACACCACAACGACCGTCGCTGCCGATCTATCCCCCTGCGAACAGGTGCTTTTCGAGGTGCTCGAGGGTGGGATCCTGGACTTTGACGAAGTCGTTACCAAAAGCCATCGCAGTTTCTCCGAAGTGATGGTCGGCCTAACCCAGTTGGAGTCCCGCGAACTCATCACCCAGCATCCGGGAAATCGATATGCGAGGGTAGGCCATTGAGCACCATTCTGAGTGGCCTGATCCCTCACCCACACGTCTGGACAGCCACGACAACCCGTCACAGCCTGCCCGCAGATTTTGAATTGCCAAAAGGGCGCAAACTGATCTTGATGAACCAGGTCCATGGCGACACCGCCGTGCGTGTTGACCGCCATTCATCTACGCTCATCCCGGATTGCGACGCCATTTACAGTACGGATTCTGGCGTAGCCTTGGGTGTCAAAACAGCCGACTGTCTGCCCATCTTGCTTTTCCACCCCTCCGGACCCGTCGCCGCCATTCATGCCGGCCGCCGCAGCACAGAAAGGCATCTATTCGAAAAAGTCCTGCACATTTTCTGCAGCGAATTCGGTGTTTCCTCTGGCATGTATATTTGGTTTGGGCCAAGTATCCACGGCCCGTGTTATCAGGTCGACCGGCAGCAGAATCGGTTTGTCGACCTATTGGCTGAAAACGTTGCCCAGCTAGCAGCCGTATTGGATCCATCCAAGTGCCTCATCAACCATACATACTGCTGCACCCACTGTCGGACGGACATGTTTTTTTCCTACAGGAAAGAGACCGAAAAAGCCGGTCGTATGGTTGCCGCGGTTAGTGCTCTGCCACCATTGGGCACCCAGTGACTGCGTGGTAAGATGGGGCAGATGTCAAAACGCCGCTTGCAATGGGTAGCCGTTATCGTGGGAATGACCTGTTTCGGCGTCATTTTGCATGCGGCCCCTTCGACCACCCAGATGGGCAATATCCTTCTGTCGGCGGACCAATTTGAATTAGACGGCCAGAACCAGCAAATCCTCGCATCCGGAAATGTAGTGATCAAACAACGATCCATCACCATCAAAGGCCAGAATGCACGCTACGATAGGCAAAAGGGCATGATATGGGTGACCGACCAGGTACAGGCCTCAAATGGTGAATATACGCTAACCGCAGACCAGCTGGTGGCAAACGATATCGCCAATACCATCGATGCGGCCGGAAATGTGCGTTTTAAATATGACACCATGTACGGGTCTTCCCGCTCAGCCTCGTTTGACTTGACCAAACAAACGATTGTATTATCCGGAGATCCAATGGCCCACCGCGATTCGGATACGATCTCAGCCAAAACCATTACCATTTTTTTGGCGCAAAAACGCATCATCTCATCCGGCGACACGCACATTAGGGTCATGGCAGATCGGTTTAAGGGAATGTAATGATCAGTCAAACCTCGACGCAGCCTACCGTCTCCAAACCCAAGCCCGGCGATAGTTATGATCTGATCATTATTGGTTCGGGGCCTGCAGGCATGTCTGCAGCCATTTGCGCAGGACGCGCTCGCCTCAAAACCCTGGTGATCGAGAAGGCTGTTCCCGGCGGAGAGGCATCCATTTCCTTTCAAATCGACAATTACCTCGGGTTTCCGAACGGCATTTTGGGCGAAGAGCTGTCCAACCGCATGGAAGCCCACATGCATAACTACCCCATCGACTATACCTGTGAGACTGTTGAGGCCATCGACCAGATCAACCAGCCCGTCAAAATGGTGCGCACGGATCTGGGCCAGATCTACAAAGCCCGAACCATTTTGCTGGCCGTCGGGCTAGAGCCGAAACGCCTGAATATGCCCTATGAGCGAACCTTTTTTGGCCGAGGTATCTCGTATTTTGCGCAGTGCGATGCCGATAGTTATTCGGGAACCGATATTGCCGTCATCGGCGGAGGCAATTGTGCGTCCTATGCCGCAGACTATTTGTCCCGTTTTTCCAACACGGTTTACTTGGTTCACCGCTCCGACCAGCTCAAAGCCGTCGATCAACTCAAAGACAAAATTCTCAACAATCCCCACGTCACCTTGATGTGGAATTCCGAACTGACCGAAGTCTTCGGTATCGACAAAGTCGAAAAGATGAAAGTCACCCACGTCATTACCGGACAACATACCTGGATCGATGTCAAAGGTATCTTTATTTATGCAGGTCGCATCCCGCCCGATGCGCTGTTTGCCTTGCCGCTGCAGCGGGACGAAAAAGGCTATATCGTCACGGATGAATTGATGCGCACCAGCATCGCCGGTATTTACGCTGCCGGAGATATCCGATCCAAGCAAATTCGCCAGATCGCCACCGCCGTTTCGGACGGCATGATTGCTGCCATCAACATCTGCCGTGAAATCCAGGATGGCGCACGATGACCCGCATCGCCGTTATCCAATTCCCCGGAAGCAATTGTGAGTATGAAACGGTCTACGCCATCCGGGCAGCAGGAATGGACGCTGATATCCTTCGTTGGAATTGCGAGGAAAGCACTTTTCATCACTACGACGGCTACGTATTGCCGGGAGGGTTTTCGTACCAGGATCGTGTGCGGGCCGGTGCCATTGCCGCCAAGTTGCCCATCATGGCTTGGCTAATCAAGGCCGACCAAGCTCAAAAACCCATCTTGGGCATCTGTAACGGATGCCAGATTTTGGCCGAGTCCGGTATTGTGCCCAACGTCGGCGGCGCGTATCAGATCGAAATGGCACTGGCCGCCAATACCGTTTCTCATCGGCCGTTCGGATTCATTTGCGACTGGGTATTTGTCCGGGCGTTTCATGCGGACCGCAGCCGATTCACACAATGGTCTGACTCTGCTCAAAAACTCCCCATTCCTGTGAATCACGGCGAAGGCCGTTTTGTGTTTGCCGAATCCATTTCGGGGGATATTGATACCCTCGCCCAATGGCGCTACGTCACTGTAAACGGTAAAACCGATTCGCACTTCCCGACCAATCCCAATGGTGCCACCCTTAATATTGCCGGCATTGCCAATCGGGCTGGAAACGCGCTAGCGATTATGCCCCACCCCGAACGCGCAGCCTTTTCCCGCCAGCTGCCCAGCTGGGTGCACCGTCCGGATCGAGACACCCTTGGCACCGCCGATATGCCCGGGCCGTGGACAGCCATTTTTGAATCTCTTAAGCAAGTCACCTACGCATGATGAGCGTCACCGTTGTCTCCGCACTCAAACAAACCGATTTGCACGCCCTGTCCGCCTTGGAAGCCATTCACCAGTTATTGGGTGTAAAAGCACTTCGGCGGCTATCACGTCTATCCTGCTGGCGGTTTGGCGGAACATTCGACAAAGCCGCCCTCACCGGTAAAATCCACCAGCTCTTAGACGAGACGTACTACCTCATTAATCCCAACAAAGAAACCGCCAGTGTCAACACGTGGCCCACGGACGTGGCGGACCTCCATTCCGTGTGGGTCCAGGTGTTTAACCGCACCTTCAAAGAAGTCCCCGAAAAAGAACACATCGCAGCCAAGCTACGTCCGGTATCCGTTGACCATATCGAAAAGTCCACGATTTGGGGCCTGCAGTTTGAACCCGATGCCTCGCCTGACTTTATCCGGTCAGCCCTGCTGCCACAAGTGCTCGAAACCCGCTCCCATAGCCAAGGGTTATTGGTTCACCCTTTGCTTGAAACCCATCGGGTGATTGATCCCGCTACATTTTTTTAAAAATGGATCTGAGTATTGTCATCGTGAACTATAACGGGGGCCGTTTCTTGCAAGCGTGTCTGGACTCGGTTTTTGCCAGCCAAACCGAAAGTCAGTACGAAGTGATTGTCGTTGATAACCACTCCACGGACGATTCGGTAGCCGTGATCAAGGCCAGCACCTACCCTGTTACGTTGGTGGAAAATTCGGACAATATCGGATTTTCAGCAGCCAACAACCAAGGTGTGCGGCTAGCCCGTGGAAGCCTGCTGTTTTTCCTCAACAACGATACCGTGGTCCGCGCAGATGCCATCGATAGGTTGATCACCTACCTGAAGGCCCACCCCAAAACGGGCATCGTGGGACCCCAATTGAGAAACGGTGACGGCACAGTGCAGGGTAGCGGAGGACTGTTGTCCCGATGGCGTTACCACACCGAAACGCCTCGATCGGTTTCCTTTGTCAGTGGGGCAGCGATGCTGATGAAAAAAGCACTTTTTGAGTCCGTCGGCGGCTTTGATGAGCACTACTTTTTTTATAACGAGGATCTCGACTTGTGCCGCACTGTCATACAAGCCGGTTACCAGATCATCTATTACCCAGCTGCCCAAGTGGTCCATTTTGGCGGACTGTCTACCGCGGGACGCCGACCGCAGTCGATGGTAGAAGGCTTGCGAGGAGGATTGTATTTTTGCCGGAAGTTTTATGGCCCTCTCGTCTATACGATATATAAAACCTTGCTTTTGGTTTACATTGTGCCGATGTGGATCTGGCATCGCCTGGCGGGACTTTTTTTAACATCCCACCACGAATGGGCGAAAGCGTATAAGACCGTGATGGCCTGCATTTTGAAAGATTCGATTTACAGCCCCTATTTGATCAGTCAAAATAAGTGAGATGATCTCACGGCTTGCCTTCCTACTGTCGGGCGTTTTACTGGCCATTCTCACTGTCGTACCGGTGCGAGCTGATGTGCCATTGTCTGCCGAAATGAAGCAAGAACTCCGGATCCACAAAGCCGCCGTCAAAGCCAATCCCAAATCTGCCCAAGCACGATTTGACTTGGCCATGACCCACGCTTATACAGGCCGCGTGTTGTCCGGCTGGGACGAACTGAGAAAAATTCCCGACCTCGACCCCGCATTTCCGACTCGGGCCGTGCAACACTATGAAGAATGGGTCCAAAAGGAACCCCTCAACTGGCGCCTCCATTTCAAATTGGCATTCGCTTACTATTTCACCGACCAAAAGGACAAGTCCCAAACTGAGTTTGAAAAAATCTTACTCAATGACCCCAAACACATTTGGGCGATGGGGTATCTGGCGCTGATTAAAGGCGAACAAGGCGCGGTGGAGGAGTCCATCTCCCTATGCCGAAAAGCCTTGGCCATCGAGCCCCGGGCGGCGGCCATTCATTATCTGCTCAGCGAAGCCTTGGCCCGAAAGGGAGACGGAGCAGGTGCCTTTGCTGAAAAAGTAGAAGCCCTGCGCCTGACTCTGTTTTAATGGTGCTCAATCGTCGGTTGTGGTCACAATTGGGTGTGGCTCTGGCCTTGGTTTTTATCATCGTATTCTCTTTTGTATCACCGCATTTGGCTCCATTTATGACCAAAGAAACCCCGGGATTTGTGTTCGAGGACGTCCGTGTCACCCAGTTTGACCGCACGACCCAGACCTTTCAACTCACTGCCAAAACGGCTCAGGTTAGCCGTGATAATACACGCCTTACCATGTCTAAAATCAACGGCCACTACTTCAAGGGAACCGCATCTGTGTTTGATATTTCAGCGCCGACTGCTGATCTACAAACCCAGGATGGAATCCTCCATTTTTATGACTCAGACTCGGAGCTCCAGCTTCCGGATGTGCGCGTTCATATCCGTACAGACGATCTGGTCTGGCAAACACAGGCTCAGACCATTGAGGGGTCAGGAAATGTCCAAATTACCTCGCCAGTCATGCGTATCCATGGGGGCGCTTTTTCGGCACGTATTCCTCCGCAAAAATTGCGACTGATGGGTAACCCCAGAGTGGATGTTCATTATGATTAGAAAAAAATTACCGCTTGAGCGTTTTATTGCCGCACAAACGACTTTTTCTCGGCGAGAGATCTTGCGCCTGTTGGTGGAAGAACGCATCACGGTGAATAGCAACGTGGCCACCGCGCTCACCGCAGAAATCGATCCTCAAAAAGACACGGTCAAAATTGACAAAAAGCCAGTGCGGAATGCCTATGATTTCGTTTACTACAAATTCTATAAGCCTAAAAACGTGATTTCGACCCTTCATGATCCCAGCGGACGGTTAGACCTGTCATCATTTGTATCCCGCATCCCGGAACCTGTTTTCCCCGTGGGCCGCTTGGACCGGCACACGACGGGCCTTTATTTGCTGACCAACGACGGCCCATGGGCCCAGCGCATGACCCACCCCCGTTTTGAAATTCCGAAAGCCTACGTCGTGGAAGTCAACAAACGCCTCTCGCACCGGACACTACGGGCACTGACCCATCCCATTCCACTGTCCGATGACACACCCGTGTCGTTTGTTCATATTGCCCCCCTGTCGGACAAGCAAGTTGAAGTCGTCATTTCCGAAGGCCGAAACCGCATCGTGCGGCGGGCGTTTGAGGCGCTGGGGCTGACGGTAATCAAGCTTAAACGTATTGGTATCGGGCCGGTGACCCTGTCGGGTATGAAGGCCGGGGACATTCGCCCCCTCACCAAAATCGAGCGGATGGAGCTGGACAAGCTAACTGCGAATCGCGTTCAATCCCGATAGACTTCACGTCGATGCTGGGCTGCAATCAAAAGGAATACGCGCGTCGTCTTTTCGCTCCGCAAGGCGTAGCCCTTGATTTATAAGTTATTTGAAGGCCTCGGCGACTCGCTTCAGTAGCGATTCAACGAGTAAAACAGAAGTTGCTCGGTCAATAGGCTCAATAATGTCCAGTGTGTCATATCGATACTGGACACTAAAATCAACAAATTCGGTCAATGATTGCCATTGGGAAAACTCAATTCCTTGAGTGGTCAGTAAATCTACCAGAAGGACTAGGTCATGCGTTTTCGGGAATATGATACCCAGTTTGATCAGCCAAGCCTTAATCGCTTTTTCAACTGCTTGTTGAACGTGAAATCCGAATATCTCATCATCCACTGTATTCGGATCCATCATGACATGAAGTGCCTTAAAATCCTTGTGCGCCATGTCCAAAAACATGCGACCTTGTTCAAGGCTATTGTTCATATAAAATTTTGCCTTCCTTCAAGGCAATAGAAATCACATGATTGGGGGTATCTTGCCACTTTTTTACATCCTCGCGGTTATATACCAATACATCTTTTGGAACCATGATTCCGCTCAACGCATGCCAAATCTTTCTCAGCTCGGCACGACGGGATTGTGTGTCATGTGACGCAATAACCAATAGATCAACATCCGAATCCGGTCCTTCGGTTCCTCTCGCATAAGAGCCAAATAAGATGACTTTTTCGGGATGGGTTGCGGCCACAATTCGGAATACCATCTCTTGGATGTCACTCTGATCCGCATGAAAGTCACTTCTGGCTTGCATGTCCCAATTATGCTATCGCTCTCCCACCCCTGCAACCCCTCCCCGATAACAGACGATAAAGGGTGCTGTCTTCTTTACTCTTGAACCTGAAGACCTTGAGCGGGATAATAAGCGCCGGTCCAAATTTGCTTTTTCGAGTTTAACCCCATGGCTTTTTTATTTTTTAAATACCCCGCATGAGCGGTCGGTTTTCGACACGGATTTGGGCGCACCGCATGTTACCCGGTCCACCCGGCGTTATAGAAAATACCTTACCGGGTCTCATGTCCTGTCTGACCCACGGCTATAACGTGGAGTGTGATGTTCAAGTGCTCCACGATAACCACACCTGTATTGTGTTTCATGATGATACCCTGGACAGATTGGCAGGGCCGGCCGTCAAAGGCCTTGTCACGGCGTTAACGCCATCGACCTTCTCTCGCATTACGCTGGCAGAGGATACGCCTATTCCCCTGTTTACAGACGTGCTGGACCTTGTCGCCCGGTGGCTCACACTTTATCCCGACGACACCGACTTTTGTCTTAATATCGAACTCAAAAGCCGCGGCACGGCACAACCGGTGGTCACCCTATTGCAAGAGTGGATCTCCCGCACGGCGTTATGTCCCCACCATTTTCTTTTGTCCTCGTTTTATTGGGATGAATTAATGCGGGCCGCCACAACCTTACACCAAGCCGGTTTGTCTATCGCATTGGCCGTCTTATCCGAGCAGGACATGCCCGGTGCGATACACATGGCCCATCAGCTGAAAGCAGAGCGGATTCACCTCTCGGCTCAGATGGCCACTCCCGAGGTGATCGCAACGATGCATGCCAACGGATTTCAAGTGGCGTTTTATACGGTGGACACGCCTGAAGAGATGGGTAACTTGTTGCGTTGGGGAGCAGACGCGCTATTTACCAACCGCCCAGACCGATTGTATAGTCAACTCGACTTATTGGCGGCGTAGCTCAGGTGGTTAGAGCACACGGTTCATACCCGTGGTGTCACTGGTTCGACCCCAGTCGCCGCTACCATTTGTATTGGCTCGGCATGCTCGCAGTAGCTCACGAGCACTCGCCCCGCTCAGCCGAAATAAATTCGTCTTCGCTCAGCTCAGGGCTGTTTCCAGTCCACACAATCTAATTACCTCTCCGGCCCTTTGGGCCTTGCTTCGCTTCGCTCAGAAATGTGTCCACTAATTAGTAAGGGGCTCGCAGTAGCTCGCGAGCACTCGCCCCGTTCGGTCGAAGTAAATTCGTCTTCGCTCAGCTCAGGGCTGTTTTTGCGGCATCGTATCCCTTGACGAGAGACAGACGACCACATTTTTAAAACCGCTTAATCGTTGATCATCAAAACGATTCCGGGCTACTTCATCTGGATCCTTTAAAGAGCCGCCGCTGTATATGACCTTGCTAGCATCCAGATCCAATTGGGTAAAATCAACGTCACGGTCAGCAAATACCATCACATGATTCGTTACAATAACGTGCCGCTGGGGATGGTAATAATCCAAATGGTCTTTGGTCCGCAGATAATACAATCTGAGGTCTAGCTTGAAGTACACATTTAAGCGATAGAGCTCTAATATAAAAAAATGCTCGAACGCCTTTTCATAACCGTAGGTATTCGGAGACAATTCAGAGCTTAATGTTCTGTCCAACGCACGCTTAACACCAAGATCTTGCCGCTTCCCCGTGGGCCGAAAATAAAAAAACTCCTAGATAAAGCAGGTCTAATAAATCGACGGAACATACTCCATAAGTATCCGATAAATATGGATCATGGTCAGGTGGCATTAAGAAGCTGGCCAAAGTCAATTTCGCAGGCGACAGGACGCATCCGTTTTGGCCTCAACGCCCCAAGATTCGGCGCATATTGGCTTTGGCAGTCATCATTTTGGTGATCGCCCCGTCATCGTCTTCGTCATACATTTCACCGACGATTTCTTCCATGATATCAGCCAATGTCACAATCCCGGTTGGCAGATCATGGATATTGACCACGACGGCCAAATTACTGGCTTGCATTTGCATCAGTTGCAAAATTTTTAGTGCCGAGTCGTTTTCTCGAATCAACAATACCTTGCGGACGATAGCTTGCCAGTGTTGCTCACCGCTTTCGCGTAAAACCATAAACTCCTTACTGTGAAGTAAGCCGATGGCTTTGTCATTTTTGACGACGGGCAAACGCGTATGCCCGGAGCTCAGAACCTGTTGGGTGATGACCGCCAACGGGTCCTCAAGGTTAATATGGACGACTTTGTTCCATGGAATCAGAATATCCCTAGCCTGCCTTTTTTCAATTTCAGCCAGATTCAGCATGAATTTTCGGTGGGTAGGAGACAAGGTTTCGATTTCAATCGCATCTGTAGAAATGTCCTGATCGGCAGTCGACTTTCGGAACATGAGATTCAAAATCTTTTTTGTTGAATACTCAAAAATAACCACCAAGGGACCCAGAACTTTTTCCGCAAAGAAAAGCCAAGGCGCACCGGACAGCACAATTTTTGATGGGTTCCGAATGGCCAGAGTCTTGGGAACCAGTTCTCCGAAAACAACGCTAATATATGTAATCACGATGACCACAAAACCCACCGCTATCGCTTCGGATAATGCCTCGCCAGTGCCCAATAGCTTTCCGATAAACGGCTCCAAGACCTCGCTTGCCCCTACACCACCAATAGCGCCCGCCACCGCCCCGACAAGGGTAATTCCGATCTGAACAACGGAAAGCACACGTTCAGGATTTTCACGGTATGCCAGAAGCTTTTGGGCGTTTTTTCCACCTTTATTGGCCTGTGCGCGCAACACCTGTTTAGGAACAGAAAGAAATGCTGCTTCATAAGAGGCCAATAGCCCATTGACCAATAAACAAAGCAAAATAAGGACTATCCCGATCACTGTTGCTCTATTTTAGCCTACCCCCCCTCGACTGGAAAGCCCCGCTTATGCCCATGGCCATCTCGGGTGAAGGCGCGAATCGTAACTTTATTAAACCAATCCCTTAAGCAGCTCCAGCGCGTGGCTATATTTCACACCATCTCGGTTGATATAGGCAGATCCTTCAGTGGCTGAGACTTGCCACGCGGTACAATCGGGAAATTTCGCCTTGAAATACCGCAAGGCGGGATTAATGTCTTTTATACCGCTTTTGCATTCGATGGCGTAAATGGGTTTCCCATTGTCGGTGACAACAAAATCAACTTCGCGTCCATCAATGTCTCGGAAGTAACGCAGCTCCAGTTCGCGGGCCTTCGTGTCCTGCTCAAATTGCACCCATTTCAGTAAATGACAAGCCACCATATTTTCAAATCGCGCACCCGGATCCGTAACCAATGTCCAATCAAAATGATAATGTTTTTGTTCCTTTTTGACGGCGCGTATCGAAGGAGAACCAAACGGTGAGACCCGAAAGATGGCATACAAATTGGCAAAAACGTCCAACCAATGGGCAACCGTTTTATGGCTCACGCCCAGGTCCTCTCGTAGTGCATTCACCGATAAGGGCGAGCCCACCAAGTCAGGTAAGCGTAACATTAAAAGCTCCAAGTTCCCCAAATCCCGAATGCTTTCTAAGGCGGTCAGATCATCTTGAATGAGACGTTGTCGGTATTCCCGCGACCAGCGCTTGGCCTCTATCGCCTTTCCCAAAAAAAATGGCTCTGGGAACCCCCCCAATTCCAATAAATCGTCAAAGTCACCTTTGGTATCTATACGAAGCTCAGCCACACTCAACGGATGTAGCCGCAAATAGTGATAGCGTCCTTGCAGAGAATCCCCGCCGCGACGATAAAGATTCAGTTTTGCGCTTCCGGTTACCACTATTTTTTTCGATCGCCCAAATTGGTCATACACTCCTTTTAAATAGCTACGCCAGCTCTTGTATTTGTGGATTTCATCGAAGGCCCAGAACGGTACATCCGGCAATTCATGTCGCAGTATCCTCTCTCGGTCTTGGGCAATGTCCCAGTTCAAATAGCCGGCTTTATCAGGACCCAGAAGCGATTTGGCCAATGTTGTCTTGCCCACCTGTCGCGGTCCGCCGACAAAGACCATTTTTGCCATCAGGTCTTGCTCGACCTGATCCGAAAGATATCGCTTTTTTAGGTTCATAGGCGCAATCATACGAGTATTTTCACCCATTGTCAAAAATACTCGCGAGTATTTTAGAGTCCGGTCAAAAATACACGTTCACTCGGAGCGGCATAGCTTAACTCCCAATATCTTCTATTGAACCGTCACATTGAGGGTCGCGCTGGATAGCGTGGTCGTACCGGCGCTGTTTTGAACCGTGATCCCAATTGCGTAAACGCTACCCATTGTAGAAAAGTTCAACGCTATTTCTTTCTGCCCGGTAAAATTGAAATACCCTAAAGACAGATTGCCCCCAGCGGTAAACGAATTGTCATAGGTAATCGTCCCGGTCCCGGACGTACGCGTTGCCAGAAAAGCATAGCGAAACGGCGTTGCCGTATCGGTTGGTTTTATCGTCAGGGTTAAATTGCTATTAGCATTAGGGGTCGATACACTCAAAGTATATGAAAACGCGCCATTTGTTACCGTCCTCGATAGGTCTGGAGATGTTTCAACTACCGGCGTTTCAACTGTCGATTCGGTTACTTTTCCACACCCAGTCATACCTAGCGCGACTAACCCCACAATTGCAATAATTCCAAACATAGTCATTTTTATTTTGCGCATCATTTTCCTCGGTTTTTCGCTTCTTTTTGTAGTTTCTGACATTGTAGTTTCTGACCCCCCCCATCATCTGGACAGTTTAGAGAAGTAATCTGTACGGGATTTTCTTGTGTTTTTAGCGTTTAGTCAACTCACCCCCCCCTAGGTAGGGTCGTCACAGGGTAGCGTAATGCCAACTGAAACCACGCCTGGCATTTTTCGATAATGCTTAATGCTGCACTTTTTTAAAAAGCAACTTGCTGGTACAGCCGGTACGGACATCAGTGGGAAGGTGGGGGCCTATACCGCATCTGTTCAAACAGGGGAATCGCTAGATTTTTTCTTAGGCCACCTCCAACATTGCATTTTCTGCCTGACCCACGATCAGCCGGCCCCAACTCATCCGCCGCTTTCGGCATCACGCCTTGCTAGGCGGGCAGCCGCATTTTATCCTTCTCCTCCCCTTCAAGTAACCCCATCAGCACGCCAACGACGTGCAATTGCATTTCTACCGTCAACACCCCCAAAGCCCCTTCCGTCGGACTTGCCCGACTTTAACAAATCACAGGTTTCCAAGGTATCTGCCCCAGTATGGGGCCCTCAAATGAGCATCGATTTTAGCCGAAGGGAAGGCTGGGAAAGATGTTCGGGAACTGACGCCTTATTAAAAATGCCAACGGAAGTCTTCCGTTTCGAAGCGCAACTGTCGACCACTATCCGTGCTCTGCTCGCCCAGCTGGAAGCTGCACAGGATAATGATAGCCTACGCGCACTGGTACGCGACATGTTATCAAGATTGGCTCCGCTCGCTCACGAAACCCTACACAAGAATGCCCCACGCCCGACCCTGTCGGACCCCGCTCAAAAAGGGGCAGGGGATTATTTATACGCAAAAATCACGGGGCCCAAGGATTTGACCAGATCCATTTACACACGAAACATGCTTGATGGGCCGGCTCAGCTATTATCCCGTCGATGGACACGAGACGGGGTCAAACCCGTATTGGTCACAAACTACAACTATCTCTTGGGTATTGTTAATAGCACCGCTCACATGACATTTGTCAGTATACCGCCTCCCGACACAGGTGAAGCACTGATTGAAACCGCCCGCTGGCTAAACGACGAAGCCAAAGTAATCGGCTCTTCCTCCCAGCTATGTGTTGCCGATCTTACTCCGGTCATTCAGAAGTTTCCCAAAGCGATCCCGCCGGTCATTTCGGCAATCGTAAATCTCAGTCACCACCCTGGCATTTTATGGGTGGTTTGCTTGGGACCGGATGGTCAGGCACATGATGGGGGAAGTGGTATCGTGGTGATGTTTACCAGCCAGCACAAGCGGCTGGGTGAACTTCGTTCACTGCTAGCCTCATTTGCCTTGCCTCCGTCTACCACGATTCGGCAGACCGTCATTGACCAAGACTTTGCTACCCAACTTGAGGCCAAACAGCCGGTTCAGGCGACCTTGGTCGAAAGACGCGGGCCCATCCCGGAGCAGATTGACTTTCGCGCCTGGGTCTGTAATCTCTTTTTAAAATTATCCCAAGCTGCAAGGGATCAGCTCCCGATTCAAAGCAAGACGCATCGGGTTCTAAGGTCCGCACGTGCCAACGTCATCGCGCAGATGGCGGAGGGGCTGATTTGTTTGTTACTGGACCCTCACGCTTGCCAACCGCTGATAACGCTGGTCACACAATGCCCCAATATCCGCCAAAGCGTATTGGACCTTTCGATGCGGATGTTTCGGGATGGATGGCGCTACATACAGTCCCTTGGGGATGCGGATGTATTGGGTATTGAAAGTGGCTTCGAAACGTTCTCCGAAACTGTCCTGATTTTTTTACAATTTTTGAATCCGGGTAAACCGTTTGATCATGTGCTATCCGACATCTATTCACCTTATCTGGATGAAAGCACTGGTATTTACCCCCGTTTTACGGCCAGTGGATCCCAGTCGTTTTTGAATGTCATGCTTTCACTCCGTGCATTTGGCCCGGTTCGGGTGGGGGTTCAGCATAGTTACTATTTTGAGCACCTTAACGGTATAGGCCGAGGTAGGTTGTGCAGCAGGTTTGCGACAGGCGTAATGATCGATTCTCAGCAATCGCTAGACGACCTATCTCGTTCCCACCAACCCTGTGTTATCGTCACCGATATCCGAACTAATGACTCCACACAACCGACTGACGCCAACCTGCCTATCACCCAGATCTTGCAGGCAGTCAGCCAGCGAAGGGCGGATCAACAGACCGTAATCGTATTGGATATCACGACGGTGTCTTACCTTCATCCCGATGTATTGGCGTGTATTAAGGCCGTAAAGTCACATCCCAATATGCTGCTGGTATTGGTCACGAGCTTGGCAAAGGTCGTCCAATTCGGTGGAGATAGGCTAACGGGTGGCGCCACAATCGTCATAGGAAATAATCACGTGGCAAAGGCGTTTATGGCGGCATTGGATGGATGGCATCATCATACCCCCATGCCAGCCTCCAGTGAACGCATGTTTGCGTTTTTACATGGGTTCACGGCACAACTACTACTTCAACGATATCCCGATTTGGGCACACAGGCCAATGCCTTGTATCAGGAATTGATCCTAAAATTGCCTCTTTCCACGAGGCCAGTGAAAAGCCAGGTCGGACTAACGGTGGGGGAACGAACCCATGTCGATGGCTTGTTCGTGTCCCTCCATACGACTGGCCTGGCAGAGGCCGTGCAAAAGCATATATCCGGATTACCAATCGGGGGGGCGCAAGAGCGGCTAGCCATCATCATCACGCACCTTCTCTACTTACGCCTGGCCCCACTTGGCGCCACCCGACGCATGAGCTTCGGATTCTCATCTGCCGCTATTACGGACGCGGGAACGGGTATTCGAATTTCAGTAGGTGAAGCCGACATTTCCGGATATGCAGATCAAATTCTGACGCTGCATCGTGAGTTGGGAAAAATACCCGATGACCAGGCTCAACTGATCGATTTGGGACATATCATGAAAATGAAAATCCGAGATCTTCGCCAAATACTAAATCAGATAACAGACTCCACGTTAAGCGTGGCTCAAGTATTAGCCGCGCTATCAGCCAGCAAGTTGCCTCAAAAAAGTCGTCACCGGTAAAAGTAACTCCCTACAATCGGGATTGTCGTCTATAAAACTATCCGCCGCGCCACACAGTTGTAACACCCGCGCACGATCTAAAGGAGGCGGGCCGGCCAAAAGCACCCGTACTCTCGCATCGTTAATGAATTTAGACCGGGTTTCCTTGACCAGAAATAAACCTGTCATCAGAGTCAGATAGGTAACCCGATACCGGGTTTCAGGTGTAATCGACAGGCACCCAAGCTGATCATTGAGAGTGGACCATGCGCCCTTGGGCACCAGCCCCATGCCATCCAAGATCTCCAGGCGGAATTGTCTGCACTGCAACTCGATAAGATGTTCGGCCCGATATCGATCTGGCAGGCTCAGCAGTGCGGTATACATGTCGTTTTTATAATACGCCGCTGTGGCCAGCCGGTAAGCCAGTTCAGGATGTCCGGAACCATAAATTTCAACCAGCGGCTTCAGCGCCGAGACGGCCTGATTAGAAACGCGATTAACGCGATCAGTATCTATATCCGAATCCGACCTACTAACCTGAGAGAATAACTGGTCGATGGCGCTAAGGGTACCTCGATGGGCTATATCCAGCTCTGGCCACGTCGGTAAAAGGCGGTCATGGGCCGGCGCCAAAATTTGAAGGTAGTCATCATCCCTTCTCCTAATGCTTCCCAATCGTTTACGGCAAAACGGACAACACTGCATTTCGGGTCGCAATTTTTCTATTTCTTCCAATGCCACAAGACCGATGCGATGCGCGTTCGTGCAAACGAACATCGGTGGATTTTTTTCCGAATAAGGCTCAAATGTGATGGGACAACAGACGCTATTGTCCGGAACCTGCCGGGCACTGTCATTTTCTACCGCAACTTGTTTGAAATAGGACATTGTAATTCGTGAGAAATTATCACAGATCGCCACCAGAGGTAACCCCTTTATTTACGGCAAAAAATGAATGCCTCTTTTTAGCGGCAATGGCCAAAATACCGCTCCATCTTGTAGAGTTTTAATGACGATATGAAACGGCCATTGGTTCGACTGCTGATTTTGGCGCTGCTATTGGGCGTGCCGCTGTATCTGATTTTGCAGGTTTACCCGGACGTGCTATGGTTTTCATCGCTGGGATACCGGGCAACTTGGGTACGCGCTATCACGTGGCAGACCGGCGTTTTTGCCACCTTTTTTGCCCTCGCCTTTGGGGTGCTTTGGGGCAATGTCCGCATCGCACGGGCGGTCTCGGACCCTACGGAATGGGTAACCTCCGAGCCGCCCAGGTCGGTGGTGGCACAGCTAATCGTCCAGCTGTTATCCAACTTCAGCCGCACGCGCGCCACGACGTCGCTGCGCTTTTTTAATGTCCTCACGTGGTCTGTCACGTTGGGCGGCGCGTTGATATTGGCCAACGCGGCCGTCTCGCAATGGGATACGATTGCCAAATGCTGGCACCAGGTTCCCTTTGGACAAACCGATCCTATTTTTGGAAAAGACCTGGGATTTTATGTGTTTACTTTGCCGTTTTTGCGTTTTGTATATTATTGGCTATTGGCCCTGGTAATCCTGACGCTGTTGTTGACCGGACTCACCTATGCCTACCGCCGCATCCTGATCTATATCGTCTGGCCGCATCAGAAAATCAGCGGTTTGAAAACCCATCTCATGATCCTGCTGGCGGCACTATTTGCCATCTGGTCATTCGGAACGTGGCTTAAGCCATTCGGTCTCCTATTTAATCCCAATACGGTGCTATTCGGGGCTGGCTATGTCGACGCGCATGTCACCCAATGGGGCTATCTGCTGGCAGCAGGCTTGTTGGCGTTTCTTGCCCTGAGCTGCGTGGTCGTCGGCGTATCGAAGGTTTCTGCCATCAGAGTGGTTTACCTTTTCTTGGTGACTTTGGTGGTCTATGTGGGTGCTGTTCGCGTCTATCCGGGAATTGTCCAAAGTTATGTCGTTGACCCCAACGAGCTGGCCAAAGAACGGCCCTATATCCGGCACAACATTCGATTCACCCGTCAGGGATTCAACCTGCACCATGTCAAAGAAATCGAATTCCCCGCCAAAACCAATCTAACGTACGCAGACATTCGCAACAACCAGACTACCCTGGACAATGTTCGGCTCTGGGATGAAGTACCGCTCAAACAGACTTTTAGCCAGCTACAGGAAATCAGACTGTATTACGAATTCCCCGGCATCGATGTGGACCGATACATGGTGGATGGGAAGCTCCGGCAGGTCATGCTATCGGTGCGCGAACTCAACACGTCACGTCTCAGCGACCAGGCACAGACTTGGCTAAACCGGCATCTGGTTTATACCCACGGCTATGGGGTATGCATGTCTCCGGTAAACGAAGTCACGCCGGAAGGACTGCCAAAGTTTTATATCAAAGACCTGCCCCCGGTGTCGGCCATTGATGCCGTCATCACCCGGCCCGAAATTTATTTCGGCGAAAAGGCTAGCGACTACGCCATTGTGAATACCCACGAAGAAGAATTTGACTACCCCAAGGGCAACAACAATGTCTATACGCAATATAACGGCAGGGGCGGCATTTTGATCGACCGGTATTACAAGCGCCTACTATTCGCCCTCAAATTGCGGGATATCAATCTGCTGATCAGCCCGCAGATCACCCGAAACAGCCGGCTGTTGATGAACCGCACCGTTACTGAACTGCTGCAGGCCCTGGCACCGTTTTTAACCTTTGATTCGGACCCCTATTTGGTGATTACGGATCAGGGTCGTTTGGTGTGGATGATAGATGCGTATACGACCAGCTCCACCTATCCGTATTCGGAGCCGGATACCGACGGCATAAACTATATCCGAAATTCAGTTAAGGCCACCATCGATGCTTACAACGGTACGGTGCGATTCTATGTGACCGATCCGAAAGACCCCATTATTGCCACCTACAAACGCATTTTCCCTCGCCTTTTCCGGCCAGCAGACGATATGCCGGCATCCATTAAAAGCCACATGCGCTACCCCCGAGATCTGTTCACCCGACAGGTATCCATGTATTGCACCTACCACATGCAGGACCCACAGGTATTTTACAACCGTGAAGATGTCTGGGCCTTGCCTCAAGAAACCAGTGAAAAGGGCCAGCAGACGATGGCGGCTTACTACATCGTGAGCCGTTTGCCCCACGATCCGAGGGAGTCGTTTATGCTGATGATGCCATTCACCCCGACTGATAAAAACAACATGATCGCGTGGATGAGCGCCAATTGCGATGGTGCCGACTATGGCAAGTTGACGGTGTTTCGGTTCCCCAAAGAAAAAACCGTCTTTGGCCCCATGCAAATCGAATCCCGTATTGACCAGGACACCGAAATTTCGCAACATTTTACGTTGTGGAGTCAGGTTGGTTCTCGTGTGATCCGTGGCAACCTTATGGTTATTCCTATCGAGGATGCCCTGATCTATGTGGAACCCATCTATCTGCAGGCCATTCAGAGTAAACTGCCGGAACTCAAACGCGTCGTCTTTGCCTACAATGACCAAGTTGTGATGGAAGAAACCCTTAACGAAGCCATCTCACGCGTGTTTCGTGGAACACCGGCCAATCCCGCTGAAACGGATCATATTAAACCGGAAAACGACATGATCTGGGAAATGATTGCCACCGAATTTAAACGCCTCAAACAATCCGCCAAAACGGCCAGCTGGGTCGCATTTGGCGAGGCCATCCAGGAAATCGAAAGCCTCATCAAACAATGGGAAGGAGGCAACTAATGCCTATTTATGAATATCGCTGTGACCGTTGTCACCATCATTTTGAAGCCCAGCAGGGTATGACCGAGCCCGTGCTCACCGAATGCCCGGCCTGCAAGGGGCCCGTGAAACGGTTGATCAGCCGCAATGTACTGATCAATTTCAAGGGTTCCGGATTTTACGTGACCGACAGTAACGCCGGTAGTAGCGCCAGCACCGCCAAGGCCCCTGAGGCCCCTGAAAGTCCCAGCACACCGGAAAAAGCCACGGGCACCACAACAGACAAAAAAGAAGTATGATGGTCCTATGCAGGCCCCCACAACATTAACCGCCCTTTTTGAGGCGCAGGCGCAACGCTACGCACACAAATGTGTTGTGGCGTCCAAAAAAAATGGGATTTACCATCCCGTTAGCTACCCCCATTTTTGGGAAGACGTCCTCCATGTCGCCGCATCCCTGTACCGTATCGGAATGCGCGGGAATCACCATATCGCGATCTGGTCCCACAACTGTCCCGAATGGGCCATGATGGACTTTGCGGTCCTGAGTTTGGGAGCAGCGGATGTACCCATTTACCCCACCATGTCCGAAGCTGAAATTGCCTACATTATTAACGACAGCGAAAGCACAATGCTCGCCGTCGAAACGACCGAGCAGCTGCAAACCGTTAACGCCCTGGCCGGTGAATGTCCGACTTTAAAAGGCATTATTTTATTCCACGAAAGTCCGGACGTTCCCGACTGTCCGCTGCCTATTTACCGATTTCGACAATTGCGCACCGAGGGCAAGCATGAAAGCCCCCATGTCCGAGACGCCGTGCGCCAGGCGCTGTCCGCCGTCACGCCGGACACCCTCGCCAGCATCGTATACACGTCCGGTACCACCGGCAGCCCGAAAGGCGTCATGCTCACCCACGGCAATTTTATGAGCAACGTCCGGGATTTGTTGGCCATTACCCCGCTTTCCGATGCAGACTCCCTCGTCTCGTTTTTGCCGTTATCTCATGTCTTTGAGCGCACGGTCGGCTATTACACAGCCATTGGCTGCGGGGCCAGTATTTATTACGCCGAATCCCAAGAAAAACTGGTGGAAAATCTCCAGGAGGTCCGGCCTACCATTTTGATCTGCGTACCCCGTCTTTTTGAAAAAATCCGCCAGCGGTTGCTGGAAAACCTTAGCCCGTTTCAAAAACCCATTTTTGACTGGGCCCAGCGGGTAGGAGTTGCTTATCAGAACGCCTTAAAAAACGAGAAAACCCCGCCATTTTGGTTGCGGTTCCAGTTTCGAATTGCGGACCGACTGGCCTTTAAAAAGGTCCAAAGTCGCACGGGCGGCCGCATCCGCTTTTTTGTGTCGGGCGGTGCAGCCTTATCCAAAGAGTTGGCCGAATTTTTCCATGCCATGGGATTGTTGGTCATCGAAGGATACGGCATGACAGAATCCGCACCGGTAATTGCCTGTAACCGCTTGAAGTCCTATCGATTCGGCACAGTCGGCAAAGCACTGCCCAGCGTCTCGGTAAAAGTGGCAGATGATGGGGAGCTGCTGGCCCGAGGACCCAATATCATGCAGGGCTATTACCATCGAGACCGTCAAACCCAGATCGCCATCGATCCTGATGGGTGGCTACACACCGGCGACATCGCCGAGATGGATTCGGAAGGGTTTATCCGCATTATCGACCGCAAAAAAGAAATCATCGTGTTGTCCAACGGCAAAAAAGTGGCTCCTTTGGTCGTCGAAGAAACTTACAAAAACAGTCCCTACATTGCTCAAGTCGACGTCATCGGTGAAAAACGCAATTACATAACAGCCCTGATTGTACCTCAGATGGACTGGGTGCAACGATACCTGAGGCGAAAAGGCATTACCGTGTCTGCCCCCGAAAAGATGGTCCGTGATCCCGCGGTGATCCGGCTGTTTACCGACCTCTTAAAAAAAGAGGGAACTCCATTGGCCGAATTTGAAAAAATAAAGAAATTTGTGCTACTGCCTGCCGAGTTTTCCATCGAAGACGGATTATTGACACCCACGCTAAAATTAAAGCGAAAACAGATCTCCGAACGCTACGAACCCGAAATCGAATCCATGTACACCACCGAGGAGCCGCACAGCGCCGACCGCGAGGTCATCACCGAGCGTAAAAATCAAAAGGAGCCGCACGGCGGCGACCGCGAGGGCTTTCCCGAGCGTAGAAATCAAAAGGAGCCGCACGGCGGCGACCGCGAGGCCATTGCCGAGCGTAGAAATCAAAAGGAGGCCCCATGAACGAACGCATTGCCATCATCGATGGTTTACGAACGCCCTTTTCTAAGGCCGGCGGCAAATTAAAAACCGTTCAAGCCGATGACCTGGGCGCGGTCGTCGTACGTGAAGTATTGATTCGCACGGGTCTCAAAGGCAACCAAATTGACGAAGTCGTCATAGGCAATGTCGCCCAGCCGGTCCATGCGGCCAATATCGCCCGTGTGATTACGCTGAAGGCCGGTTTGCCGCAAACTGTTCCAGCTGCCACCGTCCACCGCAACTGCGCTTCCGGGATGGAGTCTGTGTCCACGGCCATGAATAAAATTCACGCGGGCGAAGCCCAGATCATGCTGATCGGAGGCACCGAATCGATGTCGAATATTCCCTTGATTTTTGGCCCGGAGATGACTGCTTTTTACGAACGGCTGTGGCGGGCCAAAACGACCAGTGACAAATTGCGGGTGCTGGCCGGTTTTCGGTTGCGGTTTTTAAAGCCCGTCGTGGGCGTCATCCAAGGGCTAACCGATCCCGTGTGCGGATTGATTATGGGTATGACCGCTGAGATTTTGGCTCGAGAGTTTCATATTACCCGCATCCAGCAGGACGACTATGCTCTAAAGAGCCACCAAAAGGCCATTGCGGCAACCAAGGCCGGTATCTTGCAAGAAGAAATGATGCCCTTTCCGATCCCCCCTGATTTTAAAGCGATCCTGCGCGAAGACGAAGGTCCTCGAGAAAATCAGACGATGGAAGCACTAGCCAAATTACCTCCCTATTTTGACCGCAAAAACGGCACGGTCACGGTAGGAAATAGTTGTCCCATCACCGATGGTGCTGCCGCAATGGTGGTCATGAAAGAATCTCAAGCCAAAGCGATGGGATACAAGCCACTGGCCTTTTTACGGGCCTATGCCTATGCAGGTTTGGATCCTAGCCGAATGGGACTTGGACCTCTATACGCGACTGCCAAGGTCCTGCAAAAAACGGGCATGAAACTGTCAGATTTTGAGCGCATTGAAATAAACGAGGCTTTTGCTGCGCAGATCTTGGCATGTGAGAAAGCCTTTGGCTCCGCCGAATTTGCCAAAACCCACCTCAATCAATCCACTCCACTTGGGACTTTAAATATGGACATCCTCAATGTGAACGGTGGCGCCATTGCCCTGGGCCATCCGGTGGGCACCACGGGATCGCGCCTGCTGATTACGCTGGCCAAAGAATTGCATCGCGCGGGCAAGCAGGTGGGACTGGCAACATTGTGCGTGGGTGGCGGACAAGGTGCGGCCTTTGTTGTGGAGGCCACGTAATGTCCACATGGACGTTTGAAACCACACCGGATGAGATCGGACTGTTGCACATCGACGTGCCGGACAAAAAGGTCAATGTGCTGTCCTCATCGGTGATGGCCGAGTTATCCGATCTACTAAACATCCTGTCTCAAAAACCCCTGCAGGCCTTGGTTATTTCCAGTGGCAAACCCAATCAATTTATTGCGGGCGCAGACATCACGGAGATTCAATCCATCCGCACCCACGAAGAAGGCCAATTCAAATCCAGTATGGGCCAGACTATTTTCAATCAATTGGCCGAGCTGCCCTATCCCACCGTAGCGGTTATTGATGGGCCATGTTTGGGGGGTGGGTTGGAGTTGGCTCTGGCATGTACTTATCGCATCGTGTCAGATGGCCCCAAGGTGCAACTGGGCCTACCCGAGGTCAATCTGGGCATCTTACCAGGTTTTGGTGGTACGCAGCGCCTACCCAAACTGATCGGGTTTCAAGCGGCGCTGGAATTGATCTTGACCGGCCAAGCGATAAACGCCAAAAAAGCCCTGCGTTTGCACCTGGCCGATGCCTTATACCCTCAAGGATTTTTGGCGGACCTGACTCGCAAATTTATCCAACATATTCATTCAGAGACCGGCCGCAAAAAAGTACTGGCCTCCCGTCATGCACGTCCGATATCGACGCGATTTTTAGAATCCAACCCCGCCGGACGGGAAATCGTCTCCCGCATCGCCCACCAGCAAGTCAGGCAAAAAACCCAAGGCCACTACCCCGCACCGCTAAAAGCCTTGGCCGTCGTGAAATCCACCTACGGCATTCCCCTGCAAAAAGGACTGGCCGTTGAGGCCAAAGCCTTTGCCGATCTGGTCATTTCAAAAATATGTCAAAATCTGACCCATTTGTTCTTTGTGCAAGAACAACTCAAAAAGCCATCGCACGTATCGCCGAAACCGTGGCCGTTAACCCACTCGGCTGTGTTGGGAGCCGGTTTGATGGGCGGAGGGATTGCCTGGGCACTGAGCAATGCCGAACTAGACGTACGGCTCAAAGACCTCAATTGGGAAAATGTGGGGCGCGGATTGGCTGCCGCTGAAAATTTGTACCAAAAAGGGGTGGAGAGGAAAAAACTCTCCCCGCCTGAGGCGCTGCTCAAGTTTAACCATATTTCTGGCACACTCGATTACAGCGGCTTTGGTTTGGCAGATATCGTCATCGAAGCCATTGTGGAAAACATGGCGGTAAAAAAAGGCACGCTTGCCGAGCTCGAACAGGTGGTGAGGCCGGACACCATTATCGCCTCCAACACGTCCTCATTGTCGATTACGGAAATGGCCGCTGCGCTCAACCGGCCGGAACGGTTTGTGGGCATGCATTTTTTCAGCCCCGTGCACCGCATGCCCTTGGTGGAGGTGATACCGGGGGACAAAACCGATCCCGGCGTGGTAGAAGCCACCATGCAATTGGCCCGCCAGATGAAAAAAACACCGATCAGGGTCAAAAATGTGCCCGGTTTTTTGGTAAACCGGATTTTGATTCCCTATGTTAACGAGGCAGTCCATTTACTCGAAGAAGGTGTGGATATGTTGACACTGGATCGGCTGATGACCCAATTTGGCATGCCCATCGGGCCGCTGGCTTTGGCTGATGAAGTGGGGCTGGATGTGGGTTACAAAGTCGCCGTATCCCTGGAGGCCGGCTACGGACAACGCATGGCCGTACCTGCGATATTTACGCAATTACATGAAAACAAGGACTGGCTGGGGAAAAAATCCGGAAAGGGGTTTTACGTCCATGGCCATGGCACCAAAGTCCCTAACTCGGAATTGCTTAAAGCAGTATCCGACTGGCAAAAAGCCCATCGCCGCGAATCGGGAACGCGCCCCTCAATGGATGATTGCTTGGACCGCATGGTGCTGATAATGGTCAACGAGGCCGCACGGTGTCTGGCCGAACACGTTGTCGCCGGTCCGGCAGAACTGGACATGGCCATGATCATGGGCACGGGATTCCCGCCGTTTCGCGGTGGTCTTTGCCGGTACGCAGACCAAACCAGCATGACCATTATTACCGAGCGCCTGCAGAAGCTATCCGAACGCTATGGGCGGCGTTTCGAACCCGCCTCTCTGTTGGTTGAAATGGCCGAAAATAACCACACATTTTTTAAAGAACCTCTGTAGGAAAGGATGTATCGCATGTTGATTTATGGTGGATTTTACTTGTTTCGGCCTCTGATTCAGTCGCTATTGCTTATTGCGCTTCCTTTGGCACTGGCCTACTTTGGCGCCCCCTTTGTGTTGTGGGCGGCATGGATATTGGGATTGCTTTGGCTCATCGGAATGCCACCATGGGTCGGAATAGTCAGTACCTTTGTGTTGTTAATTTTTGTTATCCGTCCCCTGCGCCAATCGATCGTTAGTACTCCCTTGATGAAACTGTTACAGGCCTTGCGCATTTTCCCCACGGTCTCCCAAACGGAGCGTATTGCCTTGGAAGCGGGAACGGTGTGGATGGACGCCGAACTATTTTCCGGAAAGCCCCATATGGACAAACTCCTTCATGGCAATTATCCCGAATTGACGCCTGAGGAAAAAACCTTCTTGGATGGCCCGGTCGCCACCTTGTGTGCCATGGTGGACGATTGGGAGGTCAATCAAAAACGCGATTTGCCGGAAAAGGCATGGGCCTATATCAAAGAACAACGGTTGTTTGGCATGATTATCCCGAAATCCTATGGCGGGCTGGGGCTATCGGCCTTGGCCAATAGTGCGGTGGTGGCCAAACTCAGTGCCCGGAGTTCCGCGCTGGGGATCACCGTGATGGTCCCCAATTCTTTGGGTCCGGCCGAATTGATCATCCACTACGGCACCGACGCACAAAAAAACCATTACCTGCCCCGATTGGCCACAGGGGAAGAGATCCCCTGCTTTGCCTTAACCGAACCCACGGCTGGGTCTGACGCAGGTAGTATCCGGTCCCATGGCGTCGTTTTCCGCGGATCAGATAACCAATTGTATTTGAAACTCAACTGGGAAAAGCGATGGATCACCCTCGGCTCCAAAGCCACCCTCATCGGACTGGCCTTTCAGCTGTTTGACCCCGAAAACTTCTTGGGGAAAGGACCTGAGCCTGGCATTACATGTGCGCTTATTCCCGCTCGCACGCCGGGTATCGACCATTCCCACCGCCACGATCCGCTGGATGTGCCATTTTACAACAGTCCGCTATGGGGGAAAGACGTCGTGGTTTCCATCGACACCATTATCGGCGGTCCCGCCTATGCCGGCGAAGGGTGGCGCATGCTGATGGAAAGCCTGGCTGCGGGGCGAGGCATTTCGTTGCCGGCCAATTGCACCGGCGGCACGCAATTGGTGACCCGTTTTGCTTCGGCCTTCGGCACCGTTCGGAGCCAATTCGGCCTTTCGATCGGCAAATTTGAAGCCATTCAAGACAAACTGGCCGAGATTGCGGGGTATGCTTACCTATTGGAAGCGGCACGCCGATACACTTGCGGTGCTATTGATAAAGGATCCAAACCCAGTGTCGTCACAGCCATTGCAAAATACCATTTCACCGAAAGTTTTCGAAATATCCTTAATCACGGCATGGATATTTCGGGGGGTGCGGGTATCAGCCGTGGGCCTCGAAATGTACTGGCCAATGGGTACAAAGCTGTCCCGATTGGCATCACAGTGGAAGGGGCCAATATCTTAACTCGGTCTTTAATCATCTTCGGCCAAGGCGCCTTGCGCTGCCATCCTTATGCGTATACCGAAATCAAATCCATTCAAACCGGAGATGTCAAAGGGTTTGACCGTGCGTTTTGGGGACATGTCGGCCATGGCCTTCAAGTTGCGGTTCGAAGTGTGTTACTCAGCCTCACTCGCGGGTACCTCACCGGATACATCGGAACACCGATCGCACGGTACAAACGCCGTCTGATGTGGGCGTCGGCCAGTTTCGCATGCTTTTCCGAAATCGCCATGGTACGGTTTGGCGGAGATCTGAAACGCAAAGAAATGATCACGGCGCGGCTGGGCGATATCTTGTCGTGGATGTATTTTGCGTCAGCGGTGCTCTGTCGATTTGAGTCAGAAGGCAAACGACATGACGATCTGCCGTTTGCCCAATGGGGATTGCAGACGGCTTTTTACCGCATTCAAGTCGCATTTGAGGGCTTGTTTGAGAATTTGGGTGGTCTATTTCGCTACCTAGTAGGGCCTTATGCGCGCTTAAATGCCATCGGAACGGCGCCCACAGACCGGCTGCAACAGCGCCTGGCGCAGGTGATCCAAACCCCGGGCGGTATGCGGGATCGGCTCACCGCAGGCCTTTATCTGTCTGGGGATTCGTCCGATGCCCTGAGGCGTTTGGATTTGGCTTTTGAAGCCGTCGTATTGGCATCCCCTATTGCCCACACGCTGAGTAAGGCCATCAAAAAGCGGCTGTTGCCGAAACGGGAGCTGTTACAGCTGGTGGATCTGGCCGTAGAGAAACAGATTATTACCGCCGCCCAAGCCCATCAGTTCCGGGAAGCCGAAAGACTTCGCCTGGATGCGATCCAAGTCGATAGCTTCACGCAAGAGCAATACCTGAAACGGAGCGTCTAATTTAGTGACAAGGCATCGGCAAAAAATGAAGGCCTAAAGTCACAAGTCCCATCACGACCATCAGCACCGCTGTCGCCATGTTTGCCGTCGGTTTTGCTGCACGTCGAACACGACCCAATGCCCAACTCGTTGCATGTAGCGCCGGTAGCGTCCCCAATCCGAACACCAGCATGACGAGTACGCCACTCCAGACGCGCCCGGTTGTCCCGGCAATGACAACAAACCCATACAGCCAACCGCAAGGCAAAAATGCAGACGCACCTCCCAACAGTACCCGCCCCAGAACAGGGTGAAAGCGTGTCCATCGGCCCAGGGGCTGGATCCAGCGACCCATCCATCGCGCGATCCAAAGCGAAGGCCCCACGTGTCCGCCGGAAAACAGTTTGGAAAGCCCCATTCCCACCAGCGACATACCCAAAAAAAGGGCCGCTCCCCATCTCAAAAGCGACCAGTCGGCATCCAAAAAAAAGCCAGCAATAGCTCCTGCCAATCCGCCCAATATCCCGTACATCACGATACGTCCCGCATGATAGCTGGCCTGTTCCGCGGGCGTCCTGGACACCGCCCCCACCAATCCACCACACATCCCGGCGCAGTGCCAACTACCCAACAGGCTGGCGATTAACGTCGTCCCCAACAGTGGAATCAGACCCAGTTGAATCATGGGGTAAATACGCTTTTGTCCGTGGGATCCATCAATGAAACGATCACGCGTGTTGTATCCGTTATGCCGGACTCCGGATGAGAAAAGGTAATTTGCAAGGGGACTTGCACGGCGTCACGCAAGCTCTCGGATTCAAAAAACAAAAAGACGTCTGACGCAACCGTGCGACCCGGAGGCACCAAAACCACCGGAGTCGGCGTTACCATCCGAAGGGGTTGATCCCTGTCATCTGAAAGTCCGATTCTCACCTGTGCCAAAGACAAGCGATGGTTGACCAGATTCAATTTGAAATGATTTGCAATTTCGCGCGTGTGCCCAGTCGTGACAATCTGATACGGAACGGGTCCCCGCCGAACGGTGACCATAAACGGGTCTCTAACCGCTGTAAAATAGGCCAGCATTCCGATCGACAGTGCCAAAAGCCCCACATACAGTAACAATCGAATCCTCAGAAAATGGGACGGTCGTCCTGCCAGTTCTGCCTCGGAGGTATACCGAACCAGACGAGGCGGCTTGTTTATCTTTTTCATGACTTGATCACATGCATCGATGCAGGACGTGCACATGATGCATTCCATCTGCAGACCACGGCGAATATCAATACCGGTCGGACACACCTGCACACATCGGTAGCAGTTGATGCAATCGCGCCGATTGTAATCGTAAGCCACGATGCGGGAGTCACTATCCATCAATACGGATTGCAAGCGGCCGTAGGGACACGCAATGATACAAAACTGCTCCCGAAACCATCCAAAATCAAATAACACCAACGCGGTCGCAAACAGAATAATCCCAAACGGAGCCGGGTTCTGCCATGGCGCCTGTCTGACCATCCATAACAATTGATCTCGTCCCACGAAATAAACCAGAAAACAGTGGGCCAAAACCAGCGCGATGGCCAAGAACACCGTCCATTTCCCCACCTTTTTAAGGCCCTTTTCCAACGTCCAAGGCTTTGCGTTAAATCGCCGTTGTGCAACGCCATTTCCCTCAAACCATTGTTCGATGGGGCGAAATACCATATCGATAAACACGCTTTGAGGACAGGCCCACCCGCACCAGATCCGCCCAAAAAGCAACGTTATTACCCCAATTGATAGCACCGCCGTGAGCAACACAAGTACGAGCAGTGGAACCTCGTCGGCCCAAAATGTCCACATAAACAGCGTAAATTTGCGATGGATTAAATCCATCCAAAACAGTGGGACGCCGTCAATTTTGACCCATCCCGTCAGCATAAAAAAGGCAACTAATATGCCTGACAACCACCGTCGCCGCGTTCTAAAAAACCCTTTTACAAAGGCCGGGTAAAGATAAACACGCTGTCCAGAGGCAGTGGTGGTGGCGAGGCGATCTTGGGGTAGTTCAAACGAATGGGGTCCCTCATCAGTCATCCCCATCCACCTTCTCTCCCTCTGGAGCTTTGGGGTTGTCGGGGTGACTACCACGGAGCAACTTGACATAGACGACAATGTTTTGGATCTCTTCGGGTTTGATCAACGTCTTCCACGCCAACATCCCTTTTGCAGGCACACCATCAGAAACCGCCGTATAGATGTCACCCAACGTCCCTTTGCCATGTATCCAGTATGCATCGGTCAGATTGGGACCGATTAACCCTTGTCCTTGCTGGTTGTGACATGGCGCACATTTGGCAGTAAACAAGGCCGCACCGGCCGCCAGCGCTTGAGGATCGTGGGCTTTTTTTTCTAGCGCCTCCTCAACTTGATCGGCCGAGTCCGTCGGAACCGGCTTTCCTTGGACTTGGGCAAGGTCGGCCTGAAAGGTTTCCAAAGAAGACTTTCCAGGGCCAAAGCAATAGTACCCCACATACCCCACGGCAAACGCAATCGTGAGGTAAAACAGATAGACCCACCATCGCGGGAGTGGATTGTCCAACTCCTGAATGCCGTCATAGTCGTGATCCAGCAAGATGTCATTTTTGATGGGATCATCTTGGTTCATTTGGCATCCTCGGTAAAAGGCAATTCGCTCATATAGGTGTAAAAAGAGGCGCTTCTTGGCCGAAAAATCCACAATATGGCGCCTACAAAAACGGCAAAGAACAATCCACTTGCTGCTGCGACCAAGTGCGCATAAGGAAAAAATGCTAAAATTTCGGATTTCATTGGACGTCCTCCTTGGGATAGTTGAGCCGCTGCAAATAGGCAATTAACGCAATGATCTCCCGATCCGGTTTGGCGTCGTGAGCCCCCTGTTGTTGCAGTTTCTGTGTGACTTCCCCAGCCTGATATTGGGCATTTTGCATGCCGTCTGATATGTCACTCTCACCGTAGGGGACCCCCAGGCGTCGCATAACCACCAATTTTTTAGCCAAGAGTTGCGGATCCCATTTTTGCTCGTAAAGCCAAGGATAGTTCGGCATGATCGACTTTGGGGTAGTGTCTCGGGGATTTCGCATATGCCGAAAATGCCAAAGGTCAGGATACTTACCGCCAATGCGAGCCAAATCGGGTCCGGTTCGACGAGATCCCCATTGGAAGGGATGGTCGTAATAACTTTCTTCGACATGAGAACGTTCACCGTAACGCAATTGGTCAGCCACCAACGGACGGACCATCTGAGAGTGACAGGTATAGCATCCCTCCCGGATATAGATATCGCGTCCGGTCAATTCGAGAGGCGTATAGGGCTGATAGCGTGCCGGGGGTTTGACATACACATGCGCTGTTAACGATGGCACTATTTCGACAATACTTCCGACCAATACTGCCCCCACGGTCAACACGGCAAAAAAGACAGGCATCCCTTCGATGTTGCGGTGAAACGCATTGTCGCTCATGTCTTGCGGCTCTCCGACGTTGGAAACGGCGCGGACCGTTTCATCCGCAACCACACCAGCTTTAATAGTCCTGGCCAGGTTATAGACCATGATGAGAAATCCGATCAGATACATTATCCCGCCCAAGGCACGAATGTAGTACAAAGGCTGAATACGGACGACGGTTTCCATAAAGTCGGGATAGAGCAACTGTCCACCGGATATCGCGCGCAACATCAAACCCTGTGTGATGCCGGACGTCCACATGCTCACGACATAAAACACAATGCCCACCGTCCCGATCCAAAAGTGGACATTGGCCAATTTTTCGCTGTAAAGGGGAGTACGCCACAGCTTGGGAACAACGTAATACAAAATGGCGAAGATCAGAAATCCGTTCCAACCCAAGGTGCCAATGTGAACGTGACCGATGATCCAATCCGAAAAATGGGCCAGTGCATTCACCGACTTGATTGAGAGCAACGGCCCTTCGAAAGTTGCCATCCCGTAACACGTCAATGCCAGCACCATCATCTTGAGTACGGGATCTTTTCGGACGCGGTCCCATGCCCCTCGCATCGTCAACAGTCCGTTGATCATGCCTCCCCAGCTCGGTGCGATCAGCATGATGCTAAACACCATGCCAAAGGTCTGCGCCCAATCTGGCAACGTGGTGTACAGTAAATGGTGAGGCCCCGCCCAAATATAAATAAAGACCAACGACCAAAAATGAATGATGGAGAGGCGATAGCTATAAATCGGACGATTGATGGCTTTGGGCACGTAGTAATACATCAGACCCAAAAATGGGGTCGTCAGAAAAAAAGCCACTGCGTTGTGACCATACCACCATTGAACGAGCGCATCGGACACGCCGGCATACATCGAATAGCTTTTTAGCAACGTGACGGGCAGTTCCATCGAGTTGACGATATGCAACAGCGCCACGGTAACGATAGTCGCAATATAAAACCAAATTGCCACGTAGATGTGCTTTTCGCGCCGTTTAATCAGCGTCCAAAAAAAGTTGATGGCAAATATCACCCAGACAACCGTGATCAAAATGTCGATGGGCCATTCCAGTTCGGCATATTCTTTGCCGGTCGTAATCCCCAATGGAAGCGTAATGGCGGCAACGACAATCACCAATTGCCATCCCCAAAAATGCAGGCGACTCAGTACATCGGAGGCCATCCGCGTTTTGAGTAACCGTTGGGTGGAATGGTAGATCCCCATAAAAATGGCATTGCCGGCAAAAGCAAAAATGGTGGCATTGGTATGCAAAGGCCGAAGCCGGCCAAATGTGATCCAAGAGGTATCAAAATTGAAAGGCCAATGCGCCAACTGCAGTGCAATCGCGACCCCCAACAAGATCCCCACGAATCCCCAAAACATGGTGGCCAGTGCAAACAGTCGGACAATGTGATTGTCAAAACTAAAAAACGATTCTTCGCCGCGGACGCGCACCGTATGACTCATACCAGGCACCCCTTACTGAGTTTGCCAAGGACAAAACTCAACCTTTGAGCGTAAGGGGTTTACGGAGTCAATTCAATCGACCGGGGGGGATGATTTTGGAGACTGATCGTCGAACAAAATACGCTTGGGGGGCGTATCCAAGTCATCGAATTGTCCACGTTTGGTCGCCCAAACGAAGGCCACGACAAATCCCAGACTGAGCAGGACCGAACACGGAATCAAGACCATCAAAACCCACATCTAGGATCTCCATCTGCGAAACGTCACCAGAGCGACGGACAATACAGTGACTGAACTGAATGGCATCAACAATGCCGCACCCAGCGGCGACATCCAACCTACCAATGCCAACGAGATGCCCACTCCATTGTACAGGGCAGACGCGACCAGATTGCGACGCACACAACGCATGGTTGTCCCTGCCACCGTCAGAAGCGTCACCACGGGAGAAATGCCCGGACTGGCTACATAGACATCGGCCACCTGCATACTGACTTCGACACTACCATGAACCGCCACCCCCACCTCAGCACGAGACAATGCCGCCGCATCGTTAGCGCCATCCCCCACCATTAACGCAGCCGGATGGGATTGGATATAGGCTAATTTGAGTTCGGGAGTTTGATCCGACAGGCATTGTTTCGGCGTCAGTCCCAGCTCACGCCCAACTCGTTCCACAACGTCCCGTCGATCTCCCGACAATAACGTGATCTCAAATCCTTTTTTGCGAAGCGCGTCCACACTGTCCTTGGACTCGGCACGAATGGCATCTCCCAATACCACATCGCCCAACCACACTCCATCTTTCCATACAGAAATAGTGGTCTCACTTTGGGATGTCTGAGTAGTTGATTTTCCAATTTGATACCGATGTCCGTTTACACTACCCAATACTCCCCAGCCAATTTTCTCTGCAAAATCGTCTACGTCCGGCAAGGGGTCCACACTGCCAAGGAGGTCCACAGTGCCGAGTGTAGAAATCAAAATATAGCGTCGGATCGCGTGGCTCACCGGATGCATCGACCGCGATTCGAGTGCCGCAATGGATCTCAGATCGTTCTGGTCCGTGAGTGTCTTGGGCCAATTCGTCACGATAAAATCACCCTGTGTAACGGTTCCCGTTTTGTCTAAGATAATATGTTTGACGGATTCCATTCGCTCTAAGACGTCACCGCCTTTGACCAAAATACCCCGACGTCGGCAGGCGTTAAGCCCCAACGAAAAGGCCAGCGGTGTGGCAATGGCCGATGCACAAGGACACGTGATAATCACCAAGGCCAGCGCCCGACGAAATCCCTCTTCCCAGTGCCCGAACACTCCCAGGGCAAGAAACAAAATCACTGCAACTACCATGACCATTCCCAACACCCGCATGGCCCATCGATCTGCCAGCGTTTCGATCTTAGATTTTGGGTAGGACAAAATCCCGGCCAGCAACTGTCCCATTCGGCTTTTCTCGCCCACTGCCGACACCCGAATAACCACGGTATCGACCAAATTGACCGTCCCCGCATAGACGGATGCGCCCACTTGCAGCTGTTGGGGGTAAGACTCTCCGGTCATCGCGGCACAGTTGGCAGCCGTCGTTCCCTCGACCAACACACCGTCCGCAGCAAAAACCTCTCCGGGTTCAACAAGCATGTCGTCTCCGGGCTGTAGAGTAGCAACCGAGACTGGGGCCAGTGTGCCGTCTGGCATCCGCCTTTTGGCCATCGGCGGCACCAGAAATCCAGACGTTGTTGTGTCCTGTAGATGGGATTGATGGATACGGCGCAACCCGTAACGACTGGCCAATAACAAAAAAATCAGCATCGCCAGCGAATCGAAATAGCTGTGCTGACCCAAAACCGTCGCCCGAATCCCAGCGATCACTCCGATACCCAACGCCGCCACGATGGGCACATCCACCGACATCCGACGCCGAGGAGCCGCACGGCGGCGACCGCGAAGCTTTTGCTGAGCGTGAAAATCAAAACAAACCGCACGGCGGCGACCGCGAAGCTTTTGCTGAGCGTGAAAATCAAAACCTGCCGCCGCCCATGCACTTTTATAAAAGGGAATGGCACAGTACCCCATAACGGGAATGGCCAAAAGCAAGATGGCCCACAAAAAAATCTGAGCCGCCTGTCCCGTGGCGCCCGCATACAAAGCCACGGAAAAGAGCATCATGTTTCCCGCACAGGCACCCGCAATCGCGACGCGTATCAGCTCCCGCCGATTTTCTTCCGCTTGCAACTGGCTGGCTTGCGCCGATGAAGTCACCGGATGAGGCCGATACCCCAGGCGCATCATGGTTGCAGCAGCAGCCGAAAATCGTCCGGTCGGGCTCAAAAACAGCCGCAATACCGAGAGTCCCGACCGAAACCTGGACTGCGCAACGTCAGGACACAGCCGATCAAGAGACTCTAACAGCCACACACATGCCGTACACTGGATCCCCTCAACATAAAAATCCAAATATCGGTCACCACCCGACCGACCTACCTCGATGGCAGGATCATCCAAATACAAAAAATCGGCGGCAGGGGCAGCGGGTAAAGGCGGTAAAAATGAGTGGCCCCCTTCCGTCCGCTCCCGAATGGTGTAGTAATCCGCCAAATTCGAAGTGTGCAGCAACTGGTAAACGGTCAGACAGCCCGCACAACAAAACACATGCCCCCCATCTTCTCGGGCCGCGTCCGGCGCAATAGCCGAACAACAATGTGCACATTGCATCAAGACAAATCCCTCCATCATGGGGCGACGCAACCCCCTACCCTAGGTTAGAATAACGGAGATGTCAAAGCAGCGCACACCCCCAACTATCGAGGTCGGCCTTTGCAAACGGCAGAAAAAAGGGGCCGTTTTTTATCAGAATGACATGGCCCAATCGATCTGCGGTAACCAGGTTGGCCAAAAGTGCCAGGAATGCGAAAAGGATTCCCGCCATCCCGATTTCTCGGGCTTCGGCGTTTCGCTTTGCTCACGGGTCGATATTTATGGGCACCGCTACGAAGTCACCCACTATCAAGACCAGGACCAACAACTCACCGTCCTATTTGACTCGCCCGAAAGGGCATCGTTTCCGGAAACGGCTTTTGAAGCCCTCTCCAAACGCGAAAAAGAAATCGCGGGCTTGATTTTGGAAGGGTTGAGCAATCGCCAATTGATTGCCCGCCTTTCTATCTCAAAATCAACCCTCAAAACCCATTTGAATAAAATCTACCAAAAACTCCCCGTTCTTAAGACACGCCGGTTAGGTGACGCCGCATGAGCCGACTCGTCGTCGCCGCCATTCAGATGAATAGCATCTCCGACAAGGCCCACAATGTGGCGCGCGCCATGACGCTTTGTGAAGCCGCCATTGCCCAAGGCGCCAAAGTGGTGGCGTTGCCGGAAGTCTTTAATTACCGGGCATTTGTCATCCGCCACGATCGTGCCGAGCCCATCCCCGGACCGTCTTTACAACCCCTGATGCAGTTGGCCAAAACCAAATCCGTTTGGATCATCGTCGGCAGCCTAGCCGAAGCCGCCACAATACCCGAAAAAATGCACAATACCAGCGTGGTCATTTCGCCGGAGGGCATTTGTGTCGCACAGTACAGAAAATTGCACTTGTTTGACAGTGCCCTGCCCACCGCCACCATACGGGAATCCCGATCGTTTATTGCTGGAACCCGTCCTGTTTGGGTGGACATCGCGGGGATTAAGACCGGATTGTCCATCTGCTATGACTTGCGGTTTCCGGAATTGTACCGCTACTACAGTCATATGGGCGCACAGCTCCTCAGTGTACCCGCTTCGTTTATGGCCGTAACTGGCCAGGCCCATTGGCATGTGCTGCTGCGCGCCCGTGCGATTGAAAACTATTGTTTTGTCATCGCACCCAACCAGGTCGGTGTCGGAGCACAAAACAGCCCCACTTTCGGCCATAGCCTGATCATAGACCCATGGGGTGAAGTACTGGCCGAGGGCAGCCCAGACCAAGAGGAAGTCCTGGTCGCCACGCTGGATTTTGACCGCCTAAATGCAGTGCGCACGCAATTGCCCTCACTGTCCCATCGGCGGACACTTGCCGACTTTCAGTAGGATTTCCTGTTTCGGAAATTGACGGTTTTAACCCCCCAACGATATTGTGACCGGCAATGGCTTCCAAACCGTCTGTTTATGTCGTCACCGGCGTTGCCGGTTTTATCGGCTCCCACATCGCCCATACGTTGCTAAACCAAGGCGCAACGGTTGTGGGGTTAGACAACTTTGCGTCCGGGTTTAAACCCACCATCGACTTTTTGAAAAATGCGTCCAGCTCGCCCGACCAATTCACCTTCATTGAGGGTGATATCCGCGATTTGGAAACCTGTCAGCGTGTGGTATCTGGAGCAGATTACGTGTTACATCAAGCCGCTTTGGGCTCGGTTCCCCGTTCCATGACTGAACCCGCACTCTACCACGACAACAACATCACAGGCACCTTTAACATGCTCTTTGCCGCACGGGATGCCAAGGTCAAACGGTTTGTATTTGCCTCATCCTCGTCGGTATATGGGGATACCCTCGTCCTTCCCAAAGTCGAAACCATGATTGGCACCCCCAAGTCCCCCTACGCCCTCACCAAGTGGGTCGGTGAAGGGTATTGTAGGCTGTTTTGGGATTGCTATAGCCTGCCGACTATCGCCCTGCGTTACTTCAATGTTTTCGGGGCCCGCCAAAATCCAAACTCCCAGTATGCGGCGGTCATTCCCCTATTCACCAAAGCGGGCCTGGCGAACACCCCTGCGCAAATCCACGGTGATGGTGGCCAAACCCGTGATTTTACCTACATCGACAATGTCGTGAAAGCCAATTTGGCGGCCTGTCATGCGGACCAATCCTGGTTTGGACAAGCCTTTAATATCGGATGCGGCGTGCACATTTCCGTCGGCGAACTGGCCCAAAAAATCAAAGGTCTCACCGGCAGCACAGCCGATCCGGTTCACACCCCTTCGCGTCCGGGTGACGTCCGTGATTCACTGGCCGATGTCAGAAAATCAATAGACGCCGGGCTGGTACAAGATCCAATCCCTCTGGATGAGGGATTGGCGTCAACGGTGAACTGGTATCGATCCCACCGTTAATGACCACTTCCCGCACTTCTGAAATTGCTCACAATGTCCAGACCGTACGCGATGACATTGACCGATTTCTTGCCTTAGCAAAGGTCACCGCCGCTCGGCCCCATGTCATTCCCGCGCAGGCGGGAATCCAGTTTGGTATTCGGAGTCTGGACCTTGTTGCCGTTATCAAATCAGCAACATTGTCCGATGTTGAGGCCTTGGTCGCAGCAGGTATTACCGACGTCGCTGAAAATCGCGTCCAATCTGCCATGGAAAAGCAAAATGCGTTGGGGCGTCTGGGTGTTGCATGGCATCTGATCGGTCATTTGCAGTCCAATAAAGTCAAACAAGCTGTCACCGCGTTTGACATGATCCAGTCCATCGACAGCCTGGCCCTAGCCGAGAAACTGGACACCGCCTGCGCCCAGGCAAACAAAGTAATGCCGGTCCTGGTTCAAGTCAAAGTCGCCCAAGAGGAAACCAAGTATGGCGTGCCACCCGGACAACTGGAATCCCTGGTGGTTGCTATTTCCAAATTGTCCCACCTCAAGCTCCGAGGACTCATGGCCATGGCCAGCTTCACAGACATTGCCGATCAGGTCCGTAAGGAATTTCATGAGGTTAGGCGATTGTTTAATCAATTTCGTATGGTTTATAATGACTTTGACACGCTAAGTATGGGGATGAGCCAAGACTATCCGCTCGCGATCCTTGAAGGTAGTACCATGATCCGTGTCGGCCAACGTCTAATAAAGTGAGGACCCCATGACCATGATGCAAAAAGTGAAAATTTTTTTCGGATTCGAAGACGATGCTGAAATCCCCAGCACAGTTAATGGTTCTAGTTCCAAATCCACCAAGGAATCGGTGTCCCGCCCCGTCATTCGTGGCTTTCGTGGCACGTTGGTTTCCAGCGCCACACAACACATGGCCTTAAACGAAATCAAAGTCGAAGAACCCCGCATCTATGAAGACTCCTTAAACATCGCTACCCACCTGCGCGAGGGCAAGCCTGTTATCGTCAGCCTCAAGTATTTGGACTCCGCCGCCGGTAAGCGCCTCATCGACTTCGTTTGTGGAACGGCCTATGCCATCAACGGCCATATGCTCAAAATCGGCGAAAATATCTTCCTTTTCACGCCCGAACATGTTCTCATTGCCGAGGCCGATGAAAAGTCTACTTTCGAGCAGGGATTAGACCAGGACGAAAAAGAGAATTTTTTCAAAAAAGCCGCTCTTTAAGGCTTTAATGACTGGGCATCAAAAATTAGTTGAAATAGTCCAAGCATTACGTGGCCCCAACGGATGCCCCTGGGACAAAGCCCAAACCTTTCAAAGTCTAACTCCCTATATCATCGAGGAAGCGTATGAACTGGTGGATGCCATTGAGCGTCATGACCGGGAGGCCATTCGCGAAGAGCTGGGCGATCTGTTGCTGCATGTCGTGATGATGGGGCTGATGGCCCAGGAACAGTCTTGGTTTACACTCGACGACATCGCCAGTGGCGTAGCGGAGAAAATGGTCCGCCGCCACCCCCATGTCTTTGGCAACACCAAGGTCGGATCCGTGGATGACGTGTGGACCAACTGGGAGCAGATTAAAAAAACAGAAAAAGAGGGATCGGTCTTGGCCTCTATTCCCCGGCATTTTCCAGCATTGCTGCAAGCAGAGAAAATTCAAAAACGAGTATCTAGGCTGGGATTTGATTGGGCCCCGGCAGACATCCGAGGTCCCGCAGAAAAAGTCACCGAGGAATTGGCCGAGCTAGCGGCTGCCGCCAACCAAAATGACAGCAGCCAAGCCGAGATCGAGATGGGCGACGTCTTATTTGCAGCGGTGAATTTGGGCCGAAAGTTAAACATTAATGCCGAGGAATCTCTGCGAAAAAGCAATCAGAAATTTATGCGGCGATTTGAATGGATGGAGGCCGAAGCCATGCGGCAAAACCAAGACCTCGCGGCCTTGTCACCGGCTGCGTGGGAAACCCTATGGACCCATGCCAAGGGAGCCGTTGGATAAAGGCTGCATTTTTGTTAAGATGCGCTCGTATGAGCTTGCCTGCGCCGCTATCAGCCACACAAAAAATAGACCTCGCCGCCGTTGCCGCCACCATTCGGGGATTGTCGATGGACGCCATCGAGGCCGCCAATAGTGGTCACCCCGGGCTGCCCTTGGGTTGTGCTGAAATCGGTGCCTATCTGTACGGTGTTGCACTTAATCACGATCCCAAACACCCGGACTGGGTAGCGCGCGACCGTTTTGTCCTATCTGCCGGCCATGGCTCCATGCTGCTTTACAGTGCGCTGCATCTCTCGGGCTTTAATCTGTCCTTATCTGCTATCCAACGTTTCCGGCAGCTGCACTCGCCTTGTGCCGGCCATCCGGAGTACGGCGAAGCCCCGGGGATCGAAGCCACCACGGGCCCCCTGGGTCAAGGCGTCGGTATGGCCGTGGGGATGTCGCTAGGCAACCACCTTATTCGCGACACTTTTCACTTGCAAAATACCGGATTGCTGGACCCAACGGTCTATGTCCTTGCCGGTGACGGCTGCATGATGGAAGGCGTCACTGCCGAATCGGCATCTCTGGCCGGCCATCTGGGGCTGGGAAATCTGGTCGTTATTTATGATGCCAATGCTATCTGTCTGGATGGACCCACCACCGAATGTTTTACCGAAAATGTCGGCCAACGGTTTATGGCCTACGGTTGGCACGTATTGTCTATCAATGGCCACGATTTTGACGCCATCGACACGGCGATTCAAACCGCAAAAACCATCCGGAATCAGCCCGTATTAATAATTGCCAAAACCACCATTGGAAAAGGATCTCCGACCTACCAAGGCACCAGCGAAGTCCACGGAAAAGCCCTCGGTGCCAAAGAAGTGGCCCTGACCAAAGCGGCCCACGGCATTCCGGAGTCCCCCTTGTTTTTTGTACCGGACTCCGTGCGGTCTTATTTTAAAAATCGCCGCGCCGAACAGTCCGCCATGTATGCCAACTGGCAGTCCGATTTTGCCATCTGGCGAGCCGCACATCCCGAGTTGGCCGCGCAGTGGGACAGCTACCTTGGCCGTCAGCTCCCCGTCTCTGTTGCCGAAGCGGTCGCTCAGGCCAAACTTCCGGACAACGCCGCCACGCGCAAATCCTCCCAAGGCGTGTTGGATGTATTGCATGATACCTTGCCCAATCTGATCAGCGGATCCGCCGACCTATCCTGCTCGGACAATACTTGGATGAAAAAAGGCGGCGTTGTGTCGCGCGGTCAATTTGCTGGTCGCAACATCAAATATGGCGTTCGTGAATTTGCGATGGGCACCATTGCCAACGGGCTTGCCCTGCAAGGCATGATTCGTCCGTTTTGTGGAACCTTTCTGACCTTTTCGGACTATATGCGTAACGCCATCCGCTTGGCTGCACTGATGCATTTACCGGTAATTTACCAATTTACCCATGACTCGATTTTGTTGGGCGAAGATGGCCCGACACACCAGCCGGTAGAACATTTGGCGTCTCTTCGGGCCATGCCCAATCTGACGGTCATCCGCCCCGGCGATGCCAACGAAGTCAAAGGTGCCTGGCTTGCCGCCCTGCATAATCCTGGCCCTACGGCGTTGATTTTGTCTCGCCAAAACCTTAAGGATTTGTCCGCAACCTCGATTGCCGGGACGCAAAAAGGGGCCTATGTCGTAGTGAGCGAATCCGGAAACGACATCGACTACTGCATCCTGACAACCGGATCTGAGCTGGCCTTAGCCACCGAGGTCGCAACCGGGTTGGCCACTACATATCGTGTCCGTGTGGTGTCCATGCCGAGTTGGGAATTATTCCTCCAGCAACCACCAGCCTACCAAACCCAAACCATCCCTCCAACCGCCAAACAATTTGTGGTGATTGAAGCCCAGTCTTCTTTTGGGTGGCATCGATGGACGGGCCGGGATCCCCTGCTCTTTACCGTCGACCACTTCGGAAAAAGCGCGCCGGCCAAGGACCTTTCTGTCCAATATGGCTTAACGACAGACGCCATTTTATCCGCCATTCGCGCCCACCGCTAAGTCGTTCCCCTTTTGCCCTAAAATTGGTATCATTAACGGCGATTATGGGTGTTATTTTTGGCTTAATCGGCCTCAGTATTATTGTTTTTATCCACGAGCTTGGGCATATGTTGGCCGCAAAAGCGATGGGCATCGGCGTCCCCGAATTTAGCGTGGGAATGGGTCCGAAACTGGCGTCTTTTCAGTACAAAAATACGCGGTATTTTTTGCGCCTTCTGCCCTTGGGAGGATTTGTAAAACTGTCCGGCCTCGAAGACCCCGAAGCCGACATCCCTCCCCAAGAAAACTATCGCCAAAAGCCGGTCTACGCACGGCTCATCACCATTTTGGCCGGCCCCCTCTCCAACATTGTGTTGGGGTTTTTGCTGCTTACCACCCTTTTTGCCATTGTGGGCGCACCGACCCAGCTGAGCAACGCTATCGATAAAGTCATCACGGGCAGCCCAGCCCAGTCCGCAGGACTAAGAGTCGGCGACAAGATTCTAGCCGTAAACGGTCATGCCGTAACCGATCCGATGTCGGATATCATCACAACGGTCCACCGATCCGCCGGCAAGCCGGTCACGCTGACGATAAAACGGGAAAACCACCTTTTTCAGGCAGGTCCCATTCAACCCCGGCTGCTAGGCAATTCCAAAACCACCTATGCCATCGGCATTCAGCTGGCCGCACCCCATGTCCCCTATTCTTTACCCCAGGCCGTTCGTGCGGGCGCCATCGAAACATGGCGGCAGATGGGCATGTTTTTCAAATCCATTCGCATGCTGATCACCCGCGAAGCTAGCGTCGGCGATCTCATGGGTCCGGTAGGTATTATTCAGCTAACGAGTTCTCAGGCCCAAAAAGGTCTGGTGCCGATGCTGGGCATTATGGCCGTCATTAGCATTAGTTTGGGTGTCATTAACTTGGTTCCCCTTCCTGTACTGGATGGCGGGCATATCTTGCTACTGGGTGTCGAAGCGGTTCGCGGCAAACCCCTCAGCACCAAATGGGAGACGCGCATTATGAATACCGGCGTAGCCCTACTGGTGACCCTCATGGTCATGGTGGTGCTAAACGATATTATCAACTGGAAAGTGCGCATGGGAATCTTTTCATAGAGATGATCAAAATCAAAAACCTGACCAAGCGCTACGCCAACGGCTTTATTTCTCTAGACAGTGTCAATCTCACCATCAGCAACGACGAATTCGTGTTTTTGGTGGGCCAATCGGGTGCCGGAAAATCAACCCTGCTCAACATGGTGTTTCGTGCAGATGTCCCGACTTCCGGCGATATTTGCATTGATCACATTTCTCTAAAAGATCTGACCGACAAACAAATTCCGTTTTTGCGGCGAAATATCGGGGTTATTTTCCAGGATTATAAGTTGTTGCCTCGGCGCACCGTCTATGAGAACGTCGCCTTTGCCCTGCGCGTTACCCACCAACCTCGCTCCCGCATCCGGCGCCAAGTGGCACAGGTGTTGGAGTTGGTGGGTCTAGAACAAAAAATGAAATCCCTTCCCGAACAGCTCTCCGGTGGTGAGCAGCAACGTATCTGTATTGCCCGGGCCATCGTGAACAATCCGCCCATTCTGCTTGCTGACGAACCGACGGGGAATCTCGACCCTGATACGTCCTGGGAGATTATGCAGGTCCTGACTAAAATTAATACCC
>CAYINU010000001.1:12201-23009 GCA_964364855.1 uncultured Candidatus Marinamargulisbacteria bacterium | reverse complement strand
CTCGACCCTGATACGTCCTGGGAGATTATGCAGGTCCTGACTAAAATTAATACCCGCAAAACTACCGTTATCGTCGCCACCCACAACCGCGAAATCGTCGACAACATGCGCAAACGGGTCGTGGCCCTCGAACATGGCCGTATCATCCGCGACAGCCAGCTGGGAGGCTATGACGCATGAGCCTGTCCGATCTGGAGTTTTTTATCATTGAGGCCCTGATCGGCATGCGCCGCTCATCGGTGATGATGCTCATTGCCATCGCCACGGTATCCGTGTCGTTGGTCGTCTTTGGCCTTTTTTTGCTACTGACGGTTAATATCAGTCACTTGACCAATTTCATGTCGGACAAACTCGAAATTCGTGTCTTTTTAAAGGAAAATTTAACACCCAATGAGATCAACGTATTCCAAGAATCGATAGCCAAGCTCAATGGCGTTCGTGAGGTAACGTTCATTAGCAAGAACCAGGCCTTTAAAATGCTTAAGGAAAGCTACGCCAATATCCAATTCGACGATCTGCTTGAGCAAAACCCACTGCCCAACTCCATCCGCGTGAAGCTCAACGACAACAGCAACATTCAAAACGTCGCTCAGACCCTGCGCGATCACACCTATTATGCGGAGGATGTTCAGTACGGTGGCATCGTTGCCGAGCGCATCCAGGTCGTGTCCCAGATTATTCGCGTGGCCGGTATCGTACTGGTTGGGCTGCTAAGTTTGGCCACGCTGTTGATTGTGTTTAATACCATTCGTCTCACTATTTTGGCGCGCACCAATGAAATTACGATCATGCACCTGGTGGGTGCGACGGAGGGATTCATCAAGGGTCCATTCTTGGTCGAAGGACTCATCATGGGGTTGCTAGGTGCTGTTTTGGCGATTGTGTTTTTAAAAAGCACCTACGTCACTTTCGCCATTCAATTTCAAAATGCCATTCCGTTTTTTCCGCTGGTATTTAACGAAGCCACACTGAACAAGGTCTATTTTACAGTCGGATTTACCGGCCCAGCCCTGGGTATTTTGGGCGCCTATCTGTCTGTTAGCAAAACCATCAAAGCACAAATAAAAGGGTAAGGAGATTATCGTGAATTGGATTCGTCGACATGCTGCTACATTAATTTGGATTGCGTTGATTGCATTTGTGGTCACATTGGCTGCAGGTACATTGTCTGACCAGTTCTTTTCCAAATCTCCTACCGCGCCGCAAAATCCCGAAACGGCCATCGCCTGGGTGGGCACCTTGCCGGTAAATGCGGAAAAATACCAAGAAACCCTTTTGGCCATGATCAACCAATTCCAGCAACGCTATCCCCAATCCTCCATCCCCCCGGAATGGTATGAAATGATGCAGTACAACGCCTTGCAGGAGTCTGTCCAGTACACCGTCTTGCTCAATGCGGCCGAAAAAGCCAATGTCCGTGTTTCCGGTTCGCAACTGCAGTCTGCCATGGACGCGATTTATGCCCAGTATCACCTTAAAGACAACGCAGCCCTGCGTGAATTTTTGAAAAAGAATCAATACCCCTATGACAAATTTGAAGCTCAGCTGCGCAATGACTTGATGGTGCAAACATTTTTGCAGAACCTGCAAAACAGCGTCACGGTGACGGATCGCGATATGGCCAACAAATACACCCAGATCAACGCCTCCCACATTCTGATCCGGCCCACCTCTCCGACGGAAAACCCCCAGGCCGCTCATGACCGCGCAGCCGCGGTATACAAGAAAATTTTGGCCGGCATGAGCTTTGAAAAAGCCGCCCAACAGTATTCCGAAGATCCCGGATCAAAAGGACAAAACGGTAACCTGGGGTGGGGCCGCTATGGTGAGCTGGTTCGTGAGTTTGAAGACGTCGCGTTCTCTTTGCAAAAAGGCGAACTTTCTAAACCCATTAATTCACCATTTGGCACCCACATTATCCGCGTTCTGGATCGCCGGTCCGTTTCGCGTCCGGCCGTTCTGGACCCGACCAAAGAAAAGGCGGACTTGCTTAACTTCAAAAAGCAACGTGAAGTTCAACAATTTCTGGCACGGACTCTGCAACAGAACCCACTCAACGTGGTAAGTCCGCCGCTCAAAGGATTCCACGCCAAGCAGCAGGGCGATTTTGACACCGCCATTTCCAGCTACCGCGCCATGGAATCGGCCCAGCCATCCAGTCCCCTGCCCCACTACTTGGCGGGCAAAACATGGTTAATGGCTGGCCAAACTGCCCAGGCCTATTCGGAATTTAAAAAGGCTGCCGTCAAAGGGGAACTCAATAGCCGCATAGACAGCCCCTATGTCCATATCGAACTGGCTCGCCTGTCTACCAGTAGCGCCGTGCAGGAAACAGAAATGAGCAAAGCCGTCATCCTAGCCAGCCGAGATCGTGTCGCACTGGATCAACTCAAGGCCATTGTAGGCCAAGTTCCCAGTTCCAAACGGACGGTATGGGCGACTCAAATCCAGCAATTCCTACATCAGCTGAATGCGATAACGCCTACTGCCACCACCGGTTTAAAACAAGCCCAGGCGATTGCAGAAGCGAGCCAATCCCACTAGGGCGTGTCCCCATTTGATAGATGCAAGGCATTTTTGGGCGTGGACTATCGTGAGCGGAGCCTTTAGGCGTAGCGTATAGTTGAGCTCAAAAATAACGCCGCAGATATAAATGAGGACATGCCCTAGGGCAATTCTGCCTTTAACCAGTCCAGGTAACGGGGGGTTACTTCACTGACGGGCAGCGCCATGATCTCGGGGCACTCATAATGATGCAAGCCTTTAATGGCTGCCTCCAACGCCGTCCAGTGGATATCAAGCGTCTTAAACCATACCTGCCACTCATTGGCCGTATCTATCGCATCTTTCCATCTAAAAATACTTTCGATAGGGCCCACAATTTGAGCACAGGCCGCCAGGCGCTGTTCCACCATTTGATAGGCTAGCAGCCTAGCGTCATCGATACTGCCAATGGTGGTCATGACCACCATTGGCTTTTCTACCGTCATCGGCTTATAGGGTAATCCCAATAAGCTTCAAGAAGGCTTCGACACCTTGTGTTTCCATGAGGTAGTTGGCATAGGCCTCATTTCGGGCCACTTGGGCATTGACCAATTCAACGGTGGTGAGGTAGTTCAATTTCTGGGATGTTTGTTGATAGGCGGTGCTGTCAGTTCCCTGTTGATTGGCCGCACTCGCTACTGCTTTTTGAATCAGCTGAATTCGGGTATTGATCAGGGTTACTGTGGCGTCTGCATCCATCGCTTGCTCATACAAAAATGCCAGGTAATTTTGCCGTCCGGCCTGTTTTTCGGCCATGCTGGCCTTGTAAGCGTCCAAATCCATCTGGTTTTTCCGAAGCGCCAGTTGGTAATCCTCATCGTTAAACAATGGGAAAGTAACAGCCGCTTTAAAGGTGCCTGCTGGCCCAGCTAAAATATTGGCCGTTGCGCCACCATAACTGTGGATAATGTCCTCGTCAGAAACATAAGCAGAGACACTCAATTGAGGGGAGTTTGACGCATCGGGAGCCAAAAGCTGTATTTGGCGCCTGGCCATTTCTTGTTGGTCCAAAATTGCACTCAAGGACTGGGTTTCCGGGGGCAGCTGCTCAGGCGGCGTCAGCGTCACATTGGCCAGTATGGGCAAAGTTGAAAAGATGACTGGGTTATCATCAACGTCAGCGGAAATCCCAACCTTTTTAAGGAAGTTTTCGGTCTGGGAATTGACCGAAGAGCGCTGTCTTTGCAGTCGGGCCAGCTGCACCAGGCGGTCTGCCTGGGTGACCAGTGCTTGAATAGACGCACTGGAGGCAGAGACCGCGTTGGCATTGTCTTGTAGCTCATCAAGCTGCTCATCCACATTGGCGATGTCGTACTGTTGATTCGAACGGTACACCGAGTAGTATTGGTGCACGATTTGGCGCAGGAATTGATCCCGGTCCTGCTGTTCTTTTAGGCGGGCCAACTCGGTGTTGGAATAGCTGTTTTTTTGCTCGGCGTAAGCAATGGCTTTCGGCGACAATGGCTGCTTATAGCTGAGGGACAGATATGGCGCCAACCGATCGGACACCGACGGCTGGAACTGGCGGGTGTAGGTAGCACCCACACCGGTACTGACATTACTTCCCCAAATAAATGGTGTGGAAAAGCTATGAATCAATTGCGCATTGACCAACGTATTGTAATCGGGAGCGGAGGCGAAATTCTGTAAATCTTGCGCATTAAATATCAGATTGGTTTTGCTGCGTTGGGCCAGTTGAAGCCGTTCTTGCAGATCGGCATACGCGGCAGAGTGGGTGTTATTCTCGGCCTTGATTTGCCAAGCCAACACGGCATTATTCATCACCTCTTTTAAATTCAGATTAAGGTCGGCAAAAGCGGGGGTAGCCGCCAACAATAAGACCATCATCCACAACACATTATGAGCTTTTAAGCGCATCTTTTTTTCCCTCCATCAAAACGGAATATACTTCGAGGATAGCATTCATGCTGGACTATCCCAACCATAAAATTCAACGACGGCTTAATACAGATCGGTGACCGCCCCTTGCGAAGCAGAGGACACCGTATGCGCATATCGCGCCAATACGCCACGTTTGTAGCGGGATTCGGGGCGTTTCCAGGCCGCTAGCCGGCGTTGGATTTCCGCGTCTGACACCTGTAAAACGACTTCGTGGTTTTGCGCATCGATCATAATGGCATCCCCCTCTTGCACGATGGCCAGCGGCCCACCCTCGTAGGCCTCTGGCGTAATATGGCCCACCACGAAGCCATGAGTGCCACCGGAAAACCGTCCGTCGGTGATCAGGGCCACTGAGGTCCCCAGGCCCTTGCCCATGACCGCTGAGGTTGGCGAAAGCATTTCCCGCATGCCCGGCCCCCCTTTGGGTCCCTCGTACCGGATGACAATGACATCTCCCTTTTGGATCCTGCCGTCCAAGATGGCTTTGAGGGCCAGCTCCTCGGAGTCATACACCCGCGCCTTTCCCTCGAAATGGGTACCTTCTTTGCCGGAAATTTTGGCTACTGCGCCCTGCGGCGCCAAGTTGCCGTAACACACTACTAAATGCCCCTCTTTTTTGATCGGGTCGTTCAACGGGCAGACGATGTCCTGACCAGCAGGATAGGGTTTGACGTCTTTTAGATTCTCGGCCACTGTTTTACCCGTTATCGTTATACAGTCGCCATGCAAATACCCCGCGTCGAGCAGCATTTTCATCAGCGGTGTAACCCCACCGATTTCAACGAGCTTGGCCATGACGTATTTGCCGCTGGGTTTCAGATCGGCCAACACCGGTGTTTTTTGGCCGATGCGGGTGAAGTCCGCCAGCGTCAACGGCACATCGGCCGCATGGGCAATGGCCAAAAGATGTAATACGGCATTTGTAGATCCGCCCAACGCCATCACCATCGTGATCGCATTTTCAAAGGCTTTTTTGGTTAAAATATCTCTAGGCCTGATGTTTTTTTCGATCAGATTCATTACCGCTTCACCGGCGCGGAAACAGTCCGATTTTTTTTCGTCGGATATGGCAGCTTGTGCAGAGCTATTGGGCAGACTCAATCCCAGCGCGTCAATTGCCGACGCCATTGTATTGGCCGTGTACATCCCTCCGCAGGAACCAGGGCCCGGAATGGCATATTTCTCGACATCGGCCAGCTGGGCATCGGATAACTTTCCGCTCGCATGCGCGCCCACTGCTTCAAACACCGACACGATGTCGGCATCTTTGCCTTGGAATTGACCCGGCATAATGGTACCGCCATAGACAAACACGGCAGGCCGGTTCAAGCGGGCCATCGCCATCAGACATCCGGGCATGTTCTTGTCGCACCCCCCGACCGCAACAAGCCCATCAAATCCCTCGCAACCCACCACCGTCTCGATGGAATCGGCAATGACTTCCCGCGAGACCAGCGAATACTTCATGCCTTCCGTTCCCATGGAAATGCCGTCAGACACCGTAATCGTATTGAATATGACGCCTTTCCCTCCGGCATGGTTCACGCCTTTTTCAGCTTCTTTGGCCAGTTGATCGATATGCATGTTACATGGGGTGACCATGCTCCATGTGGATGCCACGCCGACCTGAGGTTTTTTAAAATCAGCATCCCCAAACCCGACAGCCCGCAGCATGGCACGCGAGGGCGCCCGATCCGCTCCATCGACAACTTGAGAAGAAAAAGGGCGTTGGTTCTCATTCATCGTTTGACCCTCTCAAAATGTATAAAAGATGGGAGTATTGTAAGGGTCAGGTGTAGTGAAGACAATAAAGCGGCTCGTATAATACCCAATCAGGTATAGTCTATATCAAATTATACCCGATCAGTGTTTCTAAACTGTGAAAATTCATAATTTATACCCGATCGTGTATAATCCATCTATGAATAAACATGTCCGGGAACAAAAGCTGGGACGGGCCGTTGCACAAAACCGATTGATGCTGGGACTGACTCAGCGGGAGTTTGCCTTGCGTGCCGGCGTGGGGTTGCGGTTTTTACGCGATTTGGAGCAGGGAAAACCCACCATTCGGTTGGATAAACTCATGGATGTACTCACGTTTTTGGGCTGTCACTTGGAAATTGTTCCACGCACAAGGTCTGACCCATGAAGGCCTACCGATCCGCACAGGTATTTTACCAAGACACCCTCTTAGGTACGCACAACACAGCGCGGCTGATATAATACCTCGTAATGTCGGTATTCGCACTGTATCTGGATTTCTTTGTCCGATGCTTTTTGGCCCTTATATTTGGGGCTGTCATCGGGTCTGAGCGCGAGTTGCGGGGCAAACCTGCTGGATTCAAGACTCACGCGTTGATCAGCCTGGGCGCATGTGCGATTACGTTTTTGTCCCTACACTTCACTACAGATGGTGACCCCGGCCGTATTGCCGCCCAAATCGTATCCGGCGTGGGCTTTATCGGGGCCGGCACTATTTTGCAGTCTCGGCAATCCGTGTATGGACTCACCACTGCTGCCACTATTTGGGTCGTTTCAGCCATTGGGATGATGGTGGGGGCTGGGTTTTACCTGGCCTCGTTTATTGTCACGCTGATCGCCATTTTGTTTTTGTTGTTTTCCAACATCACCAATCGCAGCTCCCAAAAATATTGGGTGCCTTATTCGCTCAATATCGAACTGCGGCACCTGGGCGCGGTGGACGGAATCGAAGAAACCCTCCATAAGCTGGGCATCCAAATCACCAAAAAATCATTGGCCCGCAGTAACGGTATCGTTTTTGTCGAACTCGAGATCATGACTACCCCTGGCTTGCAGATGCTTTTGATGAAAAGACTCATGAAAATCAAAGGTATCGGCCAGATTCTGAGGGTGTAAATTCCATTTTGACAGATCTTCAGTTGGACTTCAGATTTGTCAAAAGCATGCTTCACGACACCGTATCCATTTCAAATTGGAGGACCTATGACCCGTCAGACTAAACCACGAATCGCCATCACGTTGGGAGATCCTGGCGGGATCGGACCGGAGGTGGTCTGCAAGGCATTATTGTCGCTGGGCAATACCCCCTTTGAGCCCGTTATTGTGGGGCCTGCTTCCGTGTTGGGCCACCTGGGCGAGCTAGGGAAATCCATTCGTCAACATCCGACCCTGATGAGCGCATGGATAGATGTGGGAAGCGCCGATCTGACCCTGGGTAACACCAGCCGGCACAATGCCCAAGCTGCTGTCACCACATTGGAGCTGGCTACCGAAATGGCAATGGAAAACAAGGTAGATGCCCTGGTCACGGGTCCCATTCACAAGTCCTGCTTTTCGTTACTGGATATGCCCCACACCGGCCATACGACCTATTTAAAAACCAAGACCCATACGCCTTCGGTACGGATGGCCTTCACCTCTCCGAAGCTGCGCGTGATGTTAACGACCATCCATCACCCATTGTCCGCCGTTCCCCTGCTGCTGACCCCAGCCATGTTAACGGAGACGTTTGAGAAGGCCCTCGATTTTGCAAAATTGCTCCGCATTCCCATCCCCCGGATAGCGGTGGCGGGGCTCAATCCCCACGCCGGAGAAGACAGTCGTTTTGGGCGTGAGGAAATTGAGATCCTTTCACCGGCTGTTGCGGCATTTAACCACCCCAGTATTACCGGACCGTACGCCGCAGACAGTCTCTTTCACCGTGCTTATCAGGGCGAGTTCGATATTGTGATCGCCATGTATCACGACCAGGGACTAATCCCGCTAAAATTATTGGCCTTTGACGACGCGGTCAATGTCACCGTTGGTCTGCCTTTTGTGCGTACCTCGCCTGATCACGGCACCGCGTTTGACATCGCCTACCAAGACAAGGCCAATCCTCGCTCGATGCTCGAAGCCATTCGGCTGGCTGCCCAATTGTGCAGGACACCTTAATGGGCCACCACCTCGGCCAAGTCTTTATCAAAGACAAAAATATCATCGATAAAATCGTCCGCGAATCTGAGGTGTTGCCCACAGACCACGTGTTGGAAATTGGTTGCGGCGAAGGTTGGTTTAGCTTGGCTATGGCTGAAAAATGCCGTCACCTCACCCTCGTCGAGCTCGACCCCGAGTGCCTCGCTATCACCCAAAACCGCCTCAAAGACCGCAATAACGTCACGTTTGTAAAAGCCGATATTTTAACGATTGATATGTCCGGCTGGATGGATCGCCCCAATCGCGTCATCGCAAATATCCCCTACTACATCAGCGCGGCTATCGTGGAATGGCTTGTGACTAACCGAGCTTATCTGGACCGCAATGTTTTGATGGTCCAAAAAGAATTTGCCCAAAAGCTAACTGCGGTTCCCGGTACCAAAGCCCTGACTAGCTTGACTTATTTCACCCACTATTTTTTTGAGGTAAAACTTCTATTTCACGTGTCCCGGAACGTGTTTCGGCCGGTTCCGGCCGTGGATAGCAGCGTCGTATCGTTGACACGGCGCAGCAACTTGCCTTTTGAGGTGGATGCCGACCGGTTTTTTGCCTTCATCCGTTCGGCCATGTGGGCCCGCCGCAAGACTTTGCTCAACAACCTGGTAAACAATCCGTATCACCCCTATCCCCGATCCGTCGGCGCCTTGCCGTTCTTGCAACAAAATCCGAACCGACGAGCTGACACACTCACGCTGGCAGATTTTTACCAGCTCTACCAAGAGATCGCCGAAGGCCAGCATTAACCGTCCAAACCAAAGTCTACTTCAAAAAAGTCGCGACTTTTTTGAAGTTTAATTTATAATAGTCGACATGACGAACTTAAAACGATCCCTTGAACCTTTTATTCAAAAAAGACTCAAAGAAAAAATTGTCCTCATCACCGGCCCGCGCCAGTGCGGAAAAACCACATTATCAAAAACACTCACTTCTTCTTTTGACTACTTCAATTACGACAATGCGGAAGACCGTGCTGTTTTATTGCAAAAAAGCTGGGATCGCAAAAAAAAACTGGTCATCTTTGATGAGTTGCACAAGCTTAAAAACTGGAAATCCTATTTAAAAGGCGTGTACGACAAAGAAGGCGTTCCGCCTGCCTTGGTAGTGACAGGCAGCGCTAATTTGGATACTTATCGCAAAATGGGAGATTCGTTGGCTGGCCGTTACTTTCGGTACCGGCTACACCCGCTTGATCTTGCCGAATTATCCCCTACCTACACCGCAACTTCAGATCATATATTGGACCGGTTGATGGCCTATAGCGGCTTTCCAGAGCCTTTTATAAAGGGCTCGACCGACGAATACAATTTGTGGAAAAAAACGCACCTGGACATCATTATCAAACAAGACCTTTTGGATCTGGAAAACGTTCGCAACATTAAGGGCATTGAAACATTGATTCAACTGCTTCGACGGTCCGTCGGGTCTTCCATATCGTATATGTCCTTGGCACGCGATCTTCAGGTAGCATCCCAAACCATCCAACACTGGACCCAGATTCTAGAAAACCTCTATGTGATTTTTAGGGTATCTCCTTATTCCAAAAATATTGCACGGTCATTGCTAAAAGAGCCCAAATTCTACTTTTACGACACGGCCTATGTTCTCGGTGACGAGGGCCAAAAATTCGAAAATCTAATCGCCTGCGCACTTTTAAAACGCCTACACTTTATAGAAGACACGACAGGTGCGGATATCGGATTACATTACTGCCGGACAAAAGACGGGCTGGAAGTTGATTTTCTTGTACATATAAATGAGCAGGCCACCCTTATCGAAGCAAAATGGTCCGATGGAACGCTGTCTCGGTCTTTGCGATTATTTAAAGAAAAGTTGCCCCATGCGGCTGCTATCCAACTTTGCAAACAGTTGGACCGGGAGAAAACATTTCCGAATGGCTGCGAGGTTCGGGCTGCTCAGGATTGGCTTAAACAGCCGCTACAATACCCGGCATCGGGTAAGCCATAATCCAAATATGTCGTTGCCCGCAACATCATGATATACGTCGATACCCAGAATCAAATTGTGCGGACGGAAGTGAAAGGCCTATAATGCCGGTGAGACACTTTGCCTCCCATTTTGAACTGCAAAGGATAGCCCATGTTATTTGATAAACCCCTTATCGAGGCCTTTTGTGCCTCATTTTCCAGCCGTTTGGCCGCTGTTCGAAAACCATTCAACCGGCCCCTGACGTATACCGAAAAAATCCTACTCACCCACCTGGCCCACCCCCTCGCCCAAGAACCCGTTCGCGGCAAATCCTATGTCGATTTCAACCCCGACCGGGTCGCCATGCAAGATGCCACGGCCCAGATGGCGTTGCTTCAATTTATGCAATCCGGCCAACCCCGGGTATCGGTCCCCACCACGGTCCACTGTGACCACCTCATTTTGGCCCAAAAAGGGGC
>CAYINU010000001.1:0-12101 GCA_964364855.1 uncultured Candidatus Marinamargulisbacteria bacterium | reverse complement strand
TGGGAACTCAAATATCCCCAGCTCGTCGGCGTCAAACTCACCGGAAAGCTATCCGGATGGACCTCTCCGAAAGACGTTATTTTAAAGCTGGCCGGCATCCTGACCGTCAACGGTGGCACAGACAAAATTATCGAATATTTCGGCGAAGGCGCAGCGTCTCTGTCCTGCACGGGAAAAGGCACGATCTGCAACATGGGAGCCGAGGTCGGTGCCACCACATCCGTATTCCCCTATGATGAAAAAATGGCCGTCTACTTGGCAGCTACTGGCAGGCAAGCCGTAGTGGACGCGCTTGCTCCCATCGCCTCCGAACTATGTGCTGACTCCGAAGTCCTGCAAAATCCCGATCGCTATTATGACCGGGTCATCGAAATCGATCTGTCGACCCTCGAGCCTCATGTCAACGGCCCCTACACTCCGGACCGGGCCTGGCCGGTGTCGCAATTGGCCAAAGCCGCTGCGGAAAATGATTGGCCCCAAACCCTGTCCGTGGGACTAATCGGCTCCTGTACCAATTCCTCATATGAGGATTTGGACCGCGCCGCATCTGTCGCCAAACAAGCCACTAACAAACACCTGCGTGTGCATTCCGAATTTACCATCACGCCAGGTTCTGAAATGATCCGAGCCACCGTCGAACGGGATGGCCAGCTAAAAGCATTTGAAGAAATGGGTGGTCTGGTATTGGCCAATGCTTGTGGGCCCTGCATTGGGCAATGGGCGCGCCACAATGCCAAAAAGCAAGAAAAAAATGCCATCATCACGTCCTTTAACCGAAACTTCGCCAAACGTAACGACGGCAATCCGAATACCTACGCGTTTGTAGGGTCTCCGGAAATTGTGACCGCCTACGCCATTGCAGGAACCCTGCGGTTCAATCCGCTGACGGACACCTTGCTCAACGAAGAAGGGTTGCCTGTGAAATTGGATCCCCCCACCGGCTACGAATTGCCACCCGGGGGCTTTACCGACCACGACAACGGCTATCAAGCACCCGCAAAAAATGGGGCGGTTATCGAAATCCAAGTGGATCCCAAGTCCGAACGCTTGCAATTGCTCGAACCGTTCACGCCTTGGGATGGCAAAGACCTAACGGGGCTGCGGCTGTTGGTCAAAGTCAAAGGCAAATGCACCACCGACCACATTTCCCCGGCCGGTAGCTGGCTGGCTTACCGAGGCCACCTGCAAAACATCTCCAAAAATGTGATGTCCGGCGCGGTGAATGCCTTTAACGACCAAGCCAACATGGTCAAAAATCCCCTCACCGGATATGATGCCCCCATCTATACGGTGGTTGAGGATTACAAAAAACACGGCATCTGGTCCATTATTGTGGGCGATGAGAATTACGGCGAGGGATCGTCCCGTGAACACGCAGCCATGGAACCGCGCTACATGGGCGTGCGGGCTATCATTGTCAAATCATTTGCCCGCATTCACGAGAGCAACCTCAAAAAACAAGGCATGTTGGCTCTCACATTTGCCGACAAGGCGGACTACAACCGCATCCAGGAAGCAGACACCTTTGACATTACCGGTCTAACAGACTTTGCACCGGAGCGTCCGTTAACCATGGTAGCGCACCATGCCAATGGCCAGACGGAGTCCATCACGCTCAACCATACCTACAATGCCCAGCAAATCGCGTGGTTTAAGGCAGGTTCAGCACTGAATCTCATCAAAAGCCAGTTGCGGCATTAGGTCAAGGTTACCGCCGAATGGGCTCCGTTCCTTTGCTAAGGATAATAGAGTGTGCCGCCATGTTTTCTTCCATTTCGCCACTGTCCTGAATAAAACAATGTGCCATCCTCGTTATATTCTTTTCCCTCGCCATGGTACTCCCCTGCTTTAAACTCCCCTTCATAGTGACGGTTTCCTGTATCCCAGTACTTTTTACCCCGTCCCCACATTTGGCCATCTCGATAGGTCCCTTCAAAAAACAGCTTGCCGTTGCCATGGTAGTCTCTGCATTTGTATTCAGGTCTGCCGTGTATAAAAAACCCCTCTGTTCGACATGTTCGATCAAATACGATCGTTCCGCGTCCCCACGGTCGATTTCCAGCGTCCATGTCGCCTTGGTATACAGACGGAAACCATGTGCTTCTCGATCTGATGTACCAACAACCTTCGTGATACTCCATCCATTCCACTGTTGCAAAATATTTGGCTTCATCCCGAGCCACATAGTGAATGTCATACCTGGCTTTGATTTGGTCCAAAAGCAAGTAATGACGCATCAATTGCTGCACGGAAGCAGGCAGGCGTGACCATTCCGACTTCAGGGAGGCGGGGGCCACCGGTGACTGGAAAAAATCGGTGTAGATTTTATAAAATTCGACTTCTTCTCCGGCACGTGTTATCTCTTTTGCCACTTGGCCCACCCGTTCCAGAAGCTGGCAAGTGTCAACTCCGCCATATTCCACCGCATACCTCAGGGCTGTTCTGCCATCATAATCGCGATCATCCAGTCTCACTTTCTGATGTTCAATCAGATATCGAGCTGCCTTTCCCTTACATCTTGGTCGTGGCCATTTTTGCAAATGGTTCTCATGATTTCTAACCGATCCTCGGCCAATAAGTCGGGATGCTCTAAAAAGCGAAATAGACAACTGATGCCTGGCCGCTTTTCTAAAATCACGGCGTTACAGTATCGGGCAACCTCTGGGCATTCGGTTTCAAATTGGGCATATAGGGCCTCGATGTCTTTTGGATTCGGCGTGGTTTGGGCCAGTTGAAACGCCATATCTTGGCAGATGCCACGAATGACCAACGCAGTTTTGCCCCATTGCGCCATCAATTGTTGCAGCAGTTGAGGGGTGATGACAGACGGACTGAGACATCTCAGAAGGATCGGCACATTTTCGAACCGAATAATATAGGGTCCGAGCTCGTCAAAAAATGCAGTGGCTTCCTCCGGCGTTGTAATCAGATTTGCAATTGTCCTAAGGGACTGAACGTCTAACACATAGCTTGTTAGTACCATTGCCGAAAAATCATGGGGCTTTGGACTATTTTCGACAAACGCTCGCACAGTATGAAGCCATAAGTTGTCTATAATCTCTTTTAGCTCAGGTGGATTTGTTTTGAGTTGTCGCAAGCGATCTAATACCTGTAGCGGCACACTCCAAACCCCCTCGTGTTTGAGGTCTCGAAGGGCATCGAAATACGGGGCTAACAGCTCGCGATACCGCAACGGAATGGCTGAGATCAACGACTTCAAATACCCCAGCCGTTCACTATGGGTCAGACTGAGTGGCCATCGTCTTCCGGTGTGTGACGTGTCTGTTGGGTGGGCGGGTGTATACCGGAGTAGATTCCCGATTTGCGGATAGGCCGCAAGTAATTTATACCTCATCACGGAGGATGATAGGGGGTTTGATACCGTCTTGTATTTAGCTCAAAAGGGCCAAATGTGACCTGCTACTTTTGGGCAGGTGAGCTTGGACGTGGACTCAATGACGGCATCGCAGTGTCCGACACGCCGTCATTATAGCTGCACATGTCCGAAATCAGCGCAGATTCTATTTTACAGAAAAATTAAGTGTTGTAATGGCGAGTGTGGAATTTGAGGCGTCCAACACTGTCCCCACCAAATAAAATTGATCACCAGACGTCTTTGCACTAAACGAAAACGTGGTGGTGCCCGTGGTTTGTGCCGTGGTGATCCCAGAAAAATTACCCCCCACCGAAATGTTCAAGCCGGGACTCGAATACGTAAATCCCTGGCCATCCACCGTTTTCCAACTGACATTGTAAGTCGTTGGGGAGCTGGGCTTCACGGTAACGGTAATGGCGTCATTCGCACTGGGCGACAGTGTTGAGGGCGAGAACGCAAACGTGGTGGTTGAGGGCGAATTACCATTTCCCGAAGTCAAACTGGAGGTTGTGCCGCAGCCCACCAGGCCGAATGCAATACCCACCGATGCAACTGCCAAAATAGTTGCTTGTAATACGCTGTTTTTCATTGGTTACTCCTCGTATGTTTTATATTTTCTCGGTATGATCCCGCACAGGCCGGAGTGCCTTGCGTGCTTGGCTTGAAACAAAACGCTATCCAAATGGCGCTCGGCAATGATGGCTCTCGCCGTTTTCCCGGCACCATCGGGAATATCAAGGGACGCGCCAGCCTCGATTAATCCCATAATCAGAATCTCATCGCTCCTGGAAATCGTTTTGCGCGCGAGCACCACGTGGAGTGCCGTCTGACCATCGGCTCGCTTTACATTGATATCAAAATGTTTTGCCAGATCTTTAAGCTGGTAATAGACAAGATCACAATAGACAGCCAGCCAATGGAAAATCGTACTGCCGTCGGGCCTTTTGGGGACAGCCCGCGGATGCGCGAGTGCCAGTTCGATCAGCGTGTCTCTCACCTGAGTCTGCTGGCGCAGATTAAACCCGTTGACAAATAGGTCCCCCGATCGGAGTCCATACAGCGTCAGCCGTTGATTAATCGAATTCAATTCGGGCGCGGCTCGCATGGCCGCCAGAAACTGCATGCGTTGCTTGAAGTCGGTGTAAAGTCTGGACACCGCACCATTAAGTGCGCGTGGTAGTTTAAGTTGGGCAAGGAAGGCCTCCCACTGGCGCGAATCTGGCTTGGCCGTGCCAAATCTCTGGTAAAGCCATTCTTCTAGCAATCGCAACGTCCCTTCCGTAGACGCCTGAGCACATGCGGCAAAAAAGGCCGGCGTTGAAAAATAGGGCTGGCTGACCAAAAGGCGCCCAAATTGAGACAAAATGATGTCCAGAAACGCCGGGTCTTGGGTCGCCAACACCAACACAATGGGATACTCACCGGTTGCGAGTAGGTTTTGAAATAGCACCTGCCAACTTTGGTGCAATGCGACAACAGCGTCGACATGACGCGATGCATCGACATCACGTGCTGCGCCGACACCCCGCGCCGCGATCACGCATCTGAGGGCCCGCTCGCCAAAGGCAGCCTGACTCTCTGAGACATTGGGCGTGACCTGAATCCCAAAACCCTTAAGTAAAAACGACAGTTTATGGTTTGCAATGTCGGTGGTAGTGCTGACCCTCGCTCCCAGGGTCCGAAGCGGGCTTTGCCAGCACGCTTGGCAGTCGGGGAGGTCCAGTGGTGCCATGCCCGATTGATTGGGCAAGTGAAGCACCGCATCCACAGTCCCTTGCAATTGCGCAAATCGCTGGATGATGTCGGGCAAAAGACCGGTCAAAGACGACCGCGCCAAATGATGAAATAGCGACTCCCCCTTTTCATCAACGCCGGTTAAATCAGGCAATGTAGCATTGGAGATCAACAGTCTCGCCGCGGCCTCCGAGCCAGCCTGAATCGCGAGGCGCAGCGGCGTCACGCCATCCTGGTCCGACGTCTGACGTGCACCAGCGGTTAGGAGCAACGCCAGCGACGCCGTCGTCGCGCCAAATGGCACCACACGCAGTGGGGTTCGACCCGTGGCATCTGCCCCATTGGGATCCGCCCCTTCAGCCAGCAGCAATTGAACCATGCCGGCATCATCCTCCGCACAGGCCTGGTGCAACAGACTCACGCCATCATCGTTACTTTTCCACTGGGCGGACATCAGGTTCCAGCCCAGCTGCTTTTGCACCCAATAAAACGAAAGGGCCTCCTCGGGACTCAACCTCAACGTGGCCGCTTTTCGCAAAACGACGGACGCAAATTGACGATCTAACGCTGGCAGTCCGTGAAGCGCAGTCAGGATTCGGAGCGATAGTTTGGGATGAACGTACAAAAGCAACCGAAGCAATTCAAACAACACCGGCTGATCAGCCACGCGGGCCGGATCGTGAAAGACCCTGGGTAATATGTCCGCCAACCGGGTCTGGTCCGATTCAAGCAGCGGTCTCTCGACAACTATCCAATGGAGCACTGGCAGAATTTCTTCTCCCAAGGAACTCACTGTTGGAGCCTGCGAGGCTGTGGGTTGCTGTCTGAGTCGTGTGGCAATGGGGAAGGCCAGCGCATTCGATTCCATGATAGATTGTGCTAGACCGAGGGATCTGTATAATGCCGTCAGATCTTGCTCAACTGCGTTACGGGTCGGTTGGGGTTTTGGTTTCATCTGCCTGGGGTCCCATCCATGATTGAGGAAGAGGGTGATGACGTCGACGCTTCCGGCGTCAAGTGCCGTTTGAGCACCGGTATCATCGATCGGACACCCCATGTCCAACAGTCGGCAAATCCCCGGCAGGTTCCGATGTCCCACCAAACCCGCCAACAGACTTTTCAATTCGGGTCCATAGCGGCGTTCCCAGTCCAGTCGCCCGACCTGCCCAGATGCCACCACATGGTCCAGCACACATCCAAACATCACGGGATCGTCCTGGGCGGCCAACCACAGGGCGTCCTCGCCTGATGGCATCCGGTAAAACACATCCACTTGGGAGCCAGATGCAACAGCCACTACATCCAAAAGACTCCCCATATGGCGAAGTGCGCGTCCCCAAACCGCCTCCTGGATGGCGGAAAGTTGCCGGGCAATCTCCGGATATTTATTGGGCAAATAGAGTTCGACAAAGCGCAACAGGTCTTGGCGTATGCGCACCAGTTTTTCTGTGTTGACCGAAGGTCCCAAGGGATGCTCGCGCCGTAATCGGGCTGCTTCACGCAGATTGACCAAACCATTGATGGGGTAGATAGCTCCCAAAACCAAAAAACCATAAATGGTGAGGGCCATCACAGACACTTGATCGGTGGTTAACTCATTTTTTTGTCCCATGGCATATCGGCCGATACCGCCCAGAACTTTTTCAACGTATTTTTGGAAAAATGGCGCGTCAAACTCAGCCCCGTTCAAGTTTGTAAAATGGGTCTGCGAAACGGTATCCAACGCCCAAAAAGTTGAGCGAATTGTGAAGCCTAACGTGACATAGCCAAAAAACCAGTTCACCACAATGCCGATGCCCACCGTTTGTTGCGATAAATTTCTTCTGTCGCGGGCCAAATCCGCGAGGTCAAGAGACTTAACAATGGCTTCCAAACCGGCCAGGGTCTCCGCTTCGGTGGGGGTCGCAGCAAACGCGTGGTGGTCCATCATCGCGTGGAACCGAGCCGCGACGACGGCCAAGGCTTCGTGCAGAATGCGCCGATCATCATGAAAGGTGTGGGATGGGTCAGCCGTTGCCTGCAGTTGTGCATCGAGTGCACGCATGGATGCGGATAAGCGTTCGCCAATCTCGCGCATGGGATCGTCACAGCGTGCAGCGTCCCCAATGTTGACGAGTGTTTCGGCCAGTTGCCGGCGAAGATCTTGTATCAGGGTTATAGGAGACACACTTGGCGCCGCGGGACCGGCACAGAGCGCTTGCACCGTGTCAACCCGCCCGGAACGGATGGCATGAAAGAGGGGTGGCAGGCCGTTGTAATCGGGCACGTTTAGCAATGCACCACTGGACCGTAAAACCTGGACGGCGTCCGTTTGCCCGAACGCACACGCGCAGGCCAGCGGGGTCATGCCAGAACCAGTGACGTGGTGCACGACCCCACCATTTTCCAAAACCAATTGCCTGAGCCTCACCAAATCACCGGTCGCAGCCATGTGGACGGGACCCCATCCCAGCACTTCCACAGAAAAGGTAGGCGAAACTGGCATCACAGCAGACGGAGACTGGGGAGTATAGTCAATGGCTAGCACAAAACACGCTGGGTAGGAGAGTCGGCGAGGTGGTACTTGGCATCCTCCCCCCGAGGGCAGTGCGGCCAATCCGGCTCTCGAATTCGCGATCGCGGCCAGCATGCGCCGGCTCGGTTTTAAATCAATCGGTTTTGTCACCAGCAACTGGACGCCAGAACTGATAGCGGGTGTGGCGTGGGGAAGGCGGGATACTGCCGGCCCTTTTCGATCGGGATTCGGACCGAGATTAGGTGCAGCACCGGCCACACGCATCGTATTCAAGTAAACAGACATGGCAAATATCCATTGCACGGAATCCAACAACGGCTTGAAATGCGTGGTTAACACATCAGTCACAAACGTCGCGCACGCACTTTGACAGGCTTGCAAGCGCTCCGCATGCCATGGGTTAACAGTATTGGACGGAACACGGCCCGTCGGATGCAGTTGGCATTCGACATTCGTCTTGGTTTCCACCCACACCATGTTGGCGTGTATCTTCACCTTAGACACCCTAGGAAGAAGCACGACCTGCAGCACATCTGCGCAAAGTGCAACATCCACGGTCAGGGTTTGACTGGGCTGAAGCAACTGCAATACTTGGGGCGCGCGTTCCGTTAATTGCGCCAGTCCAGACCGCGCCAACTCCGCCTGACCTTCAGTTAATACCGGCTGCCATCGCTGTTGCCATTGCGCAAAATCGGCTGCTGTTTGGCAATAGCTTCGCTGGAATGCGGCTTGAATGAGGTGTTCCAGATACACCAAAATGAGGGATACCTTTGTTCCTGCCCACTGGGGATGGTGCACAGGGCTTTGGGTGCCGAAGCAATTTTCTTCGAGCCTTTCCCAAGGAAATGCGGGTTCGTCGCCGGCAAACATGCCTTGCGCCAGCTCATGTAAAATCTGCTGGCGAACGGTGTCATCAAACGGGGCAGCTATATTGGGAAACAGCAGCACATGCCGTCTGCCATCAAATGATACCCCTGGCATCACGCTCCCTAGGAGCGCATCACCCGACCGCCGCGGGTTTCCTCTGACGTAAGACGGGCCATGCCCCGTCTCGGTAACAAATCTCGCAAATAAGGACGACTCAAGGGCTATCACTTTTTTCACAACTAATCTCCTTAAGAAGGCGCTAGTATACACAAAGCCAAGATCTGGGCATTGGGACAAAAGTGTACCACATTTGAAGGCTGTGTCTCTGGCCCAAAAGGCACAATTTGCCTTTTTACATCTAGTTCTATAGGATAGTTTTGAGTTCATTTGGCGGAAGGGTTGACATGGGCATTCTCAAAAACCTGTTTGAATTGGGGAGTCATCATGCCAAATCTTACGAGACGGCCAGAAAAATCGTATTGAGCAACCAGTTGACCGCGACATTTGTAGGCGTTTCGGCGCCCTACGTGTTGATTTTTCCACTGCTGGGATCGACATTTTTGGGGGGATTGGTGCTACTGGTCGAGCTGACGTTCGGCCTAACATGGGTTCTCAATTGGAAAGGCTATAATCGACAGGCGCGCATCTGGCTGGTCTGCTGGATTAATTTTTGGGTGTTTGTGTTTTGCTATTTCGTCGGGCAGGGCTCCGGCATTCAAAACATTTTGTTTACATTGATTCCGGTTTCGTTTGCCTTGCTGGGCGGCGAAAAAAAAGTCTTGCCGATTTTTATCGGACTTCCGCTGGGCTTATTTTATGTGCTGGAAATGCTGAAAAACTCCCCTTACTTTCGCATCCCGTTCACCCCGCAGGCGGTCTCGATCGTGTACTATACCGGCACCGGATTTATATTCTGCATTCTCGTGCTATCCATCCGCTTTTATTCTAAAGTTCTTCAAAAGTCGCAGAGCACATTGGACACCGTTCTGCGCAGTTACCCCTTGACCCAGCGAGAGGTGGAAATAGTTCAGGAGCTGTCCTTGGGTAAGGACAACAAGGCCATATCCGCAGCACTGTTCATCGAGGAAGCCACGGTGAAAAACCACCTGAAAAACATTTATCAGAAATTGCAGGTCAAAAGTCGGGCCGAATTGCTGAGCCAGTTACTCAAAAAATTCAGCGCAACCTAAACAGTTTACCGCGCACCCCCGGGTATCGCTGTCGGCCCACCACCGTCACGGTGTACAAATAAGGCGTCACCCCTGTTTGTGCCTGGAAGTGTCAAACTAACGGCAAGGCTCCCCCAACAGACATTTCACAACCGTCTCCGCTCATCTTGCAACATCACCAACGTTTCTTGTTTGAGCGCTTTAATACGCTGAAAAACTTGCAAGGGCAATAGGGTATTCAGATCTTGTTGTATTTGGGTTAACCTACAATGTGTTTCGATAAAATGGATTAATTTTTCAAAAAAATGATTTAATGAGTACCCGGTTCGCTCGATAATGATTTCCGGGAGGTACCGATATCCGTTCAGAAGAAAATGATGGATATCATAAATATCTCTACCGGCAATCGACCGATGCTTGTCCCACCGATCCAGTACCGCCACCAATTTATTTGCCACCATGGTTTCAAGCGTTTGCACTTTTAGTGTGCGATCAATCTCGGTAAAGGACGCTTGCTCATAGCGATTGGATACGGGGGGTGGAAACTGGGAATCAATCTTAATCGTGCTCCTTTCATGAGGCGGCGCATCGTATTTTACAAAAAACTGCACGCCTGTGCTGCTTTGATCTTTAATCACCAAGCCCAATTTGGAAAAGACGGATTCGAATCTTTGCCGAATGATGGGGAGCCTGTCATATCCGTTCAGAAGATCAAAATCCAAGTCAACGGAAAATCGATTTAACACCCCTAGCATTGCCGCACACGTTCCCCCTTTAAAGGCCAAGCATTGTGCCAATTCAGGGTCATCCGCAATAGCCGTTAATAGGCGGAGCAACCAGGCTTTGTGACGGGCATCTTTGGGACGAGGAGTGATCATCATGGGTGTTACCCTCTTATATAACCCACCGCGCTTTGAATGTCCGCTACTTCCGATTGGTAGCGATCAATGGGGGCATCCCAATGAAAATGGGGATTATAATAGTGCATGTCGGCGATTGCTCGCGGCACGGACGCATAGTAAACGCCCCCCTTCTCCAAAATCCCTGCCGATTGAAATAAAAAGGAGTCTCGAAGCTGCCGGCAGCGATAGGTATTTTCTCCTATTTCAACAGTCCATGTTTTCTTTCCGACAAGGGTGATGTATCGCGGGATCGCATTGATTAGCCCTTCTTTGGCCAAGATGGTTTCACAACTGACATAACAAAATCCATGCATGGCCTTCGTCCCGATTTCCCATGGATCGATTTTGTTTAAAGGAAAGGTGGCATAGTAACCTTTAAAAATCGGGATTAGAATCCCTCTTTTTTTGAATCGGTCGATCGTCACATATAAGGCGTTTTTATCGCTAATCCCCCAAATGACGGCCAAATCCTGTGTATGGAACACTTTTTTTTGCTGAGCAATCAAGGCCTTTTGCTTGTTTATCCTTATCATATTTGTTAAGGATAAATTAATGTTATGGATTTAGCAAGTACAACCCCAATCTGGAGAGCAAGCGAGCGGGTTACGTGTGAACTTTATTTATGCCGGGCTGGCAACACGGGCGCCCAAGTCGCGATCAAGCATAAAGAGCGCGCCGCTGTCGCCTTTGATCAGTTTGAGCTGGTTCACGATATCAGACACCGTGGCTTCTTCTTCGACCTGTTCACCGACAAACCATTGCAAGAAATGATGAGTGGCATGGTCGCTGGATTTCATGGCCAGATCCACCAGTCGGTCGATATCGGCTGTGACTTCCTTTTCGTGGGCCAAAGCCTCTTCGAAAACAGCCAGTGGCGAGTTCCATTTTCCATGTGGGGACGCTATCGTATCAAAGCGTAGAGTACCGCTTCGGCTGACCATATAGGTATAGATTTTGACGGCATGTCCGAGTTCTTCTTTGGCATGTTGGCGCAGCCAGCCGGCAAAGCCTTTTAGGCCTTGGGACTCAAAATAAGCAGACATCGCAAAATAGACATAGGCCGAGACCATTTCGACGTTCATTTGGGTATTTAGGGCATACTCGACTTCTTTTTTTAGCATTTAGAACCTCCTTAGTTACGTGTCCAGGCTGTTTTTAGAGTGAATGCATCATACCACGCGCGCCCTTCCTGCACGGCAGTACCATGGCGAACCTGCAATGTGGAAAATTGGGCAACCGCCATCTCAACAAGGTCCTCAGACACAACGGAACCCGCCAGAGCCGAGAGGGCCGCTTCACATTCTGCGGGATCCAACGGTCCGCGATAAGGCCTTTCCTCCAACACCGCCGCCAAGATGTTGGCCATGATGAGAATCTGATGGGTAGTGGTCAACGTGGCGTTGGACACGCGGTAGGGGTAGCCGCTCCCATTCAGGTGTTCGTGGTGATAGGCAATGAGGGACAAACAGTCGGCATGCACCTGGCCTTGCAAAAGCTGAACCGAATAATACACATGCGCCTGCATGGCAATGAGTTCT